>JAABTP010000192.1 GCA_011389815.1 Desulfobulbaceae bacterium | reverse complement strand
TGACCCTTAAACTATCGTGATCTTCTTTTTTTGTCCAATCTTTTTTTGTGTGGAATGAGGGGGGTGAACGGTTACGACTATTGTGGTCTATTGCGGTTTTGTGAAATGCACCCGGAGCCATAATGGTGCCCTGTGGGCGAAGAAATCAGGATACACCAAGGTATTACGTCACCCTGGTGGGATCTTTGCCTGGAAGGGTGCTGATTATCCTACAGAGAGTGTAAAGTAGTTGGGATGAGCTTGCTCATGACAGTTGCTCATTAACGTATGAGGAAGAGGCAAATCTTCGGGTTTGCCTCTTTACATCCACAATTTCCCGCCACAACCCATCAACTCACCCAGCCCGTAACTTCTTCTCCACCTCAACAATCAAAAACCCGATTATCCCGGCCAGTATAATCCGCACCCAGGAGGCAATACCGATGGACGCACTTTGAAACAGCTGCTGCATGATCGGGACATAGGTGTACACCAGCTGAAGAAGCAACATGGAGATCACCCCGAAAAATACCCAGGCATTGGTAAAAAAGCCGAGCTGGAAGACGTTCTTGGTCAATGAACGGCAATTAAAGAGATAAAACAGTTCCATCATAACAAAGACGTTCACTGCAACGGTTCGTGCCTCCTCAAGGGAAGCACCGGCCGCCAGTTCCCATTGAAAGAGGCCAAAGGCACCGATCAATAACAACGTGCCCACAAGGAAAATTCTGGCTATCAGCTCACCGGTCAGGATCGGGGTATCAGGGTCACGGGGCTTGCGCAGCATAATGCCGGGCTCTTTGGGTTCAAAGGCCAGCATCAGACCCAGGAAACCGGCAGTGGTCATATTGATCCAGAGGATCTGCACCGGCAGAATGGGCAGGGTAAGGCCCAGAAATATAGCCGCCAGGATGACCAGCCCTTCCCCAAGATTGGTGGGCAGGGTCCAGACAATAAACTTGGTCAGATTCTCAAACACGGCCCGGCCCTCTTCCACTGCTGCCTCAATGGAGCTGAAGTTATCATCGGTTAACACCATGTCTGCTGCCTCCTTGGACACATCCGTACCAGTAATGCCCATTGCCACTCCGATATCAGCCTGCTTCAGGGCCGGAGCATCGTTGACCCCGTCACCGGTCATGGCCACCACATTACCTGTAGCCTGGAGTGCCCGCACCAGGCGGATCTTCTGTTCCGGCGTGGCCCGGGCAAAGACAGCTGTGTTCGCAGCAGCGGCAATCAGATCCTGATCCGATATCTTTTCCAGCTCAGAACCGGTCAGCACCGCTGGCTGTTCGCCGTCCTTGTAATCGTCTGCCAACCCAATCTGACCGGCAATGGCTGCTGCCGTGGCAGGATGATCGCCCGTAATCATCTTGATGCGAATCCCTGCCTGACGACAGGTCTTGACTGCTGCTATCACCTCGTCTCGGGGCGGATCAATCATACCCATCAGGCCAAGAAAGGTGAAACCGTCCTGTACATCCTCTGTAGCCATGCTGGTTATCGGCCCTGCCTTCTTTTCAGCAAAGGCCAGCACCCGTAACCCTCGGGCCGCAAGTCGCGTAACCTCTTCATGAACCTTCTCGTGATCCAGGGGAGTGGTCGTTCCCTGAGCAGTCAGCGCATTTTCGCATTTAGCCAGCACCTGTTCCACTGCCCCTTTGATACAGATGAGATTCTCCGTAGCATCGCCGGAATTTCCTGCCTCTTCCGGCTGTTCCTCATGCAAGGTCGCCATGAACTGGTGTTCAGATTCAAAGGGGATGCTGTCCAGTCGGGGATACCGGGCCTGGATTTCCTGTATGGCATATCCCCCCTTGCCGGCAACGGTGAGCAGAGCACCCTCTGTGGGATCGCCGTACATCTTCCATCCTTCTTCCTTCTTTTTGAGCACGCTGTCATTACATAGGGCCGCAACACGAAGGCTGTGATACAGAGCCGGAGCATTCTGCTCAGAAGGCGGTGCAGATGTCTGTTGCTTGTTTGCTTGATCTGCCTGCCCGGCCTGGCGAGTAATCTCTCCCTGGGGTGCATATCCTGAGCCGCTGACCGTATACTCCTCCTGGCCGGCAATGATGGCCTGCACAGTCATCTGGTTTTCGGTCAGGGTACCGGTCTTATCTGAGCAGATTACTGTAGTACTGCCCAGGGTTTCCACTGCGGGCAGTTTGCGGATAATGGCCCGCCGCTTAGCCATTCGGGAAACGCCGATGGCCAGAGTAATGGTGACTGCAGCTGGTAAACCTTCGGGGATGGCCCCCACTGCCAGGGCAACTGCGGCCATGAACATGTCAAACAACGACTGTCCGCGCAACAGACCTACACCCACGGTCAGGGCGGCCAGGAATAAAATGGCATAAAGAAGCACATGGCTGAACTGGGTAATCTTGCGGGTGAGCGGGGTGGCCAAATCCTGGGCCGTGGAAATCAAGCGGGAAATTCGCCCCACTTCGGTCTGATCACCGGTTGCCGTGATAATTCCCTTTGCCTGCCCATAGGTCACCATGGTGGAGGCATAGGCCATATTGGTTCGTTCTGCCAAGGGAGTCTCTTCTGGAAGGGGCGCAATATCTTTGACCACAGGCACAGATTCACCGGTCAGGGCCGATTCAGCCACCTGCAAATCCCGGCAATGGAAAAGCCGCATATCCGCCGGAACCCGATCCCCTGCTGTCAGCAAGACCACATCGCCTGGAACCAACCGGGTTGAATCTATGCGCTGTTTTTCTCCTGAACGCAACACCGTTGCCTCGGCAACCATGGTCTGGGCCAATGCTGCCAAGCTGCTCTCGGCCTTGGCCTCCTGAATATAGCCGATAACAGCGTTAACCAGCACCACCCCGAAAATAACCCCGGAATCCACCCATTCCTGCAAAAGAGCCGTGATAATCCCGGAGGCGATCAGGATATAGATCAGTGGCTGATGAAATTGCAGGAGAAAGCGAACCAAGGCACTCTTGCCTCCCTTGCTGGTCAGGAGGTTAGAACCAAAACGAGCGAGCCGTTGCTCAACTGTCTCCTCACTCAAGCCCTGTTGTTGGTCACTCTCCAAGAGAGTAAGGATTTTATCTGTTGCCAGCTGGTACCATTGTTCTTCAGGTATTGTCTTCATATCTCTCCATTCCCTTATTTCATACAATAGCGGATGCCGTATTCACCATATCAAACACCTATCAAACAACATTCTATCATCTGTTGCTCTGACAGGTTTTATCCCTGAGAGTACCATGAAATCCCTGCCAGAGGGAAGTATTTTCACAACTCGCCCCTGAACATCATTATTCTTATCATCTCCTTGATTAACATCTCTTTCTTTTGGTATCTTTTTTGCAGTAAAAGTACGTTAAGGTGCCACCGGGATCTTTCTTCACTGGTACCCAAAAAAATCATATTATTTCGAGAAGTTGGCCAGAGAGATATAACATCTTGAGCAAAGCCTCTGGCATGAGGTGTAAAAACCTTTACAGCTCAATACAATTTATTATACTTTTTTTACCACCTGACTATAGAAGGGGGACAGGAGTTTATAACGATACAATCTATTTCAGCAACTAATTACCCTAATTACCCAAAGGCATCGCCAATAAGCTATTTTGAAATCAGGAAAGATACCAGACAACGTTTTTGTACAGGGCAAAACCAAAAAACGCTTTTTCCAAAAAATAGGATATTTTTGCTCCATCTGCTTATCGCAGATTCCCTTTTTCCGGCCCAAAAAAATATGCTGCTCAACAGATCCCTATGCCATTGTTGCGCCGGTAAGCATGGTGCGGGTCGGGGGCCATTGCCATTCAGAAAAAGTCCATATTTTAGTCTATGGCAGAATAACTCCGCCCCACCCTGGAGTCTCTGTCCAGGTGGCCTTTCAAGGTCATCAGCTGGATCTTGACACTGTTGCCAGTGGCGAAACCCGTCCTGTCACAGTCCTGACTGATCAAACAGGCGAATTTGTGGTTGATGAAAATTTTATCTGTGGTCAGCAGGTCAAATTCATCACCAGTGTAATTTCTCTTCCCGGCACTGATGCTCCAACAGCTATTGCTTCGTTACGCTTAGAAAAAAAAAACGACTCTCACAGCAAAAAATGCACTCACCGCAATAACAAGGGTCCCCTCCCTCCAGCCACCATCACCATAGACTTTGAATCCCATTGCCAAAGCTCTGTCAGCTATTGGTTTGAAAATCCCTACACAAAAGGCACTATCTCCAAAACAACTGAAATCTCCTACTGTCCCACTGAATCATCAGCCCTGTATCTCAAACTTTTTCCTCATAACGAAAATCATACCAGTATTATAGATATTTTTACAACAACAGAGGAACATCCTGTTCCTCGCTACCAGCGGGTCCACACTACAACAACTGATGGGGAATTCACCCGTATTGCAATATTTGACGCTGAATCAACCTTAAAATCTGCCCTTATTCTTGTCTGACCCTCCCACCTCCCTTTTTTTCTCTCGTTTTCTCTCGTTTTTTCTCTTTTTTTCTTTCAACAAACAGGATAAGTTCTTTCTTCTCTGTAACAAGATGTTATGCATCACTGTTACTTCTAAGTTTGGTCCCGACCACAGGCCGGGGGAATTTTTCTCACTGCGAAAAACAAATTTTGGGCTTATGGATACAAAGAACGGAATACTTTGCCCGATTCCTGACAATGAACGGACCCCGTTTGTTGATGTCTTGTTAAAATTTATTGACTGGCAGAAGGTGTGTATCGAAAATGTAGAAAGGGAAAATGACAGGCTGAAAAAGGAGATTATCAAGCTGAAAAAAAAAACAGGTGACTGTTGAGAGAAAAGAAAACAGACCCGAGAACAGAACCTTTACTCTCAATTCTCCGAAAAGCGTAAAAACGCAATACCGCAAAACTCACACAATCAATATATATATTTACAATAATTTGCTTTTATGGTAAGAAGTACATTTTTA
>JAABTP010000191.1 GCA_011389815.1 Desulfobulbaceae bacterium | reverse complement strand
CCTACCCTCGTTTGACAGTACCAAGAAGACAAACGGCGTAATCCTGTGGTCAACCACTTAAGGTCGTGCCATTAGACGCTTGAGTGATTTTGTCAGCCCACCAACCAGCATATCTCCCTTGGCTTGGCTACTTTGATAAAATTATCCGTAGCGATATATTCATCTTTCTGGATACCGTCCAATACGAAAAAAACAGCTATATCAATAGAAACCGTATAAAAACACCTCAAGGTTCCACTTGGCTGACAATCCCAATTAAGAGCAAGGGGCATATCCAGTCGACATTGCTTGAGACTAAAATCGACAATAGTAAAAACTGGTCGCAAAAACATTTGAAGAATATCTATTTCAATTACAAAAAAGCCCCTCGTTTTGAGGAATGCTACCAAAAAATAGAAAGCTTATATCAACATAGCTATGAAACTATCAGTGAGCTATGCTATGAGCACTTGCTCTTTTGGCTAAAAGCACTTGATGTCAATACCAAAATTTTACGCTCCGGTGACTTGCCTTTAAGCCCCAAGAAATCTGATTTGATATTGGATTTATGTCAACAGTTTCATGCTGATCACTATATATCAGGAACACTTGGAAAGAATTATTTAATTGAAAAAGATTTTCAGGAGCAGGGTATTGCCATTGAATATCAGAACTATCAGCATCCCTGTTATTCACAATTGCATGGTGATTTTTTACCCGCTATGGGCATTGTCGATTTTTGGATGAACACTGACAACACTGCTTTAATTACAGGAGCCTCATCATGAGTTTCTCATCAGAATGGGAGAATAGCTATCAAGCAAATACACATATGAGCCTTTGGCCCTGGAGTGATTTGATAAGCTTTGTCATGAGGTATTCCAAGCCGAGGCCGAAAAGCTTTCGTGTGCTTGAACTTGGCTGTGGTGCGGGTGCGAATATTCCCTTTTTTCTTTCCCAGAATGTGGCATACTATGCAATAGAGGGAAGTCGAACCATTGTTGAAAATATTGTAAGACGTTACCCAATGCTTGAAGATAATATTATAATAGGGGACTTTACTACTGAGTTTCCCTTATCTTTAGGAAAATTTGATTTAATTGTCGACAGGGCCGCTTTAACCCACAATACAACATCCGCCATTCAAAATACGATTAGTCATGTATATACAGCGATTCCCGGTTTGAATGAACTTAACAAGCTGAAATAATGAAAACAAGACTGGAAAAAGTTTACGAAAGACATTTCTGTCATACTGATTTTAAGAAATTAGCCGTTTTCGATCTTTTCTTACGAGATCAGTATTTTGCAAAAAGCTTTCGCAATCTATTTTTTACCGTTTTTAACCATTACAAGATGTTAAGGTGTTTTGGGTCGGGAATAGCTGATGTATATAATAGTTTGAGTTCCATGGGTAAGTTTATTGGTATAGACTGGTTCTCCACCCAATATTCGGATTATCGCCATGGGGGGAAACAGACGGAAGACGTTTATACACGTACGGGCTACACAGAAGGCTCTTTTTCCAATCTAGGACGAGTACACTTTTCAGATAAAAAACATTTACTGGAATTATTTAAAAAATTTAACATGTTGGTGATGGAGCACAAAACAGTGAAGAGAGAACTCCCTGATAACGATTGGAACTTTGCCTCCTGGAATTTTGTTGCACAAAAATATGAAGAAAGTTCTTGTTGTTGCCGCTCATCCCGATGACGAAATTCTTGGCTGTGGTGCAAGTATTGCCAAACGAGTAAAACAGGGAGACAGCGTCCACACTGTTATTATGGCGGAAGGCATCACCAGCAGTGAGGCCGTCCGTGATCGCAATAAGCGGGCTTCTGAATTAAGCCAATTAGCTGCTGCGGCTAAGTCAGCAAATGTGACTCTTGGCGTTCACTCGTTAGAGTTATTAAATTTCCCTGATAACCGTATGGACTCTGTTGACCGCTTGAATATTATTAAAGCAGTGGAAGCAATTTTTGCAATACATCAGCCTGATATTGTTTACACACACCATGCCAATGATTTGAATATTGATCACAGGAGAGTGCATGAGGCTGTGATTACAGCTTGCCGCCCTCAACCTGATGGTAATATTGTACAGCAATTGCTATTTTTTGAAATACCCTCCAGCACGGAATGGCAAATGGGGTACTCAACCCCATCTTTTCAGCCTAACTGGTTTGAAGATGTAACTGACTCATTGGCTGAAAAAATGCAAGCATTGGAAGCGTATCAATCCGAAATGCGGTCTTGGCCTCATGCACGATCAGTTGAGGCGGTCTCATATCTAGCTAAATGGCGAGGAGCTTGTATTGGCGTTGAAGCGGCTGAAGCATTCTCCTTGGGAAGATATATCGGAATATCAGCAAGGAACTTATCATGATCAGGATTGATCAACATAGTATTGGAGATAAGCATAAGCCCTTCATCATCGCCGAAATGTCCGGCAACCACAACCACTCCCTTGAACGGGCATTGGAAATTGTCGAAGTGGCGGCAAAAGCGGGAGTACATGGCTTAAAACTGCAAACGTATACTGCCGACACCATGACGCTGGATCTGAACGAAGGAGAGTTTCACATTAGCGATCCTGACAGCTTGTGGGCAGGGAAATCCTTATATGAACTGTATGGCGAAGCCTACACCCCCTGGGAATGGCACAAACCCATTTTCGACCGGGCACGGGAACTGGGTATCATCCCATTCAGCACACCGTTTGATGACACGGCTGTTGATTTTTTGGAAACCCTGGATGTGCCATGCTACAAAATTGCCTCGTTTGAAATGACCGATTTACCCTTGGTGCGCAAAGTCGCCGCCACCGGCAAACCGCTGATTATCTCCACCGGCATGGCAACGCTGGGGGAAATTGACGAAACCGTCCGCACCGCAAAAGAAGCGGGCGCAAAAGATATTATTCTGCTAAAATGTACCAGTACCTATCCCGCAACGCCGGAAAACAGTAATTTATTGACTATCCCCAACTTACGCGAAGCCACTGGTTGCCAAGTCGGTTTGTCCGACCACACCATGGGCATCGGTACGGCGGTTGCGGCAGTGGCACTGGGCGCAACGATAATTGAAAAGCATTTTACCTTACGCCGTGCCGACGGTGGCGTGGATTCTGCGTTTTCTATGGAACCGGAAGAAATGGCGGCGTTAGTGTTAGAGACTGAGCGGGCTTGGCAGGCGATGGGGAAAGTCAGTTATGGCACAAGCAATGCGGAACAGAAATCCCTGGTATACCGTCGTTCTTTGTATGTTGTGGAAGATATGAAAAAAGGAGATTTATTTACTAAAGCAAATCTTAGGATAATCCGTCCTGGTTATGGCATACAGCCTAAGTACTATGAAATTGTTTTAGGAAAAAAAATCAAGAAATCAGTCAGCAGAGGTACGGCCTTAACATGGGATATGCTGGAGTAAAGCAGATGCTAACATTAGACAAAGCTATTGATGATCAAAGAGATTTGCATAAACTATGCAACGACCGCCCACTGGAAACAAATGAATTATTTAAACCTAATTCTTTTTATGGAATAGATTCGATCATCAAGGAATATTGTTCAATTCCACATGAAAAATTGCTGAAAGTAGTTTTCCCACATGGCGTGAGTTACTCTAGATATTTTGTTTGGGAAGCAGAAAAAAATACCACCATTCCTTGTATCTATTATTATTCACCACATCGCTACGAAATATATAAGAAGAAAACAAATAAAATTATTATTCCGGCTGCTTCACCTTTTATTTATTTGACTGAATTGCTGAAATATCAACCCAAGCCTGTACGGAAAGGAACTATTTTTTTCCCATCCCATTCAACTCATCATGTTACAGCAACATTTAACTTTGATAAAATCATCGCAGATATTGAACAACTAGAAGACAAATATAAGCCTGTTACCATATGTATATACTGGAAAGACTTTAATTTGGGGCACCATAAATTATTTGAAGAAAGAGGTTTCAGGGTTGTTTCGGCAGGGCATATGTTTGACCCTTGGTTTCTGTATAGACTTTATTATCTTTGTTCAGCACATAAGTATTCAGCAAGCAACGAATTAGGTAGCCATCTTTTTTATTCCGTTAAAGCCGGGTGCTCTTTTTTCTTCATTAGATATCATGCCCCGGCTAGAGAAGCACCAACAAGTATTTTAGAAAGAGATGTATCAACCCCCGATCAGGATATTACTAAAAAGCTCCTTGAACTGTTTTCAAATCCAATTGAAGAATCAACTCCTGAGCAGCTGGCCGTTGTCGATGAGTTTTTGGGATCGAAATATCTAAAAACCCCCAGTGAATTACGAGCAGAACTCGAATTTGCAGACAAACTGGATAAATTTGGTTTTTCGCGACATCCTGAAACCAAGAAAATGTATTACAGGATGCCAAATTTAATCCCTAGAGAATTATTAAGAAATATGAAACGCAACCTTCGGAATAATGTTGCTAAAACATTCCATTTAACCAAATGAATTGTAAAGTGATGATTGCCAAACTTAAAAACTATATGGAGTTATTCAAGCAGTTATTTGAACGCCTTGACAATATACAGAAAGCACTTGGTCGAATTGAAGCACGTCAATTATGTCATAAAAAACCGGCTGATTTTCGTGATTACGAATTCAAGGTTTCTTCTCAAACAGGAGAAGATGGAATCATACAATTTCTAATCCACAACATTCCAATCCAAAGTAAGATTTTTATCGAATTCGGGGTTCAGAATTATACCGAAGCAAATACCAGATTTTTACTTCAGAATGACAACTGGTTCGGCCTGATCATTGACGGTTCCCAGAACAATATTAATTATATAAAAAATGATCCGATATACTGGCGTTATAACCTCAAAGCTGAATGTACCTTTATCGACTGCGACAATATAAATAATACCTGAATCCGTGAAGCCATAGACCACATTTTCCCTTTTCAAGGAAAAAAGGCTTTTTTCCTTGCTCGACTGAACA
>JAABTP010000190.1 GCA_011389815.1 Desulfobulbaceae bacterium | reverse complement strand
CATTTCCTCGACATACTCACTCATGGAAACTTTGCGATGATCTCCTTCGGTTATGATATGGGCCATCCATATGACGGCAGTCCATCCCCAGCTCAGTGATCTTTGGTTCCCGTGGTGAGGAATATGCCTGTCGATGATCTCCTGAAGGCCCATTCTGGTCATTTGCGCTATCAGGAGAGGAATATCATCCACTCGCTCTGTGATGATCCGAAGTTTGTCTTTGTCGAAAACACCTTGCTCTTCTGATACCAAATTTGCTATCATTTCAACACCATTTATGGTTAATACGGGAAAAGGAGTTACAACTCAATTTTATACCAAAATAGGGTCTGTTTAAAATTTTACAAGCCTAATTCAGAATTAATTTTTCCAAATTTAAAATGAGCGAATGGGGAGATATATTGAGCAGGGAAGAAATCAAGGAATAAGCCAGGGAATAAGCCAGGGAATAAGCCAAGGGATAAGCCAGGGAATAAGCAGGGGCCAAATTGAAGGACTCCGTGAAGGGGTCATGGATATTCTGGAAGTACGTTTCGGTAAGCTGGCTACAGCGATTCAAGTGAAAGTCAATTCCTGCACCGATTTGAGGAAATTGAAAAAAATCCTTCGGCAGGCCGTGCTGGTCGGGTCGCCGGACGAGCTTGATCTCTGAGAAAGGCTGCCCGGTTTTGGAACGGGGGGTACGACATAAGGGCGGTTTGCGAACCGCCCTTACCATTTGACCATAATGACTGCATTACAGGAACGTTTGACACAAGTTCCTATGTGGATTATTATAGCTATAATGATCCATGTACGAGGGAGTAAATATGAGAACGGTTCAAATGACCCTTGACGACAGTCTGGTCAGGGAGGTTGATCGTGTCGCCAAAAAACTGCATATAAATCGGTCCGCATTCACAAGAAAAGCACTCCACGAGGCCCTTGCCCGCTATAAGACAGAGCAGCTGGAGCAAAGGCACCGCTTGGGATATGAGCAGCACCCGCCGGGCCCGGATGAGTTTGCCGTCTGGGAAACAGAGCAGGCCTGGGGCGATGAATGAAACGCGGTGAAATACGGTGGTACACATTCTCAAAACCGGATAAGAAGCGTCCGGTTCTGATTCTGACCCGGAATTCCGTTCTGGAATATCTCGGTGAGGTAACTGTCGCTCCCATCACTACCACGATCCGCGATATTCCCTCCGAGGTTTTTCTCTCGCAGGCCGACGGCATGCCCAGGGACTGCGCCATCAACTGCGATCATCTGCAAACCGTGGCAAAAGGGAAAATCGGCTCTTTTATCACATCACTTCCCCGGACCAAACTGGCCGCTGTTCGTCAGGCAATATGCTTTGCGTTTGACCTCTGAAACCTGATGAGTAGTCTGGCTCTGCTCTGCGATATTTTCTCTGCCCCAAAGATGTGCAGGAAATTATTGTGCACGGACCGGGCAGCGTAACACTTGACCCGGATTTTATCCTGTTGTAAAGTGCTGGTTGTTGTCTGCAAAAAGCAGGTTATGAAAAAGTAGATAAAATTATCAATTTTAAAAAGATGAGTAATATCAGTATCCGCGACGGGTTCCGACGGACTGAAGAAAAAAAGGAGGTGAATTGCTGAAAAGAGTTTGGTATCAATAGGTTAGTCTGTTTTTGAGACCCGAAATGGGTCGCGCGTTGATTTCATTGAGGAAAACGGGATTTTTGGGGATCTGGAGCGAGGTGAAGGGTTGTCGGTGCGATGTCAGTCGCAAACCGTATTGCAAGTGGTTGTTTTTGGGTTGTGAAAAGGGGTGCTGTTGTCGTGTTGACCGGTTTTGGAACGGGGTTACGACTGTAGGGGCGGACCTATGTGTCCGTCCAATTTGGCACCACAACCGAGGTGATTCAGGGCACGGCACACCGTTCCCCTATGAGATTACATTCACTTGCCCGGCAGATGCACCTGGATAGGGTTGCCCCTACAGAAAAAGAAAAAATATGAAAACACCATACGGCATCAGCAACTTCAAATCCCTTATCACCGAAGGGTATCTCTATGTTGATAAAACATCGTTTATAGCGACCCTGGAAGATCAGGGGAAATACAACATTCTGCTCCGTCCCCGCCGCTTCGGCAAAACCCTTTTTCTCTCCACCCTCCGCTTATATTACGACATCCGCAGCAAGGATGAATTCGACACCCTTTTTGGCCAACTCGCCATAGGCCACAAGCCCACCCCGCTGAAAAACAGCTATCAGATCCTCTCCTTTGACTTCAGCGGTATTGAAACCAGCAGCGCAGAAGATATCCGGGCCGGGTTCAACCGCAGGGTAGAAACAGCCCTGAAAAAGTTTCTCAAGCGTTATGGATATCCTACTGAAACGAACCGGATCATAGAAGAGCAGACCAGTCCAGCTGGTAAAATAGATTATTTTTTCACAGCCATAGAAGAGGCAAATATCTATCTGTTGATCGACGAATACGACCATTTTGCCAACGCTATCCTTGGTGAGAGTCTGGAGTTGTTCACGGAGATTGTGGGCAAGGGCGGATTTGTTCGGGCCTTTTACGAAGTTATCAAGACCGCCACCATGGAGGGTATTATTGACCGCCTCTTCATTACCGGCGTGACCTCCATCACTCTGGACAGCATGACCAGTGGGTTTAATATCGGCGACAACATCACCTTTCACCGGGATTTCAACCAGGCAACAGGTTTTACCGCTCAGGAAACCGGAGAGATGATTCAACCTTTTGTTGATGCCTGCGGACTGAATAAGCAGGAGGTGATGAACACTCTGGGCAGATGGTATAACGGCTACCGCTTCAGCTCACGGGCTGATAAAAAAATCTTTAATCCTGACATGGTGCTGTATTTTCTGAGACATTTTGATACGGGCGAATGTCGCTGGCCCGAGCAGATGCTGGACGATAATATTGCCTCGGATTACGGCAAGATCATGCGACTGTTCGGGATAGGCGACCGGGAAAGCAATTTTGCCGCTCTGGAAGAGCTGCTGGTCAATGGCGAGATTATAGGGCTGCATAAGGGCAAACTTGACCTGGACATACACAAGCCCTTTGAACGCGACGACTTTATCAGTCTGCTGCTCTACATGGGTTTTATTACCATCAGCGGTACCGTGCTCAGTCAGCTGCGTTATGTTATACCGAACTATGTGATTGAGAAGCTCTATTACGGCTATTTCGGAACAGAGATTGAGCGACGTGCCCAGATTCGGGTGGAGAAACATACCCTTGAAAATGCTGTGGCTGAGTTGGCCCTGCATAATAATATCAATCCCCTGCTTAAAGAAATCCGCAAGGTTCTGACCCTGTTCTCCAACCGTGATTTCATGCGCATGGATGAAAAGCATATCAAAACCCTGATCCTCACCTTGTTGTATCAATCTGAGGTCTATTTCATCCGCAGTGAGGCTGAAGTCAATAATCGCTATCCAGATATCCTGCTACTGGAACGCCAGCCCATTGAGGTGCGCTATCAGTTTCTTTTTGAGCTGAAATACAGCAAGAAAAAGGATGGTGAAAAGGGGCTGGAGGCGAAAAGGATTGAGGGAATTACCCAGATTCAGGTTTATCAGGAGCTGGATGATATCAAGCACCTGCCCAAGCTGCAATCCTATCTCCTGCTCACCGACGGCACGGAGATTGAAGCGGTTGCAGTAGCGTAGGGGCCACCGGCGGTCGCCCCTGATGCACCACAACGGAAGATTGACAGGGCAGGCACAAAGGTCTGCGCCCAGCACCGGCAGATAACGAGAAAATATGAAAATACCCTACGGAGAAAGCAATTTTAAAAAGATAATCACCCAAGGCTTTCTCTATATTGATAAAACAAAGTATATTGAAACCCTGGAGCAGAGGGGCAGCTACAACATCCTGCTCCGCCCCCGCCGTTTCGGCAAGACGCTCTTTCTCTCCACCCTCCGCCATTACTACGACATCCTCTGCAGGGATGATTTCGAGGCCTTTTTCGGCCATCTCAACATAGGTCATAATCCCACGCCGCTGAAAAATAGCTACCGCATCCTCTCTTTTGACTTCAGCGGGATAGAAACGGGCAGTCAGAAGAGCATTCGGCAGGGATTCAGCAGCAAGGTGGAATACTCCCTGAGACAATTTCTTGTTCGTTACGGATATAATCGGGAGAACGTGCTCAGTATTGAAGCAGACAACGGCGCGGCTGCCATGATGAACCGTTTTTTCACCCTCATCGGTGAAACTTCTGTCTACCTGCTCATTGATGAATACGACCATTTTGCCAATGCTCTCCTTGGTGAAGACCTGGAGTTGTTCATCACAATCGTGGGCAAGGGCGGATTTGTTCGGGCCTTTTACGAAGTTATCAAGACCGCCACCATGGAGGGTATTATTGACCGCCTCTTCATTACCGGCGTGACCTCCATCACTCTGGACAGCATGACCAGTGGGTTTAATATCGGCGACAACATCACCTTTCACCGGGATTTCAACCAGGTAACAGGTTTTACCGCTCAGGAAACCGGAGAGATGATTCAACCTTTTGTTGATGCCTGCGGATTGAATAAGCAGGAGGTGATGAACACTCTGGGCAGATGGTATAACGGCTACCGCTTCAGCTCACGGGCTGATAAAAAAATCTTTAATCCTGACATGGTGCTGTATTTTCTGAGACATTTTGATACGGGCGAATGTCGCTGGCCCGAGCAGATGCTGGACGATAATATTGCCTCGGATTATGGCAAGATCATGCGACTGTTCGGGATAGGCGACCGGGAAAGCAATTTTGCCGCTCTGGAAGAGCTGCTGGTCAATGGCGAGATTATAGGGCTGCATAAGGGCAAACTTGACCTGGACATACACAAGCCCTTTGAACGCGACGACTTTATCAGTCTGCTGCTCTACATGGGTTTTATTACCATCAGCGGTACCGTGCTCAGTCAGCTGCGTTATGTTATACCGAATTATGTGATTGAGAAGCTCTATTACGGCTATTTCGGAACAGAGATTGAGCGACGTGCCCAGATTCGGGTGGAGAAACA
>JAABTP010000189.1 GCA_011389815.1 Desulfobulbaceae bacterium | reverse complement strand
GGACGACTCAAGAATGGCATACTTTGACATGCAACGCAATGAAATTATTCAACAGGAGAGAAATTCAGCAGATACTACCTATACTGCTCAAGAAGCTCCTGCAACACTTCATCACCAGGACATAACGCCTTTGCTGTTAATGCATTTAAAGGGGTATCAGTCGTTCCAAGGATGTCATGGGTTTCTCTGGGTTCCTCATTAACATGAAGGATTCCTGTGAGAAGACGCCCTTTTTCCCGGTGATACTCCAAGGCATCAATGGCAGCCCGGCGGCTGGTTATATCTATGGATTCATCACTTTTATGCAGATGAATCTCTCCACCGTCATGCAGAGCAACCGACTGGGTGGTTCCCTTTTTATACTGGGTTGTAATCTCCTGTTTAAAAGGAATAAAGTCAAAAGTCCCGGTAGCCTCTCTATGGTCACGAACCCATTGATAGCTTTTTGTCGATGTGGTGGTGTTATTAAAGGTTACACAGGGAGAAATAACATCAACAACCGCAAAACCGTTATGTTTCAGGGCTGTTTTCAGTAAAGGAACAAGCTGCTCCTTGTCTCCGGAAAATCCACGGGCAACAAAGCCTGCCCCCATCTGGATAGCAAGCTCACAAAGGTCAATAGATTCAAAAGGATTGGGATGTCCTTTTCTGCTGGCTGATCCCCTGTCTGTGGTTGCTGAATCCTGCCCTTTGGTCAACCCATAACAGCCATTATTCATAATAATATAGTTCATATTAAGATTGCGCCGGGCAACATGAATAAATTGCCCCATCCCGATAGAAGCGGTATCACCGTCACCAGATACGCCCAAATAAAGCAGTTCTTTATTCGCCATATTGGCACCAGTGGCAATGGAGGGCATGCGTCCATGCACGGAATTAAAGCCATGGGATTTTCCCAGGAAATAGGCAGGTGTTTTGGAAGAACAGCCAATCCCGGACATCTTAACAACTCTATGGGGATCTATACAAAGCTCATAGCAGGCATTGATGATGGCATTACTGATGGAATCATGGCCGCAACCTGCACAGAGGGTGGAAACAGCACCTTCATAATCACGCCTGGTGTAGCCTGCCTCATTTTTCGGAAGATCTGGATGACGAAATGTCGGGCGACGTACACTCATTGGGCACCTCCTTTCTGCTGAATTGTTTCTTCTATGGCCTTCACAATAAGGCCCGCTGTGAGCGACATCCCGTCTATATTGGTTATGGGGAGCAATGTATCCGGGTTAACCTTGCATTCTGTTATCAGCAAGGTTCGCATCTGGCTGTCCCGGTTCTGCTCTATAATGAAAACAAACTCGTGCCTGTCCAGAAACTCCTGAACCTCGTCCTGAAAAGGAATCCCTCTGACACGCAACCTGTTCATAACAAAACCTTTTGAGGCCATGATGTCCAGGGCTTCATGTGAGGCATGACTACTGGAACCAAAAAATACGACTCCATAACCAGCTTGGTTATCAGATATCTTTATCCGGGGTGCAGGCACAAAACCCTTGGCTGTCTCCCATTTTCTGTTCAGCCGCATCATGCAACGTTCATAGGCATCACTGTCTTCAGTATAGGCGGCATACTCGTCATGGGAGGATCCACGGGTAAAATAGGAGCCCAGCTCAGGATGGGTACCAGGATATGTCCTGTAACAGATACCATCACCATCCACGTCCAGATACCGCCCCCATTTCTCGGTCATTGCTTCCAGCTGATCCTTATCAAGGACCTTGCCCCGATCATATTGACGCACATCATCCCATTGCATGGGCAGGCTCATATTATCATTCATGCCAAGATCCAAATCTGTCATGATGATAACCGGACTTTGGATCTTTTCTGCAATATCAAAGCTGTCCGCAGCCATTTCAAAACACTCTTTGGGATCACAGGGAAAGAGCAGGACATGCTTGGTATCACCATGGGAGGCATAGGCAGCACTCAAAATATCGCCCTGTTGGGTCCGGGTGGGCATACCTGTACTGGGACCAGTACGTTGCACATCCACCAACACCACTGGAATCTCAGCAAAATAGGCCAGTCCTAAAAATTCACTCATCAAGGACACACCAGGGCCGGAGGTGGCTGTAAAGGCCCGTGCCCCGTTCCAGGAAGCACCCAGCACAATACCAAGGGCTGCCAGTTCATCTTCAGCCTGAATGATTGCTGCCTTTTTCTTAGCATCCTCATCCACCCGATACTGATTCACGAACTTATCAAAGGACTCAATCACCGAGGTGGAAGGGGTGATGGGATACCAGCCAGCCACGGTGGCCCCGCCATAGACAGCACCCAAACCAAGAGCTGTATTACCGTCCATCAAAACATGATTGGTAATTTTATTGCTGGGCTGCACAGAGAGCTTACAAACATGGGGAAAATATTCAGCAGCATAGTTAAAACCCAACGCCAAGGCCTGGATATTTGGTTCTGCAAGTTTGGGCTTTTTTATGAATTGCCGGGTAATGGAATCACGTAGCACTGAAAAATCAATATCAAAGAGACTGGCCAAGGCACCAACGTAAACGATATTTTTGAGCAATTGACGCAGCCTTGGATTCTCAATCTGCTGATTACAAATTTCTGTTAACGGAATGCCAATCAGGATGATATCCTCCCGGAGAAAGTCATCTCCCAGTTTTCTTGAGGAATCATAGAGAAAATATCCACCCGGTGCCAGATCGTCATAATCCTTTTTTAAGGTCCGGCCATTGACCGCAACAATAAAATCATACCCTCCCCGACGCCCCAGGTACCCCTTTTCATTGACCCGTACCTCGTACCAGGTTGGCAGTCCCTGTATATTGGAAGGAAAAATGTTCTTGGGACTGACCGGTACGCCAAGACGAAAAATAACCTTGGCAAAGAGATTATTGGCACTGGCCGAACCTGAGCCATTGACATTGGCAAAGCGGATAACAAAATCATTGACCGCTGTAATTTTCATCATTCTTGTCATTATTCCTGCCCTGCCTTTGCGGTTATATAGGTATATTTCTGCATATCCCAGGCTGATGTGGGACACCGTTCTGCACAGAGTCCACAATGGAGACAGACATTCTCGTCCTTCACCATAACCCGGCCCGTTGGTAAGGTATCAGAGACATACAGCGATTGCGTCCTGTTGGTTGCAGGAATGGCAAGTTTGCGACGTAAGCTCTCCTCATCATCATTATCCGAAATTTCCAAAAAATTAATACAGGTTGTGGGACAGACATCAACACAGGCATCGCATTCAATACATTCACTGGCAGTGAACACGGTCTGCACATCGCAATTAAGGCAGCGCCGGGATTCTGTCAAGCCTCGCTCCCTGTCAAATCCCAATTCCACTTCCAACAGGCGATCCTTAATAGACTTCACCTTGGGCACTGTTGGGACATTTTGCCGTTGTTCATCAGAAATCTCACTGGGATACATCCAGTCCTGCAAGCCCATTTTCTGACCATAGAGTAAGGTAATAGGCTGCGGCCTGTCTTGAAGATCTTTCCCTTGGCAAAAAAGATCTATTGAAAGGGCGGCCTTGTGCCCATGAGCAACAGCTGTGATGACATTCTTGGGACCAAAAGCAGCATCACCGCCAAAAAAGATTTTTGGGATATTAGATTGCAAGGTGATCTTATCCACTTTTGGCAAACCACGATCATCAAAAAGCAGGCCAACCTCGGGTTCAATCCAGGGAAAGGCATTTTCCTGACCAATCGCCAACAAGACCTCATCACAGGCAATGAAGATATCATCCTTACCAGCCCCCTCTTCTGAGGTATCCTGAAAGCGAATTCCGGTTAACTTCTCCTGCTCCATGACAAACTCTACCGGGGAAAGCTGCTCCAGAATCGGAATATCCTCTCGTACTGCGTCTTCAATCTCCCATTCTGAGGCCTTCATGTTTGCACGGATCCCCCGGATAACCACCTTGACCTCTTCGCCGCCAAGCCTTCTGGCAGTCCGGCAGCAATCCATTGCTGTATTGCCACCGCCAATAACCAGAGTTGTTTTGCCAGTATGTTTGATATGACCGTACTGCACCGAGGCCAGCCATTGAATCCCAATATGGATAAAGGCTGCTCCTTCCTTTCTGCCGGGCAGATCAAGGTTCTTGCCGCGCGGGGCTCCGGTACCGATAAAAACAGCATCATACTCTTTTCTCAGAAAGTTCTTCATGCTGGAGATATAGGTATTGAAATAGGTTTTCACGCCCATATCCAGAATAATATTCACTTCATCATCAAGAACCTTTTTTGGCAGTCTGAAGGCAGGAACCTGACTCCGGACAAAGCCACCCGCTTCAGCCTGGTCATCATACAGGTCAACACTGTATCCTAAGGGTAAAAGGTCTCTGGCCACGGTTAAGGAAGCAGGTCCACCACCAATCAAAGCAATTTTTTTTCCATTTTTTTCCTTGGGAATTTTGGGAAGGCGGTCTTGTATTTCACCCTTATTATCAGCACAAACCCGCTTCAGGCGACAAATAGCAACTGATTTTTCCTCCACCCTTCCTCTGCGACAGGCTGGCTCACAAGGTCGATCACAGACCCGGCCTAAAATACCAGGAAATACATTGGACACCCAGTTGATCATATAGGCATCTGTATATTTTTTTTCAGCAATAAGCCTGATATACTCTGGAACACAAGTATGGGCAGGGCAGGCAAACTGGCAGTCAATGACTTTATGAAAATACTCAGGATTATTAATATCTGTTGGATTCAATGAGAACTCTCCAAATGCTGTTTCCGAACGAAATTCGAATATAATCTTTTATTGTATGATCTTTTTAAAGCATAATTGCCACATTGTGAAATGTTTTTTTAGAATGATGCAGTGAGCAACAAAAAGAAAAAATTACAGAATGCTCGACGAACTGAGCGGAATCGAATAAAATATTGCGAGCTGTCCTCCATTCATCCTTAATCAGGAGAAGCTCATATGGGATCTCAGGAAAACAAACCAATAAGTACGGCAAAATACCCTGTTGAGGCAGCAAAGCCGCAGCGGGAGCATTCCCAAAAAGTAGGTCAAACCACACTTGCTGCCTTGAGGGAAAAAATATGCTCTCTCAGCATGTTCCA
>JAABTP010000188.1 GCA_011389815.1 Desulfobulbaceae bacterium | reverse complement strand
ATTTGGATCCATTTGTTTATCATGGGCTTGAGAATTAAAAATACTATAATCTCAAATGAGCGAATGGGGAGATATATGGTCGAAACATTGGACGCTGAGTCAAGCTAAGACCTATTACAATGATGGCACCGGAGAATACACCACAAATGACACAGCAGCCTGTGGTTCTGTAAAAGTCAACGATTTTATTATACAACCTGAGTTATCCTCGGAAGGAGGCCTGAATACTATAGGAGTTTTTGCTCATGAATACGGACATGTCCTTGGCCTTCCCGATCTATATGACACAGATGATCCCAGGGACTCCAACATAGCATCTAAGGGTGTCGGCGACTGGTGCCTGATGGGGAGTGGGAGTTGGAACAAATCCGTAAGAGAGGGCAGCAGGGACGGGGACAGTCCGGCTCATTTTTCAGCATGGTGCAAGTACAAACTTGGCTGGGTAAAACCAACCGTTGTCACTGGTACTCTTGTCAATGAATCGATCAATGCCGCAAGCCGTCAGGCTGATGTCTACCAGTTTCTACCGGGATCGCCTAGTACCGGTGGTGAATATTTTCTTATAGAAAACAGGCTGCAAGATGGTTTTGATATAGGGCTTCCCGGATCAGGTCTGGCAATCTGGCATATTGATGAAGCAAAAGAAGACAATACGCAGGAATGCGAAACTGCTACAGGTTGCCCTGTTAAGCATTATAAAGTTGCCTTGGAACAGGCGGATGGTCAGTTCGACCTGGAAAAAAATGTAAACGAAGGCTATTTTACTGACCTGTATGGTTTAACGAGAGAATTCAAAGCGTCATCTGTTCCCAACAGCCTTCTTTACAGTGGAAGAAATTATCAGTTGAGCGTGACAGATATCAGTGTAATTGGCGAGGTTATGACGGCAACGCTTGAGTCAAAAAATAATAGCTTCTGGAACCTTATGCTTCCCGCAATTCTTGGTAGTGCATCTGATGAAACCGTTCCAACCGTCACCTCCCCTGCAACAGGCAGAGTCTGGATGGATCGCAATCTCGGTGCTTCACGAGTAGCCACCAGTATGACGGATACAGAAGCTTATGGCAGTCTCTATCAATGGGGCAGGCTCACAGACGGGCATGAAAAACGAAACAGCTCCACAACAACAACGCTGAGTTCTACGGATGATCCGGGACATGGAAATTTCATCGTAAACACTTCCGAACCCTACGACTGGAGAACTTCACCAAACAACAACCTTTGGCAGGGGAAAAGCGGAATCAATAATCCCTGCCCATCCGGTTTTAGACTGCCGACAGAAAGCGAGCTTCAAGCAGAGGTTGATAGCTGGAGTTCCAAAGATGCCGCCGGTGCATTTGGCTCTGTTTTGAAAATGCCTGCGGCAGATTACCGCAACTTTGAAAGCGGCACCCTTGTCTACGAAGCTATCAGCGGAGTCTATTGGACCAGTACAATTGATGAGAGCCAAACTGATGGGCACAACATTCCCGGCTTATTTTTTAATAATAGTGGTTATGCTGACATGAGTAGTTTCGGTCATGTACTTGGTGGAAGTGTTCGCTGTATTCAGGATTAGGGAACTTTTCAAAAATAAGTTCTCATTTTTACGTATATGTTGTAGGGGCAGGCCCCTGTGCCTTCCCGACAGGCAAGGGAGACACAGGCATTGCCCCTGAATGAATACTAAAGGGAGTTTAGCAGGATGCGCAAGCGCACCGTTGGATTCGGCTCAAAGATTCTGGATACGAAGATAGCTGCTCATCGATTAACCAACAACGCATTGCTCGAATTGTCTGATTTCGTTCTACTCAACCAGACCTACGCAACTATATCCTTCACGTATCCAGATGATTAAGTTGATGGAGCCAAAAGCAGCCCCGATTAATAAGGGAGAGACCCCTAATTACCCCTGAAACACACCTTGTTTTTATAAACAGCTATGGCATACAGTAAATTCACCTTAAAAGACACTAAGGAAAAGCTTGGTATTAAGGTAGTTGAGAATGAAAATTTATTCTCAAATGAGGACATCGAACCCGCCCCGATAAGCGATTACCTGAAAACAACACTGTCTGAGTTTGCCCCGCTGGCCCTGTCCATTAACACTGAAAAGTCCAGATCCGAGTGGATTATTGCTCCGATCATGGCCGAGCTGCGAAGAGAGCTGAAGAATACCATCAGTTTGTTTTCAGGCTCCACCTTTACAGTGGATGAAGAAAAAGAACTGGATGGAAAATGTGATTATATTATCAGCCTGAATCCAGAACAATTTTACATTACAGCCCCGGTCATAACGATTGTTGAAGCAAAAAAAGAAAATATCGTTCAGGGACTCGGTCAATGTATAGCAACAATGTATGCCGCAGATATTTATAATAAACAGGAGGGTACGACGATCCCCTGTATATATGGCTGCGTTACCACAGGAACCACTTGGAAGTTCGTGAAGCTCTCTGGCAATACAGCCTATATTGATCTTGATGAGTACTACCTGAAAGAGATTGAGTCATTAATGGGTATCCTGATAACAATCGTTCGCTCGGAACAGGATGCAGTGAAAAGCTAATAGAAAAATACTGACTGTTATGGAATTAGGGGATGCCGCCGGTGCATTTGATTCTGTTCTGAAACTGCCTGCAGCGGGCTATCGTAACTTTGAAAGTGGCTCTCTTGTCTACGAAGCTATTACCGGAGTCTACTGGACCAGCACAATTGATGAGAGCCAAACCGATGTCCACAATATTCCCAGCTTATTTTTTAATAATAGTGGTTATGCTGGTATGAGCAATCTCGGTCGAGTGCTGGGAGGAAGCGTTCGCTGCATTCAGGATTAGGGAATTTTTCAAAAAATAAGTTCTCAGTTTTACGTATATGTTGTAGGGGCAGGCCCCTGTGCCTTCCCGACAGGCAAGGGAGAACAAAGGCTTTGCCCCTGAATGAATACTAAAGGGCATTTAGCAGGATACGCAAGCGCACTGTTGGATTAGTCACAAATATTATGGACATGAAGATAACTGCTCATTAAAAAAAGATGGATATATGAAAACAGCGGAAATACGATTTGACGTGCAGGAAGATATTCTGAACGCTTTAAATCAGAACATAGCCGAATTTACCATGCAGCTGCGTTTGTACACTGCATTGCAGCTGTTCAAAAAGCATAAACTGTCCTTCGGGAAAGCTGCCGAGCTTGCGGGTGTTGCACGGGATGAGTTCTTAATTGAGCTGGATAAAAATGAAATTGATTTCATCGCCTACGAACCGTCCGAATTAGAAAAGGAACTGGACAGATTCTGACATGATAATAGTTTCCGATTCCTCTCCTCTTATTTCACTGGCAATTCTGAGAAAACTTGACCTGCTTGAGCAGTTTTTTGACGAAATATGGATTCCGAGGGCGGTTTATCATGAACTCACCAAGAAAGGCAAGCCGTATTTCGATGATCTTAAACAGTTTTCTATAAATCGGGTCAAAGATGTCCAGAACGAACTGGCCGTAAGCCTACTGCTGAAAGAACTTGATATCGGCGAAGCAGAAGCAATTGTTCTGGCTCTTGAAAATAACATTACTGATCTTTTGATTGATGAATACAGGGGAAGGAGACTTGCCGCCGCACATGGACTTTCTGTCATCGGGACTGTCGGTATCCTGCTTCAGGCGAAAAAGAAAAAACTTATCAAAGAAGTAAAGCCGGAACTGGAGAAACTTATACGTAATCATCGAAGAATATCTGAAAAACTCTACAGAAAAGCACTTGAACTGTCTGAAGAAAATTAATTCCTGACGATGCCGATTACATTGTACCTTTCTCTTTCCCTGATATCTCCTGATGATTAACGAACCGAACACCCTGTTCGATAATTACAATCTGGAGGGAATATCCGTGTCTTACACAATGAAAGATTTTCAAAGAGATTATGTCAAAAATTATCTGGGGATGCTTTCGCCCGATGAAGTTCTGGACAGGCCTTCACCGGATGACCGTCTCAAGGGACTTTCGCCGGAAGAAATTAAACTGTATCTGAAAAATCTTGGCGAAAATATAGAAAAATAACGACGTAAAAGCCTATAAGCAACAGATGACAGACCCCGATTAGGAATCAGCGGAAAGTTGCCACTGAAACATTCACCGACTGAAGCGGCATGCCCCGTACTTCCTTTGCAATGAACGGCCAGCAACTCAATAAGATTGCTCCTCTTGACTGAGAAGGAGGTTTTCATGTGGGATATAAATGACGTCAAAAAGATAGCGTATCAGAATGATTACATATAATTATCTTATGACAGTTACGTTTTTAAAGGAGCAGAATGATATGGACAATTACGGACTGAAATTTTCATCGAAAAAACTCGCTGACAGGTTGCGCAACGCATTAGAAAAATACCAGCGGCAGACTGATAAAGCCGAGTTACGTACCGCCTATGAAAACTATCGTGCCCAGAAGCATGAAGTACAACCTAAAACCGTTCTTTCTGAACGCATTATCAATGCATTCAGTTCATTCAACATTGCGCCTTCAGGCTCGAAAAAACGTTATCTTGCAGTCCTGCCGACCCATTCGGATGTTGAGGCTCTTCAGTCGGACTGGAATGCGGTGGGCGAAGATTTGACACTTGTGCTGGCCGGTCAAATTCTTAACAGGAATAGAGGCGATGAGCGGAAATAATCAGGATCAGGAAATTTCACGGGATAAAGAACATTCGGAACTGCAAGAGGTTCTGAAAGAAATTCCGGATAAGATACTTGTAGGAGAACTTGAAAACAGGATTCACCAGGAAGCAGGGCTGGTGCAAGCAGCCTCACAGACTATGTTTTCCGGCCCGATACCGCCTCCCGCCATGTTGAGAGAATACGACGCCGTGCAGGAAGGCTTTGCTGATCGGATCATTTCCATGACAGAGGTGCAGCAGACTCATCGTCATGAACTTGAAACAAAATCTGTTGATGCCGCTATTGCTATGGAGAAACGAGGACAGAATTATGGTAACCGTTCACCCGCCTCATTCCACACAAAAAAAGATTGGACAAAAAAAGCAGCAATTCAGAGCCTAAACTTTTTTCAATATGAGAATAGCGCAATGAGAAATTTTGGGCGCAACTATCCCGCCT
>JAABTP010000187.1 GCA_011389815.1 Desulfobulbaceae bacterium | reverse complement strand
CTCAAATGTCCATTTTTTTCTGGTGTAAAATTAAAAGATTAACCAGCTAGCAGAAAAAGGCTGTCAGGGGCCTGTTGAATTGACAACGCCTTTTCCCTTTTCATACTGCTCAGTAAAATAGTCACGCGTTGTTTCAGGATCAAAGGTAAAAAAGGTGCCGCCTGATGAAAAATGACGGGCAAACACTTGCCCCACAGCATAGGTTGAGGCTCCGTTTAAGGCCACCAAGGTTCCATAGGACAGGACATGGCCTACCCCAGGAATAAACTTGGACAGACTGGCTGCAACAGGAGCAGCACTGGCAACAGGAGCCAGTCCACCAACAAGACTCGTGCTCGCAGAGCGCCCCAAATTCGCTTTGAACTCAACTCCATAAATTCCAGAAAGCCTGTGCAGCATTTTCAGTTGCAGAGCAGTTAATGCTGCCAAATCAAGCAAAGGAAAAGGAACAAGGCCCATTGCCATACCACCATAGGTATAGTAGAGGATGCGTTCCTGTGCTTCAGTGTCTTTTTCTGCTTTTATATCAAGTTTTTCTTCGTCAGAAGCTCCTTCAGCTCCTTCACGCTCATCAGCTTCTATCATAATTATACTCCTCGCAGTGCAATAACAGTGAGTAGCTATATCCCCAAGCTCGTCTGGAACGTCCGGTTCGTTGTTTTGTATGTCCGAAAGCTGGTTACGGATATGCAAGGATGGTTTGCGAACCTCCTGTACTGATGCGGAAACCGCATCGTACTATAATCCTTACGGTGGGATTCTGCAACCCGGTCTTTCAGGCGAATTACTCGACCAATGCTTCTTCTCACCCCTGTTTTCTTCTTTACCCACCTCTTGACCCCACCTGCCTCCTTGATAAACCGCTTGCCTTTTTCCCCTTTTCATGCCATTTTACATGCGGAACAGCAGAGTCCTCACAGGAGCAATCCCGCCCCCCTGAAGTTTTTATTTGCAGATAACTATGTATCGAAAAATAAAAAAGAATAATTCACCCGAGGAGTATGTCCCGCCTTTCACGGTATCGGCAAAAGCTATCTCAATGATCGCTGAAATTTCCGGCCTGATTGAGCGTTACTCCATTCGCTTGGAACAGCATGACGCATTACGGCTGCGCCGGGCCAACAAGGTCAAGACAATTCACTCTTCGTTGGCTATTGAGGGCAATACTCTGAGTGAAAACCAGGTTTCGGATCTGCTTGACGGAAAACGGGTCGTTGCACCTCTGCGGCAGATTCAGGAAGTGAAAAATGCCATTGCCGCATATGATCTGATGGAGAGCCTGGACCCCTTTTCCATACACGATCTTCTGAAGACGCATGAAGTGTTGATGTCAGCGTTGATAGAGGAACCAGGTAAGTTCAGGAGCAGTGGAGTCGGTGTTTTTGCTGACAATGACACACAACTTGTCCACATCGCTCCACCGGCCCATCGCGTCCCTGGCCTGGTTGCTGATCTGTTCCATTGGCTGAATAAGGCCGAAGATCATCTTTTGATACGTAGCTGTGTATTTCATTATGAATTCGAGTTTATTCATCCTTTTGCCGATGGCAACGGTCGAATGGGGCGATTCTGGCAATCGCTTATTCTCGGTCAGCTTCACGAGGCATTTCTATCATTGCCGGTGGAAACCATGATTCATGACAACCAGCAGGATTATTATGAGGCCATCAATACCAGCACCTCTCAAGCTGACTGCGGAGAATTCATTGATTTTATGCTGACCGAGATATTACAGGCACTCAGGATTCATCAGCAGGAAACTGATGCCCTGGAGTGATGCATGTCTCGGCAACCGGTTCTGCTTTTCATCTGTACCCGAAAACTTATTTCTTTCCCCGCCCCTTTTTCCGTTTCACCATCTGCTTCTGTTCCAGACGAAAAAGGGCCAGGGCATCGGACAAACGTTTTTCCGCCTTCTGGATCAACATCTCATGACTGCCCTGTGCTGCCTCTTTTTTGCTGGTGCATTGGATGTAGGTTCCGTCCGGCTGCATTTCCCAGGCACTGCGTTGATCAGCAAGCTGGACATCAAGGATCTCCCGCAACTCTTTACGCAGTTCCTCTGGCTCTACCGGGGTAATCACTTCCACCCGATCCTCCAGGTTTCGCTTCATAATATCAGCAGAACCGATAAAATACTCTTCCTCGCCCTTATTGTAAAAATAATAGATACGGCTATGCTCCAGGAAGCGACCAACAATGGAAACCACCCGGACATTGTCTGATAAGCCGGGAATACCAGGGCGAAGACGACAGGTATCCCGAATAAGCAGATCCACCTGCACCCCGGCCATAGCAGCCCTGTACAGGGCTGCTGTGATATCCTTATCCTCCAGTGCATTGGTCTTAAACTGGATTCTTCCGGGTGTTTTATTGCTATGATGATCTATTTCCCGTTCTATCTTTTCCAGCAGGGCCTTTTTTAATACTCTGGGGGAAGGCAGTAATTTACGATAATTACGCTCTGGCGCATAACCTGTGGTGAGATAATTAAACAACTCAGTAAGATCCTGAGCAATCTCCCGGTCACTGGTCAGTATCCCCAGATCAGAATAGATTCTGGCTGTGCCTGCATGATAATTACCTGTACCAATATGGGCATACCGGCGCAGGCCATTAAAATCCCGGCGTACCACAAAAATAACCTTGGAATGGGTTTTCAAACCAACCACCCCATAAGTAACATGCACTCCGGCCTCTTCCAGGTTCTCAGCCCAGCGGATATTGGCAGATTCGTCGAAACGGGCCATAAGCTCAACCACCACAGCCACCTGCTTGCCGTTCTGGGCTGCATCCAGAAGATAGGGAATAATGCGGGAGTCAGCTGAGGTCCGGTATAAGGTCATCTTAATGGCCAACACCTTGGGGTCACGACTAGCCTCCCAGAGAAAACGTTGTACAGAACTGTCAAAGGACTCATACGGGTGTTGCAACAGGAGGGCCCCCTGTTCCCGGATAATATGAAAGATATTTCGCGAATCCCCGGAAAGGCGAAAATGGTCAAGAGGTTGATGCAAAGGATAATGCAGCTCTGGCATCTCAATAGAGGCTATCTCGAAAAGATCCCGTTTTCCGATAATACCTTCCACGGTAAATACATCTTTTTCCTCGTTAATGCCCAATTCAGCAGCCAGCATACCCCGGTGAGAGGCTGACATTTTTGCATCCACCTCCAACCGGACAATTTCAGCAAATTTACGATCCCGCAGAGCTGTCTCAATCACATCCAGCAGATCATTGGCCTTTGCTCCGTCCTGCTCAGTAATGGCGTTCCGGGTCACCCTGAAAAAGGTGCAGGATTCAACATCCAGGCCTGGGAAAACTGCTGTAAGATTATGAGCAATCAGGTCTTCAAAACGGATATAAAGATGTTCTCTGCCAATACGGATAAAACGGGGAATGCCCACGCCGGTAGGCACCTTAATACGATTAAGAAAGGGATGATCATCATGCTTGTATTTGGTGACCACCAGCAGATTGATGGACAGATTAGAGATAAAAGGAAAAGGGTGAGCCGGGTCCATGCCCTGCGGAGTCAGGAGGGGATAAATATTTTCCTGAAAGTAGCTATCAACTTCTTTTTTCTGCTCTTTATTCAGTTCCTGATACTCTGCAACTCTGATACTCTGCTCAGAGAGCTTCTTGAGTAATTTTGACTCCAGTTGTTCTTTCTTTACCAGGATGCTCCGCACCACTTCATGGCATTCGCCGATCTGTTCGCCCGGAGTGCGACCGTCCACGGTCAGCTTGCGCACCCCAGCCCCGACCTGCTGCTTAAGACCGCCGATCCGCTTCATGAAAAATTCGTCAAGATTACCGCCCACAATGGCAAGGAACATGATTCGCTCCAAAAGCGGAGTGCGCTCATCCAGGCCCTCATGCAACACCCGACGATTAAACTCCAGCCAGGTCAATTCCCGGTTCAGGTACCATTCCGATGAGGTGAGATCAAACTCACCCATATTTTCACCCTGAACCTCAGATTTTTTTTCTTTGGGATCTTTTGCCGTAACCTCGCTTTTTTTAATCATCTCTTTCTCTTTTTTCGACCGCAGCTTGCGGATGATGGATGTTACAAAACTCTGCTTTCAGCTCAACAAACGGAGTCGTTCTGGCTCTGATTCTTCCGCTGTAGCAGCAATTTTAAATTTGACAACAGGCTATTTTATTTGATGAATATGTATTATTAAAAGGCATGATCAATATTATAGGAGCCTTCTGCTTATGCCTTCAGATACCAACAAATTAACATTTGATATGTTTGTCGCCAAGATCCATAGCATATTTGATAATCTCCCGGATTATCGAAAATTCAGTCCGAATCTCAAGTATTCTATAAAAAATGCGGCGTTATGCGCATTTGCTATGTTTTTTAACCAATCCCCGTCATTTTTATCTCATCAACGAGCAATGCAGCAGGCTCATGGGCATAATAATGCTCAAATTTTGTTCGGAATAACAAAAATCATGTCGGACAATCAGACGCGCAACCTTCCTGTTTGTAACGTTTTCTGTTGATACCTTCTTATCCCGCCATTCATAGTGGCTGATACCAACAAATTTTCCAGCCAATTGTCAGCATATCGCTTGCCATTCAGACGTTCAGCAGGGCAAGTTTTCCCTTGATGCCTTTTAATCGTTGCTGGCGATGATGGACAGAAATTCCATAGCAAGGCCATTGCCCGAACATGCTGTTCAGCGGAATCGTCAGTACCATGAAAATACTGCGCATCAAAGCACACTCTGACAATAAACTTCATCAGGCGGTCAACCATATTGCTTGTTCGGTGAGCACGTTCATAGTCGTAGCTCCTGTTGAACTGCTCACGTTTAGCGCATAAGTCCAGCGTATGCTGCTTCATCGGTGAATCCGGTACTGCTTTTTCAGCCCACTCACTTAATCGCCGTAAACGTTGTGCGAATGCGGCCTTAGTCGGTGCGCGGTAAGCGTCCCATACCTTTGACTTGATTGGCTCAAACCATTCTTTCAAGCCTTTTGTCGCCCGGTCGCGAATCTTCAGAAAGGCGTGTAGAAAGCATAGACAGGCCCCTGACAGCCTTTTTCTGCTAGCTGGTTAATCTTTTAATTTTACACCAGAAAAAAATGAACATTTGAGATTTTTCTGGTATCAATGTAATAAAAAACGATTTGTCATTGGTAACCAAGGGAGATGGAAAATGTTGAGTACTGCGGAAAGTGCATGGTCC
>JAABTP010000186.1 GCA_011389815.1 Desulfobulbaceae bacterium | reverse complement strand
TTATAATATTATCTCCCCAGAATGTCTATTCTAATTATGCAGAATATGGCGTTTCCCACTAATCTGCGAAGAGCCATATTGTGTTAAGAACGGGGAGAGTGAGGTGAGTAACATGTCTCCAATCTTTGCAAGTCCGCATTCGTCTCCCCAATATTCTATAGGCTTGATGATTAAAGCCGCTCCTGATTTCATGTCTGGTATCACTTTGATATTTTTACGGACAATCTATTGCCCTGTCTTTTTGAAATCTTTCATTGTGTAGGACACGGGAAATCCTTCCAGATTGTAATTATCGAACAGGCTGTTCAGCACGGTGCTGATTTCCTGTGTTTTCCCTCTGTACTGTCGGGCCGCGAACTCAACTTCTCCAGGGATGCCGCTGAACAGATGCCAGATTGCGTTGTGTTTCGCATGCGGGACAACTCCGGCTATTCAATCATGGATTGAATATAACGGATTTTTAAGGTATTCTGCCATATCATAATTTCTATATAAATGATTCTGTGCGGGGTTATCCGTCAAGATAATCGGTCGGATGTACTCAGGAACTGAGAGGAGCAGATGACGAATCCAAAAAATATGGTGTCGGACAGATCGCAGCTTCTTATTTATCGAAGTCCAAGCGGTGAGATAAAAATTGATGTCCGTCTTGAAGAGGAGACGGTCTGGTTGACTCAGGCACACATGGCTGAGCTTTTTCAGGTGAAACCGCAGAACATCACAATGCATCTGAAAAATATATACGCCGAAGGGGAGTTATCCGAGCAGGCAACGTGTAAGGAATTCTTACAGGTTCAAACGGAAGGTACACGCAGGGTTGAGCGGAAAAGAAAATTTTATAATCTCGATGCCATTATTTCTGTAGGTTACAGGGTGAAATCACATGTTGCCACCCAATTCCGTATCTGGGCGACTCAGTGTTTGAAAGAATACCTCATTAAAGGTTTTGTTCTGGATGACGAGCGTTTTAAAAGTGGCAGTTCAATGAATTACTTTACCGAATTGCAAGAGCGGATTCGGGATATTCGGCTGTCGGAACGTTTTTTCTATCAGAAAATCAAAGATATTTACGCAACCAGCATTGATTATAATCCGAAAGACGAGAAGACGGTCGAGTTTTTTAAGATTGTGCAGAATAAGCTGCTCTGGGCGATCAGTCGGCAGACTGCGGCGGAGCTTGTCTATCGCCGGGCTGATGCAGAACTTCCGTTGATGGGAATGCTGTCCTTTGATAAAAAAGGAGATGTTGCTGTTCGTAAAAGCGATGTCAGTATTGCGAAAAATTATCTCACGGAAGAGGAAATAAAACTGCTCGGTTTACTGGTGGAGCAATACCTTGCCTTTGCCGAAACTATGGCTCAACAGCATGTTCCCATGTATATGAAGGACTGGATACAGCGTCTGGATGCTGTTCTTCAGCTCAACGGACGGGAGATTCTCAGTCATGCCGGGAAGATCAGTCACCAGAAGGCTGTAGAAAAATCGGCTTTGGAGTATGCAAAGTATAAAGAAGTACAGAAACAGGTTCAGCGGGAGGAGAGTTTGAGGGAGTTGGAGAATGATATTGAGAGGTTGAAAAAGAAATCATCATGAAAGCAATACTGATAACCGCTGTTGGCCAGACCCTGCTGGGGGTAGCATCTGCTGGCCGGGCAGAGGTCAAAGAAGTCTATTTCCTGCACACAACAAAGGCATGCTTCATATACCCCAAAAAGTAGTTGACACTTTCCGCAAGAACCGTGCCAAGCTATCGGCACAGGACGAAGCGAGCAATGTCTTAACATTATAGTTTTACATACATTGTAACGGTTTCCTTGTTTGAGACGGGACTCAACTCATCCATAAAGTGTCAACCGGCATATGAAGCATGCCACAACAAAAACAAAAAATGTGCTGAAGCTGAACTGTGATGAAGAACGCACAGGTAGTGGCCCGCCCGTCTATACCTGCTATGATAACAACGGCAAGGAACAGACGATCACGCCCGGTCCTGAATGGCAGCTGGTGGAGTTGCGTCCGGCCTGTCTGCTCAATACAACGACCGATACCGTTGATACTGCTTGCGCCGGGATTGCCAAGCCGGAGCTTTGGAACCAGAAAACCAGAAATAATTTACAGAAAAAAAACACAACAAACGGAGGAAGTTATGAGAAAAAACAAATCATTCAGCCTGCTACATTTTCTGGCAGGTGCATCATTACTGCTTGCCAGTAACGCTGTTGCAGCAGACCGGGTAGTCGTCATTCCCCTGGGCGGCACGGTGGGTAATGCAACAGCGGCAGATGTTGTTAAGGGAAAAACCTTTTCCAGCAAAGCAGCAGGCAAGGGAGCAACCGGCACCCTTGAGCAACACCCCATGGGGCAGAGCTATACCAACACAATCGGCATGACCTTCAATCTGATTCCGTCAGGGACGTTCACTATGGGCAGCCCTGACGGTGAACCGGGAAGAGATTCAACTGAAACCCAACATCAGGTTACTCTGACCGAATCGTTCTACATGCAGACCACCGAGGTGACACAGAAGCAATGGCAGGATCTGATCGACAACAATCCTTCCGACAGTAATCCGGGCGATAACTATCCGGTGGAGACCGTGAATTGGTTCGAGGCGGCCCATTTCGCCAATGCTCTGTCGGTATCTGAAAGCCGCAGCGAATGTTACACTCTGACAGGGTGCAGTTCAACACCTGGCAATGATATGGAATGCAGCTCTGTAGATATCAGCGATACCTGCACTGGCTATCGTTTACCCACCGAAGCCCAGTGGGAGTATGCGGCCCGTGCCACCACTACTGCGGCCTATGCCAACCCGGTTTTTTTTGATAGCAGCAACACTGAAATCGGCTCCGGTTTTAATACCAACCTTCATGCTATGGGATGGTATTGGTACAATAATGAAATGAAAAACAGTTCGGCTATAGCAGCCTACGAATCCGGCACCAAACCGGTGGCTGTCAAGCAGGCTAACAAATGGGGCCTATTTGATATGCACGGGAATGTCTGGGAATGGTGTCAGGATTGGTGGGACGGCTCATCAGCTTATTCTGCCGATCCTGTAACCGATCCTCAGGGAGATGCAACCGGCTCGAATCGCGTGATTCGCGGGGGCGGCTGGAGCAGCGTCGCCTGGAACGCGCGGTCGGCGGATCGCATCAGGTACTCGCCGGGCAACCGTTACTACCTCTTGGGGTTCCGGCTTGTCCTGCCTCCAGGTCAGTGAGCTGGGCTAGTCGCGGAGCGTAGGGGCAGGCCAGCGCAGCATGGTACACCCGGAGGGACGGAGGGTGTCCAGGCTGGAAGGGCCTGTCCTTACGCGGAGCGTTCAAATTTTTTTTATACAACACCATGTCACTTCAATGTAAGTTTTTCATTATTCCCACTCGCAACTGCCGGGAATCGGAAGAAGAGCTGAACAGCTTTCTGCGTTCTCATCGTGTGCTGACAGTTCATCGTGAATTTGTTGCTGACAAGGAGAATTCTTTTTGGAATTTCTGTGTCGAATATCTGTCGGGTGATTCCGATGACGGTAAAAAATTATCCGGTCGGTCTGGAAAAAATCGGGTGGATTACAAGGAAGTTTTGTCTCCTGAAGATTTCAAAATCTTTGCTGCGCTGCGAGAATGGCGCAAAAAGGCGGCAAATGATGCCGGAGTTCCGGTGTACACTCTGTTTACCAATGAGCAGCTTGCCCGCATTGTCACGGAAAAAGCCTCTTCAAAGGCAGAGTTGCAAACCATTGAAGGGGTCGGTGAATCCAGGGCGGCAAACTACGGAGACAGCGTTATTCAGCTCATGCGGGAGTTAACCGCAGAAGAAGATACAGAGAGAACTGATGAAACGGGCGGGTAACCTGTATACATCCATTACAGAACCTGACAATCTGCGACTGGCTTTTTATAAAGCAGCCAAAGGCAAGCATGATCGACATGAGGTCATTTTGTTCAGGAAAAATCTTGGCGACAATCTCAGATCATTACACCGTCAGCTGATCCAGCAATGCCCTGATGTCGGTCATTACCGTTTTTTTCAGGTTCGGGATCCGAAGCCACGCCGAATCTGTGCCGCCTCTTTTCCTGAACGAGTCCTGCACCACGCAATCATGAATATCTGCGATCCTGTTCTTGAGCGTTATGCAATTCACGATTCATACGCCTGCCGAAAAGGCAAGGGAACAATCCGCGCTCTGGAGCGTGCAAGTCTTTTTTCACGAAGAAACGGCTGGTATCTGAAACTTGATATTCGCCGTTATTTCGACTCGATTGACCAGAGAGTAATGCTTGATTTGCTGCAGAGAAAATTCAAAGATCAAAAACTGCTTCAACTCTTTAAGCAACTGCTGGAGACGTATCAGACCGAGCCGGGTAAAGGACTACCCATCGGCAACCTTATCTCGCAACATCTGGCGAATTTCTACCTCGGTTTTTTTGATCATTGGGTAAAAGAAACGTTGCGGGTACGCTACTACCTGCGTTATATGGACGACTTCATTCTTTTTTCTTCAAACCGGCAAATACTGAAACAACAGCTTGTTGATGTTCGTTCTTTCCTTGATGAACAATTGAAACTCACGCCCAAAGAAAACTTTCAGCTGAACAGATGCGGACACGGCATTCCTTTTCTCGGTTTTCGGGTATATCCGCATGTCATCAAGCTCGGAGCCCAAAGTAAAAAACGATTCAGAGAAAAATATCAAGGATATGAACAGAATTATCTTTTAGGAAAATGGACTGAAAAAGAATTGATCCGCCGTATGCAGCCTCTGCTCTCTTTTACCTTTCCCGCATCCTCGAAAAGTTACAGAAATCATGTTATACAGAGATATGGGGTCTTGTCCTAAGGCTCGAATCGCGTGATTCGCGGGGGCAGCTGGAACAACAACGCCAGGAACGCGCGGTCGGCGAATCGCAACAGGAACACGCCGGGCAACCGTAACAACAACTTGGGGTTCCGGCTTGTCCTGCCTCCAGCTCACCGGATTCTGCAAATGCAGCGTCCGCTGACCCGGACAAAATCCTGCCCCGATTTTTCGGGCAAACAGCAGTAATCATCTCCGGGGCCGGTAGCGGAACAGGATTGTTTTGCGAAAGCTCCGTGGATGCAGTTTTGTTTCTGAAAAACAACAATAACAATCATTACAATTATAAAGCTGTCGTTCTTTCCCGCTACGAATTACATATATCCTAAAATTAACTAGCTCTTCATGCTCCTTTTCGGTTACCTTAACTGATGGAGAAAGTGTCTCTTTGACATTTT
>JAABTP010000185.1 GCA_011389815.1 Desulfobulbaceae bacterium | reverse complement strand
CCAAGAACGAATTGCCAAAACACTTAACATGCTGATTTCAAAAGGATTATTTTCTCGGTATCGCAAAGTTGGGTTAACATACCTGAAAGGACCGACGACCATGCTGAATATTGATATAAAAAAAGCCGAACATTGCTTTTCCGATTTAATTAAAAAAACTGCCGACGACGGGGAAATTACGATAACCGAACAAGGACATCCTATCGTAAAACTCATCTCAGTCAGAAAAAGGCGGACAAAAAAGCGGCAATTCGGAAGCGCAAAAGGACTGATTAAGATAGCGGACGATTTTGATGCGACCCCTGAAAATTTTAAGGATTACATATAATCCCCTCTCATCGGCTGTGACAGAGCATTCCGCGCTTACCCGATTGACATTATATGGTAATGTAGCGGGGAATGGCTGATGTGCCCTGTGAACCTGCCGATTTTTTCAGCTGAAAACCGATAACCCACGTTCCGGGTGTACCCTTGATCGAATGGAGTGACTTCCGACTATGCAATCCACAGAGCCGCTACGTACCTTTTACAAAACTCTGGAAGGAGAAGGCGAAAAACCGCTGACTCCGGATCATCCGTATTACGTTAGTATCCTCGGAGCCACCCCGGAAAAAGACCCTGTACGCAGATTATGGCAACGGATAGATATCTCCAGTTCGGAAAGTGTTAACCTGCTCACCGGTTTTCGCGGCAACGGCAAGAGTACGGAACTGCGTCGTCTGAAAAAATTACTGGAAGACGACGGCTGCACGGTTTTCCTGGTCAATATGCTGGATTACCTCCTGATGACCAAGCCGGTGGAACTGTCTGATTTTATTCTCTCCTTAATGGCCGCCCTGAGCCATGCTGTCGGCGAGGATAACGATCTGAACCTGCAACCCTTGACCCGCTCGTATTGGGATCGGTTGACAAGCTTCCTGCAATCGGAAATTGAGGTGGATAAATTCGGTCTCAAAGCCAAGTCGGGTATCAGTGCTGTTGATCTGGGCCTGAAACTGAAAATCGAACCGGATTTTAAGCAGCATATCCAGCAACGATTACGAGGCCACCTGACCCGGCTGGTGGAGGATGCGCAAGAGTTTGTTGATGAACTGGTGCGGGCAATCCGGAAAACAACAGGTGACCCGGATAAAAAAGTCGTTTTGCTGGTGGATTCTGTGGAACAGCTACGCGGTCTGGGAGGGGATGCAGAAAAGGTCTATGCCAGTGTCCGTGAATTATTTTCCGGGCAGGCTGGACATCTGGCCTTTCCCAAGCTCCATGTGGTCTATACGGTACCGCCCTTTCTCCTAGCTTTGGCGCAAAACCTCGGGCGCAATCTTGGCGGTCATCCTGTCACCCAATGGCCCAATATCCATGTACGCAAAAAAGCAGATAACGGACAGGATGCGGACGGCATCGGGGTGATGGCACAGATCATAAGTAAGAGGTATCCTGATTGGCAGGAAATTTTTCAACCCGAGGCTCTCGGCTCTCTAGCCGCTGTTTCCGGGGGTGACCTGCGTGATTTTTTTCGCTTGATTCGGGAATGCCTGGTCTCCTGTATGCTTGGCTCCAAGCCGGAAAAAAAAGTAGATCAGGAAATTATTGAACGGGCGGTGCAGGATCTGAAAAACGATATGCTGCCTCTTGCGGATGAGGATGCGCGGTTTCTGGCAAGAATCCATAAGTCAAAACGACAAGAACTCGGTTCAATAGTTGAACTGCCCGTTCAGGGACGTTGCTGGGAAAACAATCTGATCATGAACTACCTCAATGGTAATTCATGGTATGATATTCACCCAGCCTTGATTGAAGAGATCAAAAAGCAGGGCCTTCTCAACCCCATAGAAGAAGAAATAAAGTCCAACTCCTGCCCCGGCACAGTACAGCAATAAACTGCTATTTTCCCCTTACCTACTACTATGAGCACCCTCTGCTTGATAAATAAAAACAGGTAGTAGTCCCCGCTGAAGGCTTGCGGGTCAAGCCTGCATCGCCCTTTTTATTATTGCAAAAACACGTTGACACTTGAGAATATCATGTTAAACTCAAGTTCACCTTTCACTTCGGAGCACATAGTCCTCCGCCTGTACTTGGAGTTATATGATGATCAAAAGAAAATTATTGCTGCCTCCGCCGGGTGAAGAAACCTTTTTCCTATGGGGACCGAGGCAGACAGGAAAATCAACACTTCTTCGGGCCGCTTATCCAGATGCGGTCTGGATTGACCTCCTCAAAGCTGAGGAATTTCGCCGCTACCTTGACAGGCCCGAATTGCTCCGCCAAGAATTTTTGACGAAAAAAAATCCCCCCTTTGCGGTCATTGATGAAGTGCAGAAACTGCCTGCTTTGCTTGATGAAGTCCACTGGCTGCATGAAAATCATCAGGTTCACTTCGCCCTGTGCGGTTCAAGCGCACGTAAAGTACGGCGGGGCCATGCAAACCTGCTGGGCGGTCGGGCGATACGCTATGAGATGTTCGGCTTTGTCGCTGCTGAACTTGCTCCTGATTTTGATCTGAACAGGCTCCTCAATCACGGGTATCTTCCACGAATCTATCTCTCCCAACAGCCTCGTAGGCTACTCAACGCTTACGTTGCCAATTATTTAAAAGAAGAAATAGCCGCCGAAGGGCTGGTTCGGAATCTGCCTCTGTTTTCCGATTTTCTTAATCTGGCCGCTCTGTCGGACACGGAGCAGGTCAATTTTTCCACCATAGCCAGAGATTGCGGAGTTTCCGGCCAAACGGTCAAAGAATATTTCCAGATTCTGGAAGACACCTTACTCGGCAGATGGTTGCCCAGTTTTCGTAAGCGTCCGAAACGACGGGTTACTGCGTCAGCCAAATTTTATTTTTCCGATGTGGGAGTGGTCAACTTTCTGGCAAAACGGGGAACGTTGCGGCAAGGAGGAGAACTCTTCGGCAAAGCCTTTGAAAACTGGTGTTTTCATGAGCTGAACACCTATAATCAATATACGGAAGCCTATGCGGATTTTTTTTACTGGCGGCTGGCTGGAGGCACAGAAGTGGATTTTATTATCAATGATATGGAACTGGCTCTCGAGGCCAAAGCGACTGCCAAAGTTACACAGAAGCATCTGAAAGGACTCAGGAGCCTTTTGGTTGATCATCCTGATGTTCAACGAAGACTGGTTGTCTGCTGCGAAAGCAAGTACAGAACAACGGAGGACGGCATAGAAATTATGCCGGCGGAAAAATTTACCGAGCTGCTTTGGCAGGGAGAGCTGTTCTGATCTGCACAACTTAGTTGAATATCATGATCTTCCCGGTTATTTTCTTCAGAAGCTGGATGATCTGTCGGACCGAAAATAAAGAATAATACTATAAAATCACTATGGACACCTTTCTCCTAGAAGAACAGCTCCGCAATTTCCTGCGGGAAGACCTGGAGCACGGCGACATCACCACCGATGCTATCTTCTCTGACCAGGAAACCGCCACAGTGACCCTGCGGGCCAGAGAAGCCCTTGTTGCAGCGGGTATGGAGCAGGTTGCTGCCAGGGTCTTTCAGCTTCTTGATGAGCGCATAACATATTCCCGGCCCATAGCAGACGGACAACAGGTTGACAGCGGCCAGGTACTGATGACCGTCAGCGGCCCGGTTCACGGCCTGCTTCGGGGAGAACGGGTGGCCCTCAACCTGATCCAACGGCTCTGCGGCATTGCCACCCTGACCCGCCAATATGTAGATGCTGTACGAGGCCTGAAGGTCAAGATTGTGGATACCCGCAAAACCACCCCTGGCCTGCGAATGCTGGAAAAGTATGCTGTTCGGGTTGGTGGGGGCAGAAACCACCGCTATAGCCTCAGCGATGGTGTCCTGATCAAGGATAACCATATTGCTGCCTGCGGTTCCATTCAGCGAGCTGTGGAAAAAGCACGGGCAGCAGTGCCGCATACCATTGCCATTGAAGTGGAAACCGATACTCTGGAGCAGGTGCAGGAATGCCTGGATTGCGGGGTTCAGATTATTATGCTGGATAATATGGATTGCAACACCATGCGGCAGGCCGTCAGCATGATCAATGGAAAAGCCTTGATTGAGGCATCTGGCGGAGTAAATCTGGACACAGTACGGGGAATCGCGGAAACCGGGGTGGATATTATTTCTGTCGGGGCACTCACCCACTCGGCCCGAGCCTGTGATATCGGACTGGATTGGTAATACAATGAATAAAAAAGAATGGCAAGCCATTGAACAGGCCCGGACTCTGTTTCAGCTGGGAGAGCAGGCAACAGCCGAAGAAATGAAACATGCCTATCGCCGGATGTGCAAAAAATACCACCCGGATCGGGTCGCAGATAAAGACAAGAAAAAATATGCTGACATTATGTGTCGCCTGACTGAATCCTACGAGCTGCTCATGCGCTATGTCAAGGGCTACCGTTTTCCCTTAAAACCAGATAAAGAGACCCTTTATGATCCTGAAGACTGGTGGATGAATCGTTTTGGTGATGATCCTTTTTGGGGACGAAAAAAGCGATAAACTTCACAAGGTCTTTTTTTGATAAATCCTGGCCTGTTGATCAATAACCTTCATTTCTTCTTCCAAGCCGGAGAATCTGAGACTCTCCTTATTGCCAAGACAGAAAAAGCCGTCAAACACCAAGCTATCCCGGAAAAGCTTCAGCACCCGACGTTGCAAGATATTATTAAAATAAATAAGAACATTACGACAGAGAATCAGGTGCATTTCACCAAAGACATTATCTGTCACCAGATTATGATTGGCAAAGGTAATATTCTTTTTTACCTCTTCACGAACAACACAGTCCTTTTCAGTCAGAGTGAAATAATCTGTTAGTGCAGCTTTTCCTCCAGCCTCTTGATAATTTGTATAAAATGCCTCCAGTCGTTCCAGAGAATACCTCCCTGTCTTTGCCTGTTCCAAAGCAAGATCATTAAAGTCAGTCCCGTAAATAATAGTTCGATCATATAACCCTTCCTCCATCAACAGAATGGCTATGGAGTAGGCCTCTTTCCCGGTGGCACAGCCTGCGACCCAGATCTTGATGTAAGGATAAGTAGTTAACATCGGTACAACCCGCTCCCTGATGCTTTGATAGACAAAGGGGTTGCGAAACAGGTCAGTAACCGTGATTGAAAACTCTTTGATAATTTTTTCAAGAAAGGAGGCATCCCGCAGCAGGTCAGGCAAAATATCAGAAAGGTAACGATAGCCATTGCTTTGGCATAACCCAACTTTGCGATACCGAGAAAATAATCCTTTTGAAATCAGCATGTTAAGTGTTTTGGCAATTCGTTCTTGGC
>JAABTP010000184.1 GCA_011389815.1 Desulfobulbaceae bacterium | reverse complement strand
CGAATAAAAAATGTTTACGAAAATATTTTTGTTCAACTATGCTATTTCAGCATTTGAGAGGGGTTCGGGAATTGCTGGCTTCGCTCCAGTTATAATACTCTTCATCGTCACAGCGTTGCCAATCTCGTCCTTGCCAACTCACCACCTCCGGCCCAGGCAAGCCTCTGTCGGCACAGGAGAAAGTTTCAGGTGCAGAGGTGCGGGAACCACCGATTATTGCCGGGAGAAACAGGGGCCATGAAAAGTTGCCTATAGGAGGGGGATTGACCGGAGTACATTGAATGGACTTAGGGCTGTTGTTCAGTAAAGGATTAGTGCCGCCTTGATCGTCAAGGGCATAGACATAGATCTGATGGCTCTGTCCATCTTTCAGACTTTCGGGAGTAGCGAAAGAAAAACCGTGATTCTTGTCATCGTAGGGCAGATCGCCACGATAAACATCAGCTGAGATGCCGCCTATAAAGGTTCCCGTGCCAGCAGGACCGTCCACATAGAAATGAATATTGATGGGGTCGGTGATATCAGGATCTTTAGCCCAACCGGAGAAGGAGCTGCAGCCCGCACTGTCGAAGTACCCGACAGGAGGGTCATTGATATCAGGTGCAATACCAACAACAGCGGCTTGACTATCTGAATAGTCATGACTTCCCGGAGTAAGGTCATTGAGATAAAAATATTCATCCTGATAGGAGCCATACCAACCCCAATTGAAATGGAAATAATCAGAACCAGAATACCCATCACAGACAAACGCATGCCCACCTCCAGTATATATGTCAGACCCTCTGTATATCACAGGGCGATCATTATTGATCTCTTCCCTCAAAAGAGCTGTCCAATCATCTCCTGAATAATCAGACTTCCGAACATAAGAAGCTGTATCATTATAGTTGAAATACGTTTTCAGTGCCGTGGCTGTCGCACCAGTCGATGCCCCCGAGCCGCTCGGCCCGTAGTCCATCTCCACCGAAACACCGACATGATATAGCAATTCTGCAACATCCGAATCATAATCAGATAAAGAATCAGGCATAGAATCCCAATCATATGTCGTAGAGCCAAAGTTGGCAGACAAAGTTCCATAGGTGGGATGAGAATATGAATGAGAACCGGAACCAGTTTCCGGGAAGTTATGATATTTCATCACCTGCGCCATAGCAACCGCAACACATCCTACTAAGGCATGATCATCCGGGCCGTCATAATCCACTGGGCAGTAATCATTATAATATGTACTCTGTCCCCATTCCGTTGACAAAAGAGGCCCTGCACTTGCGGTAGCCAGATCTCCTTCTGCAACTGCTGAAAAATCATCAAGGGCAAAACTATCGGCACTGACATTAAAATGCCTCCATGCTGCTTCCGCTTTTGGCAAAGGAGCATTTTTTGCTTTGATTGCGCTGGAGATATCCTTTTTGACACCTTCCATCCATTCTTCAAACTGAATCGGACGGTTCTGCTCAGAATAGGTTCCTGTAGGGGAAAAAGCAATGACAGGATAGGCCACGTCATCACCGGACACAATCATCCATCCTCCCTGAGGAAAAGAGATGATATAATAAAGATTCGTCGCTGTCCCGGCTAATTGAATAGTAGCTTTCTTCTTGGTACTAACTTTATCAACTTTTTTGCCCCACTTTTCCAAAGCCCAATTTTTGGCAAAGTGCTTTACGTTCTCTTCCTTGACAGGTTTGGCAGCTACATTATGAACAGCGAACAGGACGGAAAAAAGTATGGCAACAAGTGTTTTATTCATCGAATTCCTCATTGTCATCATGGGCCTCTACCCACCGCTCAAGCAGAGGACTATGTTTGTATCGAAAAAATTATTACCCTGACAAAATTAACATATTGCAACGCTGCCCGACAAAAAAATATTTGCGATCTTCCATGTCCTGCGCTACTATCGTTAAACTGGGGTCAGACCAGGATTAACGTGCCGATAAAGCTAAAAAAGGTACTTGAATGGAATAAAGAACTCATAACACACCTCCGGTACAGGTAAAAGCAGGCAACCCGGCTGTCTCTTCAGAGAGACCCGTGGCTTTCCGACACCGCCTCACGACGGTTGTGGCTTTATCAACTTTCTGATTCCGCAATATCCAGAAAGCGAGTTATATGAAGTGAAAGAACCTGCTATAAAAACATCATGCAAATTAATTAATCAAAACAAAGCATAATACATGCCATCCTTAAAGAAGGAAATTCATTACCGATAAAGAGAAATCGCCGGATATGCAATATGCTTTGAATTATTCGTTTTTTACCATTTAATACTACATAAATAATAATCAATGTAAACAATGATTTATTCTCAATAGTACTAAATTGGATCTTTTTTATACACAGCACTCCATTATAAAACAAAAAAATGTACTTTTACGGTATCACAGCCCCGTTTTCAAACTGCACAGCCTGCTGGTTTGAGAGGTATATTAATGGCTCGAATTCCAAGAGCACTCTTTGTGAGCAGGAAAAGAAACATAACCGCTTTTTCTTCTTGCAATTTCCAGCAACAAGAGCTAATCCTTTAATTCTGTTCAAGGAAGGGTATCCATTGCGGCTTTTGCAGGGGAAAATCCCTTGAAGGTGAGCGCAAACGCCCCGGAAGCGATCAGTAACGCATATTTTGCCGTTTAAATCAAGGCAATTCACACTTGAATCAGGGCAATTTCAATTTGAATCGACCCGATTTCAATTTCAATCGGGTCAATTTAAATGTAAATCAGGGCAATGTAAACTTCAATCAAGGCGATTTAAATGTACATCAGGCCGATTCACGCTTCAATCGGAGCAATTTAAGTGTACATCGGATCAATTCACACTTAAATCGGGCCATTTTAAACGTTAATCAGGATGATTTAAATGCAAATCAGGCCGTTTTAAATGGCAATCGGGATGATTTAAACGTGCTTTTTATTGCAGAAAATAAAAAATATCAATACGATGCTTAATGTAAGCGTGTAGGTGGAGTACAGGCCGAACAGAAAAACAGATATCAGAGCAGGGAGGTTTGAAATTGGAATACCGGGTCATTGCCATTAACAAGGCAGGTGAAGGTGAACCGAGCAATACCGTGACAGCGGTATTATAACAGAAAAGATTTGAACAGCGGATTCGGCAGGTGTCCCTGAAAAGAGCCTGCAACAGCCCCTCTTGATTCTGCTCAATCCGCTGTCGCACTTCATCAAGCACCGGTTCTTCCCATTGCCCGTCCTCATTGTCGTTGTTGTGATGGCTGTGTGAACATACCTCACTCCTTCAACGCATTTGTCTCCACATACTTCCGAATCAAAGCAGCATCGGCATCAAGGATCTCGCAGCGGCTTTCCTTCCCTGCCAAGCCAGCCAAAGCAGGTGGCAGCTCCACCTCATTCCCGGTAGCCTTTTTCACCGCCTCACCGAATTTAGCTGGATGCGCCGTAGCCAGGCAAACCACAGGTCGATCACCCTTGAGTTCCTCAGCTGCCCGCACACCCACTGCGGTATGGGGATCAAGCAGATAGGCATGCTCTTCAGAATATTTGCGGATAGTGGCAATGGTCTCTTCCTCAGACACAGAATGAGCGGCAAAGTCATTGCCAGCCTGCTCTTTAAAGGCAGACAAATCCATACGGCCCGTGGCAGCAAAGGTCTCCATATCTGCCTTGACCCTGGCGCCGTTCTGCCCATGCAGATAATAAAGATAGCGCTCAAAATTAGAGGCAATCTGGATATCCATTGATGGGCTAAAGGTCGGGGTCACCTCACCAGCAATAGAATAATCCCCCTGATTGACAAATCGGGTCAGGATATCATTGGAATTGGTGGCCAAAATCAGGCGGTTAATGCAGTCCTTGGGCAATAACTGCTTTGCCACATAGCCAGCAAAGATATCGCCGAAATTACCTGTGGGCACAGAAAAGTCCACTGCATCAAAACCCTGCTTGCGCAGCTTGAGAAAGGCAAACACATAGTAGACCACCTGAGCCAGTACTCTTGCCCAGTTAATGGAATTAATTGCACCCAACTGATACTGGTCCTTAAACTCCAGGTCACTAAAGAGTCCCTTGACAATAGCCTGGGCATCGTCAAAGGTACCGTTCATAGCAAGATTAAAGACATTGGCATCCCTGACCGTGGTCATCTGAAGGGCCTGGATCGGGCTGGTGCGTCCGTGCGGGTGAAGAATAAAAATATTCATTCCCTTCTTTCCCCGCACCCCGTAAATAGCAGCACTGCCAGTATCACCGGAAGTTGCTCCGATGATGTTCATAAAACCGCCGCTTTTTATCAGTTCGTACTCAAAGAGATTACCGAGCAACTGCAAGGCCACGTCTTTAAAGGCCAAGGTCGGGCCGTGAAAAAGCTCCATAATATAGAGATCCCCGGTCTTGCGCACTGGCGTGACCTGGGGATGACGAAACGAGCTATAGGCCCGTTCAACCAGACCTTCCAGATCAGCCCGTGGCATATCCCCGGAAAACAGATCCAACACTTCCAGGGCAAGTCCCTTATAATGAAGGTTCTGCCAGGCACCTAACTTCTGGGGTGATACAGAAGGCAGGGTTTCAGGAAGGAGCAGTCCTCCGTCCCGGGCAAGGCCCATCATAACGGCCTGATCAAACTCTATGGGTTCTATCCCGCCCCGAGTGCTGATATATTTCATTATTTCTTCCAATCAAAAAAGATTTACGTTCTACCTACTCAGCAGGAGGTCTATAAACAACAGAGGGAATTCTACAGTGTATCCGATGGATGTCAAATATTATCTCTGCAATAATGCTCCTCCCCCTACCCTTGCAATAGAGAAAAAAGAACAAAAGAGTTCGCTCCCCCATCCCTCTATGTTATGATTACAGAACATAAGATATTCCCCTGTCGTTGGCATACCTGCTTTTCGTTCCTGGTACCAGCGCAGATACCATGCGTCTCTTTTACTTTACCTGACACTGGAGCCTATCTTTATGCATCTTGATAAACACAGAGCCATCTCATACTGTGGATTCTTGCGCTGTCATGATCTTATCCCGGAGCTTCAAGACAATGCTCAATATCGTAACGTCTTTTATCCACTCTGGATGGGTAATTGGCTTACAGACATGAATCAAGCCACAGCCTTTTTTGCCTTTCTTCCTCAACAGGAACAACCCGGCCTTATGCAATACTGGCTCTCTTTCCTGAAAAAACTGCATACGCTATTTCCTGATGATCAATGGTTGAACAGGCCCCTGACAGCCTTTCTGTAAAATGGACATAAGGCGCAATAACCCGACAGCCCTCAGGTTGGAGGCTCTCT
>JAABTP010000183.1 GCA_011389815.1 Desulfobulbaceae bacterium | reverse complement strand
GAATAAAAAATGTTTACGAAAATATTTTTGTTCAACTATGCTATTTCAGCATTTGAGAGGGGTTCGGGAATTGCTGAGGGATACACAGAACGCTGTGTATCATTTTCAATAAAAAAGGAGGTCTATCATGAAACGGTTAATTATTTTTTTACTCTCTTTAGCATTATGCAGCTTCTCCCAGGCTTATGCCGCTAAACCCTGCGAGGAACTGAAAGCCGAGATCAAAGCAAAGATAGAGGCCAATGGTGTGCAATCATATGAGATCACGATTGTAAACAATGAAGAGGCAGGAAACAGTACAGCAGTTGACGGCAAGATTGTCGGAAGCTGTGAAGGCGGAACAAAGAAGATTATTTATACCAGGAATCCGAAACCTGTAGAACCTGCTGTCCGGTCAGTCAATGCCGCTGAAGACACTGAACAGGAACCCCTCAAATCCGGCGTACAGGAGGAGAATCCTATGGATGACTCCGCTGTTTAAAAAACATCCAGAGAACAGAAACAAGAGGAAATTACACAGCCCTGAGTCCGTCAAGGATTCAGGGTTTTTCTTTTTCTCTGCTTCCTCGTCACTATTGACAACGCAAGACGCATTCCTTTATTATTCAAAATAAACAGAAGTTACAAACCCATATTGATTTCTTTATATCCGCCATGAAGCCCCTCCCCCCCTTTCTTTCCGGTGCAGTTCTTCTCTTTTGGGGCTGGCAAACCAACTTGCTCCCCCTTGCCCTTCCTATGGCCCTGGTCCTGGAAGGATCACGGTATATCAGAACCAGATGGGACCTCTCTCTGTCTGATTTCAGCCGAATCACGGATATCTGCACCATTCTACTGGCAGGATTGGCCGTCTTCCTCCTCACAACCGATGCACGTAAGGTTGCCGTACACGTCCTTATGTGGCTGCCGGTCATTTGCTTCCCTCTGATCACAGCTCAACAATACAGTCTTGCTGGCAAAATCGATATGCGGGCCTTGATGATCCTTGCCCGCAATAAGGCCGTTGCAGCAGATAACCGTCTCCGAACCATTGATGCCATTGCTCCTTATGCGGCTCTCTGCCTGCTTGCTGCCGGAGCAGGTAATGTCAAAGATAACAGTTTCTTTCTGGGCGCATTCCTCTTTATGGGCTGGGCCTTATGGCCACAACGCTCCAAACGCTTTTCCCCGCTTCTATGGATGCTGCTTTTCCTACTCATCGGAGGTGCTGGCTATACAGGCCAGATCGGTCTGTACCATCTCCAAAGAAAGGCTATCTGGATGGCTACCCAATGGTGGTTTAACCGGGACAGTGATCCCTTTAACCGCAGCACATCAATGGGCGATATTGGGGAGCTTAAACTCTCAAGCCGGATTGTCTTTCGGGTAACCTCTGAGGAGGATCCCTTTCAACCGATTCTGCTCAGGGAAGCGAGTTATAATCTCTATCGCAATACAACCTGGCGTTCATCTCCGGCAGAGTTTACGGATGTCCAGCCAGAGCCAGACAAGAGCACCTGGAACCTTCATCCCTCCTTGCAGCCCGACACATCATTGATGCAACCGTTTACTGTCTGGGTGCCCATGAAAAACGATAAGGCACTCCTGAAATTCCCCCTGGGTACCTATCAGTTGCGCAACCTGCCAGTTTCCCGTCTGCGCCAGACGCCTTTGGGTGCGATCAAGGCTGAAGAAGGCCCTGGCCTGCTTGGTTATCAGGTTCATTATCAAACAGAGAGCATTGGAGAGTTACCGCCAACAGAAAAAGACCTGATTGTCCCTTCTGAAGAAGGTGATGCAATCCAGCAGATCATGGAAGAACTCAAGCTGTCATCACGACAACCAGAAGAAATCCCCAAGGTTGTTGCTGATTTTTTTCAGGATGAATTTGAGTACTCCCTGAAGCTCCGGGCTGCCGGGAAAAACAAGACCTCATTAGCCAATTTTCTCCTCTCTTCCCGGGCTGGTCATTGCGAGTATTTTGCAACTGCCACTGTCCTGCTCCTCCGAGCCAGCGGAATTCCGGCCCGCTATGCCACTGGCTGGTCTGCCCATGAACCCAGTGCCTTTGGTGATCAGATCGTTGTCCGGGCCCGTCATGCCCATGCCTGGACCCAATTTTATCAGAACGGTCTCTGGCACTCTCTTGACACCACCTCTTCCACCTGGAGAGAGCAGGAAGATCAGGCAGCCTCTGATATGGCTTTTCTTCGGGATCTCTGGGACGCAGTGATATTCAAATTTTCCCAATGGCGTTGGGGCACAGAGGAAGGACTCCTCAAAAAATGGTGGTGGCTCCTCCTGATCCCCCTTGCGATTATTATTATCAGGAAAATGCGGGCAGACCGGAAAATCCGGCGCGTCAAAACAGAGAGTACAAGAGCTGCACACAACCAACAAAAAAGTTCTCCTTTTGCTCGTATAGAGCAACGCTTAAAGGAACTAGGCTTTGAACGAAGTCCGTGGGAACCGCCCCTGCGCTGGGTGCAACGGATGAGAACACTGCCTTCTCAGGGAATTTTTTCTGATACTATGGTATCCTGTCTTGCTTTGTCCTATCAGGAACGCTTTAGCCAACAAGGATTAACAAAGAGCCAATATGCAGAGCTGGAAGATAAGGTCAGCATGGTTCTGGAAGAACTGGAGGCCCAAAAGCAAGAAAATCCCAAAAACGATGAAAAATAAAGTCTCCATTTTCAGATGTGGGATTGTAGGGGCAGATCTGCGTGTCTACCCGATATAAAAGGACGAATACACAAAATTCGCCTCTACAGTGTACCCTGTAAACACCACTCAAATTCATCCCCCTGATTCATTATGCAAGTAAACGGAACCCCATATCGTTGTATCTGGCTTGAGGCTGACAAACGCACCGTCGGCATCATTGATCAAACTAAACTCCCTCACCGCTTTGAGACGGTCAGCCTCCGCACTTTGAATGACACCATTGTGGCAATCAGCGATATGCTGGTGCGTGGTGCCCCCCTTATTGGTGCCACAGCAGCCTACGGTGTCTGCCTTGGCCTGACTGAACAGAGTAAAGATTGCTCAGACACCCATCTGGAAAAGATCTGCGCCGCCCTGATCGCTGCCCGGCCCACAGCAGTTAACCTGCGCTGGGCTGTGGAACGAATGCGTTCCCTACTAACCGACCTCCCCCCGGAAGAGCGAGTGGAAGCTGCCTATCAGGAAGCAGCGCTTATCTGCGATGAAGATGCCCAGGCCAATGAATCCCTTGGTGAGCATGGCCTGAAACTCATCCGAAAAAAATATGAGGAAACAGGAAAACCCGTTAACCTCCTCACCCACTGCAATGCGGGTTGGCTGGCAACAGTGGACTGGGGCACGGCCCTGTCACCAATCTTTAAGGCCCAACAGGCAGGAATACCGATCCATGTCTGGGTTGATGAAACCCGGCCTCGTAATCAGGGGGCCCATCTCACTACCTGGGAACTGGCCTCCGCAGGTATTGACCATCATTTGATTGTGGATAACAGCGGCGGTCATCTCATGCAACAGGGCAAGGTGGATCTCTGCATTGTGGGCACGGATCGAACCACCTGCACCGGTGATGTCTGCAACAAAATCGGTACCTACCTCAAGGCCCTGGCCGCAGCAGATAATAATATCCCTTTTTACGTGGCCCTGCCCTCGTCCACTATTGACTGGACCCTGGAACACGGGGCTGCCATTCCTATTGAAGAACGGGATCAGGAAGAGGTGCTCCTTGTTTCCGGCCTTGCTGAAAACGGAGAGATCCAAAAGGTTCGCATCGCCCCCGAGCAAACCAGGGCCGCTAACCCGGCCTTTGATGTGACCCCGGCCCGGCTGATCACCGGCCTGATTACAGAACGGGGCATCTGCAAACCCAATAAAAAATCCCTGCTTTCCGTATTCCCTGAATACATGGAATGAATAAAAAAACTGACAACGCACAACCACGGTTTTCATCGCAATATCTGTCAAACATCACTTTTAATCGTCTTTCCTCTTGACTTTTCTGTGTGAAGAGTTATGAATGGGCGCATTTCTGCGTTTTTCTGATACGCTCAGAAAGATTGTTCCCTGTTTTTTTTCAGGAGCCTCATATACAGGAGGTTCCCCGAGGCCACCCAGTCGGCATCATCACAATGCTACGAGATGAGCAGCGATGCTGTCATATCCGGCTGGATTTCACTATGCAAGGAGATTTAAACCAATGAACACCGCAGCACTTTTCCCATTCCTTTCCTGGATAAAACTTATCAATAAAGAGACGATCAAAGCAGATTTCATGGCTGGCCTGACCGGCGCAGTGATCGTCCTGCCCCAGGGTGTGGCCTTTGCTACCATTGCCGGTCTGCCGCCGCAATACGGTTTGTACACGGCAATGATTACGCCCATTATTGCTGCGCTTTTCGGTTCTTCTTTTCATCTGATTTCCGGCCCCACCACAGCCATCTCCATCGTCATCTTTTCAGCAGTGAGTCGTCATGCCACAGTGGGTTCGCCGGAATTTATCACAATAGCCCTGACCCTCACCTTTCTTGCCGGGGTCTATCAGCTCGCCTTTGGCCTGGCGCGTCTGGGTAGCCTGGTCAACTTTGTCTCGCATACTGTGGTGATCGGTTTTACTGCTGGCGCCGCTATCCTGATCGCCACCAGTCAGCTCAAACATATTACCGGCATTCCCGTCCCCAAAGGGGAATCTTTTCTGCACACCTGGATCGACCTGTTCCAGGGCTTGCATGACTTCAATATCTTTCTCCTGATTATCGCCCTGGTAACCCTACTCGTCTCTATCCTGTCGAAAAAAATCTTTCCCAAGGCACCCAATCTACTTATAGGGATGATTGTTGGCAGCCTGATCGCACTGTTGCTCAATAAATTTACAGATGATATACAACTGGTCGGCGAAATTCCCGCACAGCTGCCGCCGCTTTCATCGCCTGATTTTTCTCCTGCCACTATCAAGATGCTGGCCTCTGATGCTTTTGCCATCGCCCTGCTGGGTCTGATTGAGGCGGTGTCCATCAGCCGGGCCGTTGCCACCAAATCCAATCAGCGCATAGATTCGAACCAGGAATTCATCGGACAGGGCCTGTCCAATATCTGCGGCAGCTTCCTGTCCAGTTATGCAGGTTCAGGTTCGTTCACCCGTTCAGGAATTAACTATGAGGCCGGAGCGAAGACCCCGCTTTCCGCAATCTTCGCAGCAATCGCCCTGATGTGTATCATCCTGCTCATTGCTCCGCTGACCGCGTATCTTCCTATTGCCGCCATGGGCGGAGTTATTCTGCTGGTTGCCTACAATCTGATAGATTTTCATCATATCAAGCGGATC
>JAABTP010000182.1 GCA_011389815.1 Desulfobulbaceae bacterium | reverse complement strand
AGCAGTTAAACAAGCTCAAGGAACAGTGGTATAAGCTTGCTGCCTGAAGCTACTGTGCGAGTTTTGCGGTATTGCGTAAAAACAATACCCAGGCGCAAAGAACTTATCACCCCTATCATAAAACCCCTGAAGCAGGATCCGGTGAAACCGGAAGACATACAGCAGTTATTGGTGAAGAATACTCAACAACTCCTGGTGAATATCGGAAGCAGGAACAAGCGTCAGTTCACTCGGCTGCATATTCACCTGAATGCTGACCTTGATTTCGGTGTACAATGTTATAATAGACGTGCTGTGGAAAATATCAGTCTGGGCGGTCTCTATGTAAGCGGAAAGTTTCGTCAGGAGGCAGGAGATCTTTGTACTGTCAGTCTGAATCATTCGGAAGTTGAGGCAGCCCTTGAGGTTCACGCCACCTGTGCGGTTATCAGGAGGAGCAAGCGGGGAATGGCTCTTGAATTTCTTTCCATGAAGGTGGATGATTTTTGTCATCTGCAAACCATCCTGCTCTACGGTGCTGATGATCCTCTTATTTTAGGGACAGAATTTGTCAATAATCTTAATATAGAACTCGAAGGTGACCTTATTATATGCAAGTCCTTTCATTTTCATCAAGAGAATAAGAATGAGAGAGAGCAAGAGTAAAAAAACACCCCCCTGATATTTCTCCTGCATCACCTCTTCTTTTTCACCACTCTGTCTGCTCAATCCCCTGTTTTCCTTCCTTGACCTCCAGTTCTTGCAAAAGTTCTGTAACGGTCTTCTTTAAAAAAGGATGGATTTTTTGCCCAGCTATTTCTGCCAAAGGAACCAACACAAAGAATCGTTCATGCAGTGCCGGATGGGGTAAGGTAAGCCGGGCATTCTCCATAATCACGTCTTCATAAAGAAGCAGGTCAAGATCCAGAGTTCTGTCCTGGTATCCCTCCTGTTTCGGCCAGCGAATCCTGCCGAACTGTTGCTCTGTTTCTAAAAGAAGGTCAAGAAGAACTTCCGGGGAACGGCTTGTATGGAGACAGCCGACAGCATTGATAAACCAATGGCTGCTCTCCATCCCTACCGGTCGTGTGCGATAGGGAGAAGAAAGGGCCTGGAGATTGATGTCAGGATGCTTACCCAAGCCTTGCCAGGCCTCCCGTAGCAGGCTGCGGGAGTTGCCGAGATTGGAACCGAGGCCGATATAGGCGGAGCGCCACGGGTGACTGCAATGCATGAAAAGCGCGGTCCGAAATAGGGGGTGAGAATTGTAAACAGGACGGGTCAGTCAACAACCTTCTTGGTTTACTTGAAAAACGAGAATATCCTTTGCAGGAAGCTCTTTTGCTCCTCCGGTTCCGGCGTCTGTGCAGTATCAGCTTCAGCCTGTTTCATTCCCTGTGTCGATGTTTCCGGGGCAGTTTCCTGGGTACTTTTTGCTAAGGACTGGCCAAGAAAAACAATTTTCACGGCGGTCTCGTTTTGTTTTGTGACCCTCAATTCCTCGTTATAATACGTTCCCACCCCTTTGATCAGACCTATAAGAAAATCAAGCATCCCTCGATGGGATTTGTAATGCATAATCAGGGTTTTTTCATCCTGCCACTCATAGTCGAACCGTGGCGGATGAGCATCCGGTATACTGGCAGTCACGGTTTCATGCAATTTGTCCATGTGCAGCAGCATCTCTTTGGCAGAATGTGCTTTTCTGAAATACATACTGTATACCCTGGGCGCATAGACATTAACCCAATAATCACCAAAGGCATCAGCAGCCTGGGGCAGGGTGAGATTCAAGACCTTGCAGGTTGCGTTAACAATCTCCAGAACTGATTCGTCCTTGACATTTGATGTCATATTGAAGATGGCGTGTCTTTCCAAACCTGCTTCTTCGAGGATGTCCTCCCAGGAATGTTGCCCAAATTGTTCTTTGACCAAACTTTCCAAACACGTAATAATGACACCTTTCATAGCAGTCTCTCCTTTCTGAAATTGTATCCAATGAATGTTATGGATGTTATGTGAAGCCGATTTGTTCCCCTGCTTTTTCCGAAGCAGAGGAATATTTACTTTTTTCAGGGCCGGGATACTCAGAACTCGGACAGCCCCAGCACATCGAACATGGTATAGAGTCCTTTGGGCTGGCTCACCACCCAGGCAGCAGCCTTGGCTGCACCACCGGCAAAGTTGTCCCGGTTATGGGCCCGGTGGGTGATTTCAATCCGCTCGCCCGGACCGGCAAAATAGGCAGTATGTTCGCCAACAATGTCTCCTGCCCGAATGGTCTGGATGCCGATTTCTTTGTCGGTTCGCTCGCCGATAATGCCGTTGCGCTCAAAAACACCGACCTCGGCCAGATCTCTTCCCAGGCCCTTGGCCGCCATTTCTCCGATCTTCAGGGCTGTTCCTGAGGGCGCGTCCTTTTTCATCCGGTGATGGGCCTCAACGATTTCCACATCGTATGCATCGCCGAGCACGGCAGCGGTTTTTTCCACCAGCTTGAACAGGACATTCACGCCCACCGCCATATTCGGGGCCTGGACGCAGGGAAAATGATCGGCAGCGGTATTCCGTAAGATGACCAGATCCTCGGCACTGAGGCCGGTGGTTCCGATAACCATAGCCCGACCATGCTTGGCCGCGATCTTGACAAATTCCATCGTGGCCTTGTGAAAGGTAAAGTCAATGATGACCTCACCCTGATCAATTACCGCCTCCAGGCCATCCGCAATGATTACTCCTGCGGTGCCAATGCCCGCCACTTCTCCGGCATCCTTGCCCACATTGGGGTTGCCAGCCTGTTCAAAGGCTCCGGCCAGGGTGAGATCCGGATGTTGTTGCACCATACAACAGATGCGCTGTCCCATGCGACCGGAGGCTCCGGCTACAATTACTTTGGTCATGGTTCTCTCTTATTTTGGTTAAAGATTCATTTTCAATAAGTTGCTTGTTTCTGTAGCAGAAGACACTCAATCCTTGCACGGTTCAAAGACGTTTTTCAGATCAATGACCACATCTTCAAAGATGCCGGTAGAGACCGTATCTTCAACAGAATAGGTATCGTCCAGGCTGAATGTTCCGTCGAGTAAGCAAAAGACATGCACAAGGGTATCCTCTGGATTGACGATCCAGTACTCTCGCACTCCTGCTTCTTCATAAAGGACGTACTTATGCTTCCAATCTGTTTTTGCTGTGGAGGGGGAAAGAATTTCCACAACAAGATCAGGTGCCCCGACGCAGCCTTTTTTTTCAATCTTGTTCGGGTCGCAAACCACGATAATATCCGGCTGAACCACGGTATCGTTTAAGAGATAAACATCAATGGGCGCATGGACAAGGTGGCATTTTTTTATTGAGCGCAAACATGCCTGGATTTCAAAGCCCAAGTTGGCGGAAACCACCTGATGCTGCCAGCTCGGCGCAGGGGTCATTGCATGGACATCGCCGTGCAGGAGTTCATAGCGCTGCCCGTCATTCCATGAGGCGTAGTCATCAACGGTATAGTGTCGGTTTGATGTCAGATTCGGGCTGTTCATAGTGTATTCCCCTGAAGGAATTGTTTATTCGATGTTTCTCTTTGTTGCTGAGAACCTCTCCTTTCTCAAAAAGGAGGAGTGCTAGCAAAGAAAGGAGAGCTCCATTTAAGAAAAGGTCTCATGCTTTCTTTGATAGGAGTGCTTCCTTCGTAAAAAGGACTGCTTCTTTTTAAAAAAGGAGCGGTGCCTTTTAAAAAAGTAGTCATCCTTTTTAAAAGAGTGGTTGTCCACTTTTAAAGAGGAGGCGCCCATTTTTAAAATGGAGCGGTGCTTTTTTAAAGAGCAGAGGCTCTCTGGAAAGCAGGAGGTCTCCTGTCTTTCATTGGAGCGCATGTTTTTTTAATAGGAGGCTGCCTTACTTTAAGTGGGTACCTCCTGTTAACGATAGGTTGTGTGCTCGGTTGATTCGGATGTTATCGTTTTTTAAAGTTGTTAAGGTGTTCTTTGTTCTGTTCGATAGTACACCAGTAAGGATACCTGCGAAGAAGGAGAGCAGGAGAGTCGTCTGTCTATTGCTAGCAGGTGATCATCGCTCCAGAGCTTCCATCTTATGATGAACAGCTGCTTTGATTTCAGACTCATTCAATATAGCAAGTTAGGGTTGGTATACTTCTACTTCCATCTTCTCTTGATTATTAAATTTTTCTTTCATAAGTTCTGTCGTTATACCGGATTGGATAATGTGAATAAGGAAATCGGCCCAATCTTCATTGTAAACATAATCCTTATGAGTCTCATCATAATAGCAATAGTCAGTGTTGGTTTCAAAGGGGTCTTCTGCGTCCCCTGAAGGGCGTACCTGAAAAACTGTATAGATATATCTGTGACTCGTGTGGGTTAACTTTTTTTCACCAAAATGTTCATTTACTTTATCTATGATTTTTCCAGGTTTTAACCGACCTACATTTGCACCTTCTATCTTGATTTTTCTATCCTTCACTAAGACCGTTATTTGTTCAAATGCCTGTTTATCTTCTTCTGCTACATCATCAAGTTTTACAAATTCTATTGCTAAGTCTGATCTTGATGTGTTTGAGATTTTAGGGACTTGAAGGAGTTTAATGCTAAATTCTTGAGAATTAAAAGTTTTATCCGGTAAGGCCGTGCGGTATTTGTTAACATAGTCAACGACTTCTTTTAAATCTTTGGAAAGTGCAGCTTTGCTTGATTTTAATTGCCCCTTTGTCCTCATATGAGAGAACTGTAGAGAGTAAACGAGAGATTCATTCAGAGAATATTTTGATCCAAACAGCGTAACTATTAAATTTTCGTAATTATATAAAAGTGCTTGGCATTCTCCAAAAATCAGAACATCTACATCCTTTTTTTCTATATGTCGATGCTCTATTTTGTTTCTAAGTCTGATAAAAAATTCTAGATTCTTTTTTACAGGCTCTGGTAAGTCAGGATATTTTTTTAGACAGGTACCTAATTCCCACGCTTTTCTTTCTCCATCAACTTTTTCATACCGGCCATTTTTCTTTTTATAGTAGTATCTATCGCCTATTTCATGATTAAAGTAGGCATGAAACAACTTTGTCCAAGCTATTATCATTAAGGCTATATAACTTTCGCTTCTAAAGCTTGTCCTTGGTTTATTATAGATTTCAACCGCAAGCAGTGCTGAGTCGAGTGATGAATTGACAAGAGTTTTTGTTTTTCCTTGTCGGAGTTCAATAGGCATTCTTTCAGTTATCCTGATTGATTTGTCATATTATGATTTTTGCAACATCACTTTACAGTTATATTTTTTCAGCAATTCAGAGCCTAAACTTTTTTCAATATGAGAATAGCGCAATGAGAAATTTTGGGCGCAACTATCCCGCCTCT
>JAABTP010000181.1 GCA_011389815.1 Desulfobulbaceae bacterium | reverse complement strand
ACGAAAAATATTTTTACGCCCAACGAATAATCAGGTAGTTAGGATTGTTTCGATAATGATTCTCACAAAGTTGGGTTGAGACCGCATACATCGTTCCTTAGAGAGCTTTCCCAAATGAGGGATAAAAAAAAACCGGGTTACGCACAAAGCATAAACCCGGTCATCTTTACATATTGGTGTCTCAGCTGGTGGAATTGAGACAGATGGTATATATCATTCAATCAGCCTGTCATACCTGCAGGGCCAAATCATTTACACTTGCTTCGTCAGAAGCGATAACCATCTTTTTCATCTCTTCATATGTATTATATAGTGCCTGAAATGATGCATCGGAAACCCTAAATGAATTCTTCATGGCTGACTTTTCAATCACTCGAATGGATTTCTCAAAAGCCTGTAGTTTCTGTCTGTAAGCAGTCATCGCAAGAACCTCCTCTGGTACAGCCGTCCCGGAATATAGATGTGATATCTCTTTCTCTCTTTTGTACCCTCACTTATAGTATAAAAAATTACACGACCACTAGCAAGGTAAAAATAATTTTACCTGCAAAATAACAAGCACACATTTATATACAGGAACAATAATATAGATATTAATCTCACTCGCACCAACCCAAAAAGACACTGGTCCAAGTCATATTATTTGAAACATGCTTATGCATTTGACGCACATTATCGCATCAACAACAGACTCAAGGCCATCACCATCATACCTGCAAGTAAGCCGAACAGGCTGTCATGCCCTTTGCCATAGGCCCGACTGGTGGGTAGTAGCTCATCCAGGCTGATATAGACCATAATCCCAGCCACACCACCAAAAAGGATTCCCATAACCTCTGAAGGAATGCCTCCACCATCGCTTCCAACAAAAAGACGCAGGCCAATATAGGCAACAATGGCCCCCACAGGCTCTGCCAGCCCACTGAGCACAGAATAGAAAAAGGCCTTCATCCGGTTACCAGTGGCATAATAGATCGGCACGGACACACTCACCCCTTCCGGGATATTATGCAGGGCAATAGCAATGGCAATAGCCACCCCCACTCCAGGATCTTCCAAGGCAGCCAGAAAGGTCGCCAATCCTTCAGGAAAATTATGAATAGCAATAGCCAGAGCAGTAAACAAACCCATCCGATGCAGCTTATGGTCATGAATACCATGCCCTTCACCATGTTCCCCAACAAGGGGGTCTGCCTGTAAGGGCTGCTCCTCGCTGCCATCCTCTGAGGATAGCGTATGGGTATCCTTAAGCACATTCAGCTCGGTCTTGGCATGGATCTCATGGGGATTTTCCGCTGACGGGATCAGATTATCTATCAACCCGATCAGGAGAATACCGCCAAAAAAAGAACCTGCATTCACCCAATGCCCCAAAGGATCTCCATAACGCAGAACCAGGGCTTCAGTACCTTTGACAAATATTTCGACAAAGGAAACATAGAGCATGACTCCGGCAGAAAAACCCGTGGCAATGGAGAGAAAACGAAAATTGGTTCTCTTTGCCAGAAAGGCAATGGCAGAACCGATTCCGGTGGCCATACCGGCAAAAACCGTCAGCCCAAGGGCAACCCAGACGTCATTCATATAAAGTACCCATCACGCCCTGTCAGAGCAGGATAACAAGAAATAATCCAGATTCTTTTTTGCTTCCGCAGTAATCCAGTTCAGCACATCAAGGAGTTTCTGCAAATTTTCCGCTGCCGAATACGAGACCACTTCCATTGTCAGTGTATTGTTGCGCAGTTTACCAAATTGCCAGAAATTTCCAGTGGTCACGATTCCAAATATATCCTGCTCTTTATTGCCATTGAACCTTTGTGCCGCAATCATTTCCGCCAAAACCTGGGCCCATCCTTCATTAAAGTTCTCTTTCTTGGCTTCTGCAATACAGATAACCGGCGTATGAAACGTCGTGCCTATATCAGATGCCGGAGCAATAATAAAGTCAGGAATGCCAACCAGGCCCTCCTCTTCTGATACATCAAACCTAAGATGGGACCAGACTGGCAGACCATTATGTTGAGCAACAATATTCAAAATCGGAGCAATAATGCTTTCGCAGATCGCATTCTCGCTGACATAGTTTCTTCTTGTGCGTATATTGCCATTGATAAAATCAAACAAGGCCTTCTCAATAACAATGCTTTTCTCTTGCACAAAACCCTGCTCAGCAAGTCGGATCTGAAACTTCAGAGCAACCTCTTCATATGTGCTGAAATTGCCGTACGGCATTCTTTTGCTCCTCTGTTTATATGAAAGTACCGGGTTACTCCTTGGAGTCACCCAATTCACTTTCATGTTTTGTTATCCCACCCCAAGGGGGTGGGATGGGTGTTATTATTTTTGCCGGGATGTCTCAGCTCGACAGGCAGCTCTGTAGAAAAGGCCCCAGCAGATCGGAGATTTCCGGCAAAGCGTCTTCCAGCACGTAATGACCAGCTTCGGAAAAATAATGACATTGGGCAGTAGGGAAACGCTTTTGCCATTCTGCATAGAAATGATCATTAAAACAGAAATCCTTTCCACCCCAACAGATGAACATGGGCTTATCGCAAAGTTGGTCAAGAGAAGACTCAACCTGCGTCAGGGTATCCCAGGAAGGATGGCTGGGCTGCAAGGGGATGTCCTGAACAAAACGATGCACCGCAACCCGATTGGCCCAGCTATCATAGGGCGCAAGAAAACCTGCTTTGATTTCTGGTCGCATCTTCTTAATCACTGCCATAAAAGTGGCTGGCAGGGCAAAGCCGTTCAGCCCCCGAACAAGGAGAGCACCAAGTACAGGCCAGCGACAAATCGCAATGCGTTGGGGAATGAGACTGGAATGAAAAGCAGCTGTATTGAGCACCACTAACCCTGCAACACGCTCAGGATGTTGCCCGGCCCAGCCCATTCCAATGGCTCCGCCCCAGTCATGGACCACCAGAACACAGCGTTCAATCTCCAAATGATCCAGCAAGGCTGTGAAATTGTCAATATGGTTTTGCAGGCGATAGGGATAATCCTGCGGCTTATCGGAAAAACCACAGCCCAGATGGTCCGGTACCACGCAACGATACTTGCTCTTGAATTCCGCAACAACATTACGGTACAGATACGACCAGGAAGGATTGCCGTGGGCCATGACCACAGTCGGGCCGTTTCCTTCATCAAGATAAGATAGCCGGTGGCCGTCAGGGAGTCGGAAGGTCTTGGGGGTAAAGGGATATTCAGCAAGGGTGACGGAAGGATGAGCCATCACCACTCAACTCCTAGCATCACCGAGTTGATCCCGGAACCGATTCCCAGCAAGGCCCCTCGCTGGCCCTCCTTGAGCTTCCCTTTTTCAATACCCATTGCCATAGTGATCGGTGCTGAAACCGAGCCCACATTGCCCAATACTTCCAGGGTCTCAAAATTACGCTCAGGGTCAAGGTCAAGGGTAGAAAAAAGCTTACGAGCATGGGCCTGTCCCACCTGATGACAGAAAAAGCGATCAATCTTCTTTTTTTCCCAGCCTGTTTCTTGCTGAAAATCCTGCCAACATAATTCTGCGGTTTCAACGCCTTTTTCCAGGAGCAACTCTGAATCAGTGGTCATCAATGTACCGTCATTGCCAGCCAGTCCCCCATGACAGAGCTCATTATGACGGGTATTGGCCCGCCAGGAACCACCAACCAAGCGGTGATCAGTATCCTGCACTTTCTTTGAACCCATAACCAAAGCAACTGCACCAGAGCCAATGGTCAGAGAGGCAAAGGCGGGTTTGATGGTTTTACGGCTCAGGGTTTCATCAGCTTGTAATTGCTCAATGGTTGAACACACCAGGTCTTCAGCTGTCTCTGAAGCCACAATAAGGCCGTAGCGCACCTGGCCCAGTTCAATCATATTGGCCAGCATGAGCATACCATTCAAAAAACCAAGGCAGGCATTGGAAATATCAAATATCTGACAACGACTTCCTAAGCCAAGACCATGATGGATAAAAGAAGCTGTGGCAGGCTCCATCATATCCCGGCTCACAGAGGTGAACACCATAAAATCAATTTCAGAGGCTGTTAATCCTGAAGCGAGCAGTGCTTTGCGTCCAGCAAGAATAGCCCCTTCGCTGGGGCGGGTTTCTGGATTCCAAAAACGTCGGCTACGAATACCGCTCATCAACTCAAGGCGGCCTTCGGGAAGTTTCAGTCGCCTGTAAACTGACGAGAGCTGTTGCTCAAGATCAGCCGAAGTAACGACATTGGGCGGCAATTCATAGCCAAAGTTGTGAAGGCAGACACGGGAATATTTCATAGGTCATGTTCTCTATCTCTTTTTTTTTTGTCTCATCTTTTCCCTGATTATCATGGAACAGCCAGTCTCCCAACCTATACTACATAACGTGTATAACGGCAAGCTCCCTGCGCCCCCTTCCCTCTTCTCTTATCATTTCCTTACATAATCGACTTCAGGTAGAACAGGTAAACCAGCTTATGGTTTTTCAGATGCGATTTCATCAGCATAAAGATCTGTCACCCGATCAGAGAGCTTTGTTATCTCATCAGTAGCTCTCAGCACCATAAGGGGCAACCCTCCTTCCTTAACTTTCAGAAAATACGGAGAGATTCTTGCCCATTCCTTCTTTATCTTCTTAAGCAGGGATGCAATCTCAGCATTATTCCGTTGTTCCCCCATAAGTTCGTTCAACCCTGCCTCAAAGCTTTCTATAGAATCCTTCAACTTATTAACCGTATCTTCATCACGGAATCCAGCCTGATAGGCAATATAAAACTTTGCAACCCGTTGCGAAAGCATACGTTGTTTCCCTGATATATTGATAATATGATCAATACTTGCACCTGTAAGCTCTGTCAGGTTAAGCACGACTGAATGGCAAACCTGCAACAGAGTATCACTCAATCCAAGAACACGGATAGCGTCCTTCTCCGCATAAGGCTTCATGACCAAATCACGGTATTCAGAAAAAGTATTCTCGACAATAGCAAGCAGATCCTTGGTTTCACTGTCCTGCACATTTTTTTTCAGTATATCGTGATTTATTTTGAACCGCTCTAGAGCCATCTCAAGTTGCATCTTTGTTTCTCTTACAGAAACATCATTACCAAAATAGATATAGGCTTTGGCAATTCGTTGTGACAGCATACGTTGCATGCCTGCTCGATTAACCAATTCAGCCGAAGTAATTTCTGCGGCCTGCAAATGCGGGACACAAATCATCGTCATAAAGGCTGCCAACAGTGCGACAGACCGGAGTGTAAAAAAGTACATAAAAATCTCCTCTAGGTAAAATTGATGAATGCAACGAATATTGCTACGGTCAATGAGCCCCTCAGTTGGTATTTATTGTATCTTAGGAAATCGACAAAAAAAAATACCCGTTTTCAGGTGCAGAATTGTAGGGGCAGACCTGCGTGTCTGCCCGGTATAAAAGGGCGAACACATAGGTTCGCCCCTACCCCAACTTTGCGATACCGAGAAAATAATCCTTTTGAAATCAGCATGTTAAGTGTTTTGGCAATTCGTTCTTGGCACC
>JAABTP010000180.1 GCA_011389815.1 Desulfobulbaceae bacterium | reverse complement strand
ATTAAAAAGCATTTTCATGGAGTATAACACGGTTAGCTATGAAAAACAGCCCGTTGAAGGTCAGGTGAAATTATCAGACGTTTTTCAGTCTGCATAGCCAGGTTTCGGGCACCGAGCAAGGCTGTTTTGGGTTCCGTAATAATATGGATAGGGATAGCAGCCAGCATCTCTTGGTAGACACCGCGACAGAAAAGTTCCATAAAGCGTTTCCGGTCAAGATGGGGCAGCAGCCTGGGCAGCAGCCCACCACCAAGATATATCCCACTGGTTGCCAAAACCTTGAGGGCAAAATTTGCTGCCTCATCTGCAAGAATATCAAGGAGGAGTTGCACGGCTCGCAGGGCAGGCTCACAGGCAGGGCCGCCAGCTACAGCGGCATTAGCAGCTTCAACAATTAAAGGAGTTAATGCTTCTGGAGCTGTGGCTTTGCGTTTTTTCTCCATCCACGCCGGTTCCTGTTCCAGGCAACGGCTGCGTTGAAAGGCGTAGAGGGTGGGCAGAGCCATGCCTGAGCAGACCTGTTCCACGCTTATATGAACAGGAGAGAATCGCTTTTCTGAATCTCTGAGGAGAAACTGCAACAGCTCAATTTGTTCCTGATTGCGTGGGGCAAAGGAAACATGACCGCCTTCGGTGGGAAAAGGTTGGAATTGATTGTTTCCTGATATGGCAAAAGATTGACCAAGACCAGTTCCCAGAGCCAAGACTCCAACACTCCCTGTTGTATCTGCTTGTCCTGTATTAACAGTAATGAGCTTTTCCTGATGAAGAGCAAGTACCCCGGCAGTAGTAGCTACAAGATCATTGACCAGCAGGACATTATCCAGGCCGAATTGGGCTGCTACAGCAGGTCCATCCACAACCCAGTCCAGGTTGGTCATCTGAACCTTGTTCTCTCGGACCGGGCCAGCAATCCCGAAACAGGCATGGGTTGGGTACTCTTCCTGCTCCGCAAGAAAGGCGGTTATTATTTCCGGAAGCCCGGAGAATTCGCTATTGCGATACGTCTGTTCAGCCAGGACTGTTTCCTGAATTTCAGAGATTTCAGAGGAACCACGGGTGTCATACAGAGCCAGTACTGTTTTGGTTCCCCCAATATCGCCAGCAAGAATACAAGTGTCCATCTGATTATCCTTGATTATCCCTGCTTATCCCTCTTCTACGACTTGGCAGGCATCCTCTGCTCACAGGCGTCTTCACAGGTTTGATATGTTACGGTTTTTTTAAGGTTCTTTAACAAGTCGGATATCCCATGCCTCAGAACGCCCTTCCCCGGAAGGGTTTTTAATAATCCTGAATTCAAAGATTCGGGTTGAATCCTGAAAATAATAATCGCCCTCCAGTGTAGACTTAGAGAGGTGGAAAAAGACCGTATCTGATTTGAGTTGCTTGTCTTCCATACGAAAAAATCGAAAAAAACCAAAGCCTCTGTCAGCATTAAAATTAGCCACAGTGCCCCGTTGCCAATCTCCTTCACTATTGGTGTTGTCTTCCTGGATCGGCAGCAGGCCTGGGATAAGAAAACCAGAAACATAGGAATCAGCCACCTCCCGCAGTTCCCGGCTGACATTATGAAAGCCGATTACATCCACCCGACAGCCCATATTTTGCATGGCCGTGACCAGACGAATAAAATCACCATCCCCTGTAAGCAGAATAATCCGATCAAGATTACGGGCCTGCAACAGGGCGTCAATGGCCAGGTCCATATCAGCATTGGCCTTGGTCGTAACATTACCATCTTCGTCTTCATAGCGGCGCACATATTTTTTAATGATTTTAAAACCGCATTGACGAAGAATGTCATGGTAATAATACACTTTTTGTCGGTACTCAGCATCCCGGCTGGTACGTTCCCGGTCTTCAGCAAGGTAGCAGTTGGCGCGTAATAAGGTGCAAGGGGCTGTGTTGGCGAGCTCAACTAAGACGTCATAGCGCATGCCGTACCCGCCGCTCATTTTTATGTTTTCAGCGTCGACGTAAATTCCTGTTTTAAGCATAAATAAATATATTGTTTAATAAGTGTGGTGCAAGTGTTGTGCTGCTGTAAATTTCCCGTTTTCGGTGCATACTGTAGGGGCAGTTCCCTGTGCCTGCCCGCTATGCAAGGGCGAACACAGGGATTTCGTCCCTACTCCCACTCAATGGTGGAAGGTGGCTTGGAGGAGATATCGTAAACAACCCGATTCACACCCCGAACTTCATTAATAATACGTGTGGAAATACGGCCCAGAATGTCATAGGGCAGCTGTGACCAGTCAGCAGTCATGGCATCACGGCTGTCTACTGAACGAATGGCAACAACATGCTCATAGGTTCGACCGTCACCCATAACCCCCACCGTCTGGATGGGTAGCAGAACGGCAAAGGATTGCCACACCTTGCGGTACCAGCCAGAGCTTTTCATTTCCTCAAGTACAATCACATCAGCCTGACGAAGAATTTCCAGGCGTTCCTTGGTCACAGCACCCATGATTCGGATCCCCAAGCCTGGGCCGGGAAAAGGCTGGCGATAAATAGCCTCTTCAGGCAGGCCTAATTCCAGACCCAGCTCGCGAACCTCATCCTTAAACAGTTCTCTGAGTGGCTCAATAAGTTTGAGCTGCATACGCTCTGGCAGTCCTCCCACATTATGATGGGATTTGATAGGGGCCTTTCCCCGGAAGACCACTGATTCAATAACATCAGGATACAGGGTTCCCTGGGCAAGATATTTTACCTCACCGAGGGTATTGGCTTCCTGCTCAAAAATTTCAATAAAACCATAGCCGATCCGTTTTCGTTTTTCTTCAGGATCATCAATCCCGTCCAGGCGATCCAGGAAATAGGATTCAGCATTAACATCAATAACCTTTAGATCTGTTTTTTCCCGGAAAAAGCGCAAGACGGTATCACTCTCATTAATCCGCATCAGGCCGTTATTCACGTAGATACAGGTGAGCTGGCTGCCAATGGCCCTGTGAACCATGGCAGCAACCACTGTGGAATCAACTCCGCCAGACAGCGCACAGATGACCTGATCATCACCCACTGCTTCCTTGATCTCGGCAACTGTGGACTCAATAAAGGAATGCATGGTCCAGCTGGCCTCACAGCCGCAGATACCAAAGATGAAATTACGCAACACATCAGTCCCGATCAGGGTATGAGCAACTTCAGGATGGAATTGTACAGCAACAAAGGGTTTTTCTTCATGGCGCAGGGCCGCAAAAGGGGAGTGCTCACTACCAGCTGTGGCGGTAAAACCAGGAGCAGCTTTTTCAATCCGGTCACCGTGACTCATCCAAACCTGGTGAGGAGTCGGGGCAGGCTCCATACCAGCAAAAAGACCTGCTGTGTAATCGACCATGAGAGAGGCTTTGCCGAATTCGCGTTTATCTGCCTTTTCGACCCGTCCCCCTAACTGTTGCATCATCAACTGGGCACCGTAGCAGATACCCAGGACAGGCACACCAAGTTCAAACACCCCAGAGTCAGAAATCGGGGCATCCTCATCATAGACAGAGGCAGGGCCGCCGGAAAGAATAATACCCGAGGGCTGTATGGCCTTGAGGTCTTCCAGAGGCAGGGTGTAGGGGTGAATTTCAGAGTAGACTTTTTGCTCACGGATTCGGCGGGCAATGAGTTGGGTGGTCTGTGAACCGAAATCAAGGATAATAATTTTATCGTTATTTTTATCAAGGGGCATGGTAGCGCTTTTTTTGAATTATTTTTGAATGAACAAAAAAAAGAACTCCGTTCCAAGAGAGCAAATCGCTGTTTTTTTTAGCGCTCTCTTGGAGAAAGAGGAAGGTTTTATACAATAAAACACCCGATCCAAAGGGCAGGGGGACACAGGAAATGATTTTTCCCTGGCAGGAAAAGTTTTATATACCCTCGGTCCGATAATTAGGAGCCTCTTTGGTGATGATAACATCATGAACATGAGACTCACGCAGACCAGCTGGGGAGATCCGAACAAATCTCGCCTTATTATGGAGTTCACCAATGGTTGCTGCACCGCTATAGCCCATACCAGAACGTAAGCCGCCCAGTAATTGATAAATCATTTCAGAGATAGGACCCTGGTATGGAATCTTGCCTTCTATGCCCTCTGGTACCAATTTTAATGCCTCGGTATCCTTTTTTTGGAAATAACGATCACTGGATCCCTGTTTCATGGCGCCTAAAGATCCCATCCCTCTGTATCCCTTATATTTTCTGCCCTGGTAGAGAAAGGTTTCCCCAGGCGTTTCATCGGTTCCGGCAAAGAGAGAGCCGATCATCACACAGTCAGCACCAATCCCGATGGCCTTGCAGATATCACCGGAAAATTTGATACCACCATCAGCAATTACAGGAATGCCTTTTTCCCGGGCAACCTTGGTGGCGTTTTGCAGGGCTGTCAGTTGTGGCACACCAACGCCGGCAACAATACGGGTTGTGCAGATAGAACCAGGTCCGACCCCTACCTTCACAGCATTGGCACCAGCATCTATCAGGGCTGCGGTTCCTTCGGCGGTGGCAACATTTCCGGCAATAACAGAAAGAGAAGGCCAGCCAGCCCGAATTTCGCGGACTGCCTGAAGAACCCCTGCTGAATGACCGTGGGCCGAGTCCAGCACAATAACATCAACTCCAGCCTCTACCAGGGCCTCGGTTCGGTCCGGCATGTCTGTACCAACACCGACGGCGGCCCCGACCAGTAAACGACCATTATCATCCTTAGCTGCAAGAGGATATTTTTTAACTTTCTCAATATCCTTGATGGTGATAAGGCCTTTAAGTTTTCCCACATTATCAACTACCAGCAGTTTTTCAATGCGGTGCTCATGGAGCAGGGCCTTGCAATGTTCCAGACTGATCCCTTCGTGGGCAGTGACCAGGTTTTTACTGGTCATAACGTCATGGACCCGCATGTCGTTATTAGAAACAAAGCGAAGATCACGATTGGTGACAATACCCACCAATTTCCCCTCTCTGAGTACAGGCAGGCCGGAGATTTTATACATGGCCATGATCTCTTCCACCTCAGCAACACTTTGCTGCTCAGTTACCGTGACAGGATCAATAATCATGCCGGATTCCGATTTTTTGACCCGCTCAACTTCTTTGGCCTGATCGGTTATTGACATGTTTTTATGAATAATACCAATGCCTCCTGCCCTTGCCATCGCTATAGCTGTACGATGTTCCGTAACCGTATCCATAGCTGCTGAAACCAGAGGGGCATTCAGATAAACCGTATCTGTAAGACGGGTAGACAGAGAAACCTCTGACGGCAGCACTTCCGAACCTAACGGAACGAGCAGGACGTCGTCAAAGGTATATGCCGGGGGGATGTCCTGGTCGAACATAGGAAACTCCTTATATGGTTTCTAAAATATTGTCCTGAGCAAATACTCAGAAGTAATTTGTCAAATAAATAAGCAGAAAAATAATAATGAAGCACATAATATCACTGATGGGCTGGAAAAGCAAATAGAGGTGAAGGAAAGGTTGTTTTTCTGTTCCGCGCAGAATGCAGGTAAGAGCCGTTCAATTGTAAAAAAGACCGGCATAATCGAACAGACGATTTATTTCATCGTAGAAAACCACCCCCTCTGGGGGTGGTCAGAGTTCAACGGCTCTGCCTGTTGAACAGTCATGTTT
>JAABTP010000179.1 GCA_011389815.1 Desulfobulbaceae bacterium | reverse complement strand
ACAAACGAAAAAAAATGCTTATTGGGCATCTCGGACAACTGAAATTGCTCTATGCTGGGGTACTTTTCAACACCCTTTTGATGTATTTTTATTTAAACAATACATGTTGCGCAGGAGCTTTCAGATGTTTGAATATTGTGTTTACTCATTGGTTAGGAGCGGTTACATGTTGAGATAGAGCTTTCATACATGCGAATGCTGTGTTCAAACGTACGAACGAAGCATTCACACGTTGCACAGGAGCTTTCAGATGTTTGAATTCCCTGTTCACTCGTTGGTTAAGAGCAGTTACATGTTGAGATAGAGCTTTCATACATGCGAATGCTGTGTTCAAACTAACGAAAGGAGCATTTATACGTTGCACAGGAGGTTTCAGATGTTTGAATGCTCTGTTTACTCGTTGGTTAGGAACGTTTACATGTTGAAACAGAATATTCATACGTGTGAATGCTGCGTCTCAACGCTTGAAAAATGATACAGTTTGATTGCCCGGAGATTACAGAGGAATGGAGATAGACCTTCTTACCCTTTAAGAAACAAATAATGCGACCCTGTTAAAGGTACTTTATCGGATATGTAACAGGTTGATGAGCTATGATCAAAAGAATTGCTTCGTTTTTTCAGCAGGAGAAGATCACTTTCAGCTTTCTCTTTATTTTTTCCGGCCTTGCCTTGGGAGTAATCCTCTGCTTTATCTGCATTGCATTCTACGCACTATCCTTGTCAAGGGGGAACTCCACGGCTGTACTCGCAACGCTTTTTATGGTCACTTGCGCCTCATATCTTATCGGTAATGCCTTTGGTTTTCTTTTTGGCATCCCGAAAACGATGCAGGAGCGGGATGGCATGAAACCTGAAAACAGAATATCCTATCAGATCAATACAAACTTGGAACAAATTTCTGACTGGCTGACCAAAATGCTTGTCGGTGCCGGTCTTGTGGAGTTTAAAGAACTGGTAAAATTTCTTGTGAACATTTCAACAGATATTTCTGCAGATATTGGCCATCCAAATGCACAGTCAATTATCATCGCATCAATCCTCTGTTTTGCAATTCTAGGATTTTTTATCACCTATTTTGGCACGAGGCTGTATATAGCCAATGCGCTTGCTTCGGCGAATACTGAACTGCAAGGGATTTCAGAAGAAAAATGAAGTTTACTTGGTATTATGGATATTAAGATAGTACGTCAGGCGATAGCCGAATTTTGCGTTGAATTTATCAGTTCTCCCTATCTATGCTATACAGAACATGGTCAACATGCGCTGTTTTACACGCAGTTATATAACCTTCTTCCAGAAGGAGAAAGATATATGACGTACCAACATCAACAGATTTGTATCCTTCAAAAGGAGTATCCAACCAACGCAACGTTGGGCAAACCACGACGACAACACTGGGATGTGACTGTTTTATCTACACTACCACCAGAAAAACCAAGAAAAGAAAGTTACGACTATTTGCCCTTGTCAGCCTGTATTGAATTCGGTCTCAATGCAACACAAGAACATTTAGAGGATGATATAGAACGACTTGGACATGCAGATGCAAATGTCAAGCAAGGATTCATAGTACATCTTTATCGATTATCTAACGCTGGGTGTAAGTTTTCTGGCCGAGACTGGTCTTCCAATTCTAAACAAATACTTACGCCTCAACAGGTAGGCAAATTAACCGCAGGCCAGTCTGTGGAAATATACTACGGCATGGCGGACAGCACAGGCAAATATAAATCTGGTGTATGGCGTATCAATGGCGGTAATGTGGAGTCCATGCTATAAATTATCTGCTGAAAATCGCCCTGTATCTTGAAGAGCAAGGGCTGTTTCTGCCCTTTATCTGCACCCCTGAACAACTGCTTGGAGCCGACAATGAGAGATGAAATTATTGATGAAGTTCGGACAATGCGTGAAGCGCATGCTGAAAAATTCAACTTCGATCTGGATGCTATTTATGAAGACATAAAACGTAGCGAGAAAGAACATATCGCACGCGGGGCGGAATTTATTGATCCGCCGCCAGTAACACCGGGCATACCGCATTCTGCGTATCAAAAGATTCGTTTTGCCAGTCATTCTGGAAAAACAGCACCGTAGCAAGGAGGCGCGCATGAACAACCCTCAATCTGCTTCAAACCAACGCTACACTGTTGACGATTACATTGCATGGGATGACGGATTCCCTCCCTGAAGCCTGAAGAACTTCTTGATCAATTTGAGGGAAAATGAAAATTCTGCTCGACATACAGGTAGTTCTCTGGTTTATCAATGGGATTATTAATACAAATCACTTCGTCTTTATTACTAAGCAAATATTTTTAATATGACAAACACCGACTCTACCGCCAAACCCCTTGACTTCGTTCGCCAGATCGTCGCTGATGACCTGAAAACCGGCAAGCACAGCAACATCGTCACCCGGTTTCCGCCGGAACCTAACGGCTTCCTGCACATCGGCCATGCAAAATCCATCTGCCTGAACTTCGGCATTGCCAAGGAGAACAAGGGCGTGTGCCATCTCCGCTTTGACGACACCAATCCAGGCAAGGAATCCACTGAATACGTGGATGCCATCCAGAAGGACGTGCGCTGGCTGGGCTTTGACTGGGGTGAGCACCTCTATTACGCCTCTGATTATTTTGACCAGCTCCATGCCTTTGCAATTGAGCTGATCAAGATAGGCAAGGCATACGTCTGCCATCTCAGTGCGGACGAGATGCGCGAGTACCGGGGCACCCTGACCGAGCCGGGCAAGGAAAGCCCGTACCGCAACCGCCCGGTAGAGGAAAACCTGGCCCTGTTCGAGCAGATGAAAAACGGAGAGCTGGCCGAAGGCACCTGCTCCCTGCGGGCCAAGATCGATATGGCCGCGCCTAATATGATCATGCGCGACCCGGCCATCTACCGGATCATGAAAAAGCACCACCACCGCACCGGCGATACATGGTGCATCTACCCGATGTACGATTTCTGCCACTGCCTGTCCGACATGATCGAAGGCATCACCCACTCAATATGTACTCTGGAGTTTGAGAACAACCGGGCCATCTACGATTGGGTACTTGATACGCTCCGAACACCCTGCCGCCCACGCCAGTACGAGTTTGCCCGCTTGAACATCAACTACACCGTGATGAGTAAGCGCAAATTGCTCCAGCTTGTGAATGAAGGACATGTGGAGGGTTGGGACGACCCCCGGATGCTCACCATATCCGGCCTGCGCCGCCGGGGCTACACACCCGCCTCAATTCGTCATTTCTGTGATACCATCGGAGTGGGGAAACGGGATTCCTGGATTGATATGGGGGTGCTGGAGAATGCCGTACGCGATGACCTGAACGTGCATGCGCCCAGAGTCATGGGCGTGCTGGAGCCTTTGAAGGTCGTGATCACCAACTACCCGGAAAACCAGGAGGAGGAGCTGGAGGCCCAGAATCATCCCCAGAATCCTGAAATGGGGACGCGCACCCTCCCCTTTAGCCGGGAGATCTATGTGGAACGAAACGACTACATGGAGAACGCGCCCAGAAAGTTCTTCCGCCTCACTGAGGGTCGGGAGGTGCGCCTGCGCTACGCCTATCTGATTACCTGTGACAAAGCAATCAAGGACGAGAACGGCGAGGTAGTTGAGCTGCACTGTACCTATGATCCAGAGACCAAGGGTGGCTCGGCCCCGGACGGTCGTAAGGTCAAGGGCACCATCCACTGGGTTTCTGCCAAGCACGGCATCCCGGCTGAGGTTCGTCTCTATGATAGACTCTTCAGCGTGGAAAGCCCGGATGCAGATAAGGAAAAAGACTTTAAGGAGTTCATCAACCCGGATTCCTGTCAGGTGCTGGAAAACAGCATCCTGGAACCCTCGCTGGCAAAACTTAGCGTGGATGATCGGGTACAGTTTGAACGGCAGGGATACTTCTGCCTGGACAGCAAGGAAAGCCAGCCGGGCAGGCCGGTCTTCAATCGCATCGTGACCCTGCGGGACAGCTGGGCCAAAATGCAGATGAAAAAATGATAAGCCACCCTTTTCATGTTGATTACTGATGGTTGCAGGGAAGGATGACGACAAGCCTTAGCAGAACTGGGGCAAAGGAAAGAGGTTCAGCCTCTCCAGGAATAACAAGAGAATATAAGAGATCTTCACCTAACCTTGAAAACACATCAATCCGGTACCAGAGCAGCACAGCAGGAAAAAAAACGGTTCTGGGCATTTCATGCCATGATGCTGCTCTGTGCTGTCCTGGTATCTACCTCATTCACAGCAAGCAAGGCCATTGCCCACGGCATGAACCCTTCCGTGCTTACCCTGCTTCGTTTCGTGATTGCGGCCCTGCTCTTTCTCCCTTATGTCCAATATAAACACGGGGTCCATCTACCGGAGAAAAAACGCCTCATCGGCTATGCCTGTATCAGCTTTGTCCTGACCAGCTTTTTCTGGCTCATGTTTCTCTCGCTCCGGTCAACTACTGCTCTGAACACCGGGGTAATTTTCACCTTGGTGCCCAGCATCTCTGGCCTGTACAGTGCTGTACTGCTCAAAGAGCGCTTAGGAAAATACAGACTCATTGCCATGTTTCCTGCAACGGTTGGGGCGATATGGGTGTTATTTCGGGGTAGCCTGACAGAGCTTCTGGCCTTTAATCTCAATTCCGGCGATCTGATTTTCTTTATCAGCTGCCTGTTTATGGCCTTTTACACGCCTCTTGTTAAGTTATTTCACCAGGAAGAACCTATGTCAGTTATGACCTTCTGGATCATGGTTACAGCCTGTGGTTGGCTTTTCCTGTTTTGTGGACACCAGCTTCCAGGCGTCGCTTGGGGCACTGTCCCGTTAAAAATCTGGGCTGGAATAATCTACCTTGCTATCTTCTCGACCATCATCACCTTTTTTCTTACTCAGCGCTGTACGCTTTCTCTTGGGCCAACCAGGGTCATGGCCTACAGCTATCTCTATCCACCATGTATTGTCCTGATAGAATGGGGCTTGGGTCATCCCCTGCCTTCATTCCATGTCGTACCAGGAGTGGGATTGATTATTGCAGCAATGTTTATTGTCCAGCAGGGAGCAGAAGACCACACTGTTTGGCAAAAATTCTAACGAGAACCAGCAAAAGAGAAAGGGTGGAACCTAGTATTTTACTCCACCCCGGAAGGATAAGAGGAGAGTTATAGAGAAAACGCCCTACTTAATACCGTTTTCATTCAAAAAACTACTATACTCCTTATCAGCCCCTTTAATATGGGTTTGCAGCCACTTGCTGAGAAATTGAAGAACATTGACTGAAACCGTTGCCCGGCCTGCATCAAACTCCTTTTTAAATTCTGTTACCTTCTGAACAAAGGCAACATGTTCTTTCTTATGTTCAGCAGCTCCAGGATATTTGACCTGTTGAAAATAATTTTCCTCAGTTTGAAAATGAGAGGCTGTATATGCGATCAGCCCATCCAAGATTTCCCCAAGAACATCCTTGCCATGCCCTTCTTTCATAGCGTCCGTGAGTTCATTGACCATCTCAACAAGTTTTTTATGCTCCCGGTCAATCCTGCTCACATTTACGCTAAAACTATCATTCCATTTGATAAGACTCATATTTTTAACCTCCCTTTTCGGATTACAGCCTTTTGACAAACCACAATGTTGCACATATTCTATCTTTTTTCCTGCAAACAAGATAGTAAGTTTTTGCTTTTGTCTCCCCATTCGCTCATTTCAAAACGCAGTTCGGAGAATTTTACCAAACCTGACTAAAAAACCCTGATTTCGATGTCG
>JAABTP010000178.1 GCA_011389815.1 Desulfobulbaceae bacterium | reverse complement strand
AGTTAAACAAGCTCAAGGAACAGTGGTATAAGCTTGCTGCCTGAAGCTACTGTGCGAGTTTTGCGGTATTGCCATTTAACCATTTAAAGAATATGGTTAAGGTTATCCTCGGCAAATCGACCCGTGTAAAATCGACAGATAATATAACTAATCTTTTGAAAACTATTACTCTTCGTGACGGAAGCCCCCTAATTGCATTCACGCGCTTTGCGCAGCATCCAGAAAGATCAGAGCTTTGGAGAGCTGGGCCAAATAGCCTCCGATACTCTTTAACAAGAAAAATATTGGATGAACTAGTTCAGCAGCAGGGGTATGCAATTATCTATACTCATCTGGCCAAGGCAGTTATGTGCCGTCAAGGAAAAATATTTTTTCCTCCTGCGGAAGAGGAAGCATTTAAGTGCTTAGCGGATTATTACAACAAAAAACTTGTTTGGGTTGCCCCGTCTGCTAAACTTCTCCAGTATAAAACAATGCATGATTTTCTTGAATGGCACGTCATTCGTGACGGAAAAAAAATAATAATAGAAATAAAAAGCTTGAAAGACCCTGTTGAAGGCGAACGTATACCCTGTATTGATGAGCTGGCCGGGATATGTTTTTATTCTCCAATGGTCCAAGATACCCATATTCATTTACATGGCAAAGAAGTTCCAACAGAGCTTTTTGGATCAGAATCATCGGATAACGGCTGGATAGGTTTTCCTCCCCCGTTACCTCCCAAAACTGCAATTATAGACTGTTAATGCTATCAGCTAGAAAACGTATCATAATATACAGAGACCTGCTTCTGCCCCCCTCAGAAACCTTCATCAAATATCAGACCGGGGCACTGAAAAAATATGAACCGTTTTTTTTCGGCTCCCGCGTCCAGCAGGGAATTAAATTGGATCGGCAGAAAACCTTTCTCCTTAATAACGGCACAATGGCGGGACGATTTCGTGAGGCGTTGTACAAATTGTTCGGCTATGCTCCGTCTATGGTACAGGAAATACAGAAGCTTACTCCCTGCCTCAGTCATGTCCATATGGGCAAAGATGCGACGCTGTATCTGCCTGTCCATCATAAACTTAATATTCCTCTTGCGGTAACCTTTCACGGCACAGATGCCACCACGACAGACGAGTGGAAAAAAGAGCAGAATCGCATTACCTATAAAATTTATTTGCGAAAACGGACAGATCTTATTCGTTCTGCTGATTTATTTATAGCTGTTTCCCGCTCTGTACATCAAGGGCTACTCAGGCAGGGATATCCAGAGGAAAAAATTTTCGTCCATTATATCGGGATTGATCTTAATATGTTCTCACCGGATTCGGCAGTTGAGAGAGAACCGACTGTGCTTTTTGTCAGCCGTTTGGAGGAATTCAAAGGCTGTCAGTATGTGATTGAGGCTGTTTCAGCTCTGCAGAAGAAGAATCCTGAAATACAGCTGGTTGTTATTGGCGATGGCCCGTACCGCTCTTCTCTGGAGGAGCAGGCGGCAGCACAGCAGACCAACTGTCGTTTTCTGGGAATGCAGCCCCATACAACTGTTCGCGAATGGATGAATAAGGCGCGAGTGCTCAGTGTTCCCAGTGAACGGGAAGGAATGCCGACATTTGTTCAGGAGGCAATGGCCATGGGACTGCCTATGGCTCTCTTCAGTATCCCGGCTACACGGGAGGCCCTGGGCGAGGAATTGAAAGAATGTTTGGTTGAAGAGAAAAATGTCCAACAACTTACAGAGCTGCTCAGTGCTTTTTTTCAGCATACCGCCTTATGGGAAAAAATCAGCGCGCTAGGGAGAGAACGGGTGCAGCATCGTTTTAATCTGGAAAAACAGACAGCCCTGCTGGAAGAAAAGTATGCTCTGCTTATTAGTAAAGCGGCTGGCAGGAAGGTATCTATATGAGTGAGAGAACAATAACCGTTGCTATCATTACCCGAAACAGAGCGGGATTTCTCAATAAAGCCTTGGAGAGTTTAATCAGCCAAACTCGGCTTCCTGACCAGGTTCTTGTTGTTGATAACGGTTCCACAGATAATACTCGACTGGTTGTTGAGCAGATGACCGGGCATCTGCCGATAGACTACGTTATTGAGGAGCAGATAGGTATTAACTTTGCCCGCAATAAAGCGATGCGCAATTGCTCAGGCGACATTCTCGCCTTTATTGATGATGATGCAGTTGCCGAAAAGGTTTGGGTTGAGCGGATTGTCCAGGCTTTTCAGCAGTATCCTGATGCGATGGCAGTGCAAGGTAGAACCGGGAACCTTTTTCCCGACAATCTTTTTGCCTCGCTGCTGCAGTTTATCAGTCAGGATATGCCAAAGCTCCGTGACCGAGAAGGACATATTGTCCGCTCGCCCTCAATGATTTGTAGTATGAATCTTGCCTTTCTTTTGCAGCCTATCAAAGAGGCTGGTATTTGTTTTGATACAAATGTACCCCGTGGAGGAGACCGTAATTTCGGCCATCAGGTGCTGCGCAATAAAATGATGATTATCTATGCTGAAGAGGCGGTTAATTATCATCATTGGCCGACTACTCTGAAAGGCTATATGAAATTACGCTGGAAAGCAGGAGTAGCCAAGGCATTATTAAAAGAGAGGTTTACTGAGACCTCTTTTCAACAGGAAACCAAGCAATGGGGGGCTGCGCAAATGTTGTCGGTGGGTTGGCAGCATACAACCCATTTCCCTTTTTTCAAGCGGCTGGGATTTCTTTTGTTGCTCTTTGCTGGAAAAATACTTTCCGAGGTAGCTCAACAATGGACAAAGAGAAATGCGGAGAGATAAGTTGCATAAAAGATTGATGGAAAGGAGCAGAACGCTTTGACAGAGTATTCTACAAAAGAACGCCTGATTGCCAAGGCCTTGGAAAATTTTCCCGTACTACGTACTGTAGTAAAGGAAACATATAAACGTTTGATTTATTTTTTTCATCGTGAGAAAGGATTTCAATACAGTCTGCATCCGAGCGTGACCCTGCAGTCAGCTTTTGCTTGGGCCGGTCTTGAATATTCGGAAGAGCCATATTTTTTTGGGTATTACGACAAGTCTCCTTGGTCGCCTGATATGTCCAGAATGCTACTGCATCAGAAAAAAGGCGATAAACTTGAAATTATACAGCTTGATCGAATTGCACGCTCATTAAAAGTAATCGGGACAAGCTCGGCTTGGAACTGGCAGCAGGGAGCTATGGCTCAATGGGTGCAAATCAATGGCACGGTTGCTGTTGTTCATAATACAATTCAGGAGAATATCCTGGGTATGCAGGTTGTGGATTTTGATGATTCGGAGCACGTGAAGACTCAGTTTATTCCCTGGCCAGTCCAAACCGTTCACCCTCGCAAGGCTGAAGCCTTATCCATAAATTATAAACGCCTTCACCTCTTGAGAAATTGTTACGGCTATCGACCCAAAGTAGTTAATTTTCAGGAAGATATGCCTGATGATGCTGATGGCATTTGGAGTGTTAATCTTATGCAAGGAAAAGAAGAGCTTATTATCTCCTTGCAGCAGTTAAAGGAAAGCCATCCCTTACCAGAGATGAAAAGTGCTCGTCACAAAGTAAACCACCTTATTTATTCACCTCATGGAGACCGGTTCGTCTTTTTACATCGTTATTATACTGAGCAGGGAAAATTCTCTCGATTGTACAGTGCCTCGCCTGACGGAACAGAATTGAATTTACTGCTTGATGCCCGCATGGTCTCTCATTACCATTGGATGGATAACGATAATATTATTGCGTGGGCAAGAACAGATGATGCGGGAGATAAGTACTATAAGGTTAATATTGTTACAAACGAAATTACTATTATTGGAGAGAATGTTCTGGAAAAATTTGGTGATGGGCACTATACGGTATCTCCTGATGGACGGTACATGTTAACTGATACGTATCCAGACAAAGCCAGAAATCAACACCTTTTTATATACGATTTGTTGGAAGAAAAAATGCATCTACTTGGTTCTTTTTTCTCTCCTTGGAGATACTACGAATATAATCGTTGCGACCTTCACCCTCGTTGGAGTCCTGATAGTCGTTTTGTGTCAATTGACTCAGTACATGATGGAAAAAGAAAAAGTTATATTCTTCAAGTTGAGCAACTTATCCGTCCTTTCTAAAAAAACGGAGAATACATTGATTCAAGAATCCCCATATAAAGATCTCCTTCTAGAAAAGAAGGAGATTTTAGGTGTCCCTGTGACTGCTGCCGACATGGATCAATTGCACGAAGGAATATCCTATCTTATACATTCGGGGCGTCAAGGATACGTTCTTTCAGGGAATGTACACAGCATCAACCTCGCTCGTAATATTCCGTGGTTAATGGATTTCTTCAAAAAAGCCGATCTCGTGAGAATAGACGGCGCAGGCGTTGTGCTGGGTGCAAAAATTCTTGGTTATACTTTTCCAAGCCGTCTTACTTGGGCTGATTGGGGATGGCCTTTTGCAGAATTTGTTACCTCGAAAGGATATACCCTTTTTCTACTGGGTGGACCGAATTATGCTGCTGAAAAAACAGCTAAAATTTTTCAAGAAAAAAATCCATCAATCAAAATTGTTGGAACCCATCATGGATACTTCGAGAAAGAGGGTCAAGAAAACTGCACAATTATTGAACAAATTAACAAAGTTTCACCGGATATCCTCGTTGTCGGTTTAGGGATGCCCTTACAAGAACGTTGGATTGATGCTCATGCTTATAAAATTCAAGCAAAAGTTATCATTACCTGCGGAGCTGCCTTTGAATATCTTTCTGGAAGGAAAAAACGATGCCCCGCATGGATGGGAAGAGCTGGATTAGAGTGGCTCTACCGGCTCGTACAAGAGCCTGGCAGAATGTTTAAAAGGTATGTATATGGAAACACAACCTTTTTATTACATGTCTTAATGGAGCGTTTGTCACATTCACGCTCTAATTTTGACTCAGGCTCTTAACAAAGATTATCTTGCTCCCTTACACCGCACCACAGCTACAACTGTTTTGAACAAAATTTCAATATCATCACAGAACCTCCACTTGTCAATATATTCAAGGTCCAGTGCCATCCATTCTTCAAAATCCACATCACTTCTCCCTGAAACCTGCCAACGTCCTGTGATTCCTGGCTTTACACTGAATCTTCTTCGGTGCTGATTCCTATAGAAGCGTTCAAAATCTCGGATCGGCAGTGGCCTGGGGCCGACAAGGCTCATGCTTCCCGTTAAAACATTGAACAATTGAGGAAGTTCATCCAGACTTGTTTTTCGAAGAAACTTTCCCAGCTTTGTCACCCTGGGATCTTCAGTGAGCTTAAAAGCCGCACCCTGCACTTCATTCAGGTCTTCAAGTTCTGCAAGACGTTGTTCAGCGTTCCTGACCATTGTCCGAAATTTCCACATCTTAAATCTACGTTTATTCAAGCCGATACGTTCCTGGATAAAAAAAATCGGCCAACCATCATCTATATAAAGAGCGAGTCCAATTATAAAAAAAAGGGGAGAGAACAAGATAAGCCCGAACAAAGAGGCAACCAGATCCAACAGGCGTTTCAGGTCATCCTGAAGAGGATATCTCCTTTTCTTGGCAGCACAATCCAAAAAAAATTCTTCACGGTGGCCTGGTTGACTAAACGGCAGGTCAAAAAAATCATTCACTAACCGAGCCTCGACCCCTTGAATCTTACATTTTTCTAAAATTTCCTCTATCGTATCATAAAACCCCCTAACCCAAGTTCGTAGGATTTGTGCTCAAAACACGAAAAAAAGTCCTTTTTGGGGCCTTGCTCCTCTTTCAAAT
>JAABTP010000177.1 GCA_011389815.1 Desulfobulbaceae bacterium | reverse complement strand
AAAAAACGTTGTGACCCTTAAACTATCGTGATCTTCTTTTTTTGTCCAATCTTTTTTTGTGTGGAATGAGGGGGGGGGTGAACGGTTACGCTGCGTCTCGTCAAAAAGCTTCCATATGACAGCTCAAAAAGAAAACAAGCCGAGATTGATAATTGTTGCGGGGCCAAATGGCTCTGGTAAAACAACAATTACTGAAAAGTTACTGCGGCATGAGTGGATGGAAGGTTGCGTGTATATTAATCCTGATTTCATAGCGCAGCAGGATTTCGGAGACTGGAACTCAATTGATGACGTTGTTAAGGCTGCAAATAAAGCTCAGTCGATTCGGGAAGAATGTCTGAAAAACAGGACAGATATGGCATTCGAAACCGTTTTTTCAACAGAAGAAAAACTTGAATTTATAAAAAAGGCTAAAACATCAGGATATTTTATCCGTTTGTTTTTTATCTGCACCAATGACCCGTCAATAAATGCGCAGAGAATTGCATTACGAGTTATGGAAGGTGTCATGATGTACCTATTCCTAAAATAATAAGTCGTTATTACAGGTCAATAGTAAACTCAGTTGAAGCCATAAAAATAGTTGACCGTGCATATTTTTATGATAACTCAGAAAATGATGTCGATCCTCAGTTGATTTTCAGGGTCAGTGATCATAATACAATGAAAAAATATAAAGATCCTGTGCCATGGTCAGAAGGTATTATCGAATCGCTAAAATGAAGGTTAGCCAGGAATTACTCATCAGCACCTTGGGAGAAGTTTAGTCGGAAAAGTTCATTACGCTGATTTTACGTGAGCCGTTCAATTATACCGAATGGCAACGTGATCTGTGGAATGATAAATCTGTTGAAGAAATCAGCAAAATGGCGATGCGGCGTCGCTTGAAGCAAGACGGCTGACCCTTGTCGGTCGTTTCCATCGAATTGCTGAGGAATGGCAAGAGGGGCAGTGTTAACCATTTGCCCTTTCTCTACGCCGTCCGCATCTCCCGCACCATCTCCGCCGGGTGTTGTCCGAAATAGTGCCTCAACTCGTGACTGAACTGTGACGCGTTTTCATATCTTTCCCTGTCCGCAGCAAGATAGACCTTCATCTTTTCCTGTCCCCATAGACCCGTAGATCACGGGTCGTTGTTCGTCGTAGCTGTGACCGATCAATAATTATTCAAAGCAGGTTGCCAGAGCCTGCTTCATGCGCCCGGAGGAATTCCTCCGGGCTCTTTTATTTTATGCAGTATGCAAAGCGTAGGGAGTGAGGCTCCCGTATATATGTCAGAACAAGAAAATATGTCAGAACAAGAAAATATCCTGTCTGATGCCCAGGTCGTGGCGGCAGCACCTGCTGGTTGGTATGTCCTTGGTGTCCTCAGCCTGCTCATGGGATTCGGTTCTATCTCCACCGACCTCTATTTGCCTGCCATGCCAGCAATGGGGCGGGCCTTGGGAGCAGATGCCGGGATGATAGAACTGACCATTTCCGGTTATCTCATCGGTTTCAGCCTGGGGCAGTTGCTTTGGGGGCCGATCAGTGATCGCTACGGTCGCCGTCCCTCGGTATCTGCCGGGCTGATTTTCTTTATCATCGGTTCAGCTGGTTGTGCCCTTTCCCGGACAGCGGAGGCGCTCATTGCCTGGCGCATCGTGCAGGCCATCGGGGCCTGTGCCTGCGTTGCTCTGTCCCGGGCAATGGTGCGGGATCTCTATCAGGGGAACCGGGCTGCGCAGATGCTCTCCATGCTCATGACCATTATGACCATCGCTCCTATCCTTGGCCCCTTAGTGGGCGGGCAGATTGTGGCCCTGGCTGGCTGGCGTGCTGTGTTTTGGTCTTTGGTGACGGTGGGGGCGCTGACCTTTGTGCTCCTTTGGAGCATCCCGGAAACCCTACCGGTCCGGCGGCGGAACATGGAATCCTTGGGCATGGCCATGCGCTATTACGGGGAGCTGCTCCGCCATCGCAAAATTATGGGATATGCCATTACCGGTGGCTTTCTCTATGTGGGGTTGTTTGCCTATGTTGCCGGAACGCCCTTTATCTATATCAATTATTATCATGTCTCGGAGCAGCAGTTCGGTTTTTTCTGGGGCATCGTCATTGCCGGGGCCACAGTGGCGAATCTGATCAATGCCAAGCTCGTTGTCCGGCATGGCTATGATCGGATTCTCCTGATGGGAACCGTGGTGATGGCCCTTGCTGCCTTTGCCGTTGCCTGGACAGCCGGAACCGGGTGGGGTGGGATTTGGGGATTGGTGCTGCCCTTGTTTGTGTATATTTCCAGTATAGGGTTTATTGTGGCCAATTCGGTTGCCGGGGCCATGACCTGCTTTCCTGAACGGGCCGGAGCGGTGTCCGCCCTGGTAGGGGCGATTCAGTACGGCAGCGGAATTATTGGTTCTGCCCTGGTCGGGCTTTTGGCAGATGGGACGCCCTGGCCCATGGGCTTGATTCTCGGTATGTCTGGGGTGGGGTGTCTGCTTTCGGTTTCCCTCTTGTTAGGGAAGATCAATGAGATCTGATCCATTGATTGACATAATTGCATTTATCGCACAAAATAAAAGAGCAACGCCCGACTTCGGGATGATTGCAGCCGGTAATGCGGATCTGCGAAGGATGAAACCATAGTAGCCTCCTGCGCAGGAGCATGGTCAGGAAAAGAAACAATCATTATTCATAAAATACGAATGTGCAAAGTCGTCGCACCCAGCCTGTTTCATAATCAGATATGCAACTCACAATAAATATATCAGACATCATTCCAATTGAAAGGACTGCGAGGTTGATCGCAGGAATACGGGAACTCTTTGCGAGGGAAGGCATATCCTGCGAAATAGAAAAAAAGGTTTCGGAACAGCCTGATCCCTGGGATGCCCTTAACTTGGAGGAACTTTCGGTTGATACAGGGATCGAAGATTTTGCTGAAAATCACGATCACTATCTTTACGGCACGAAAAAACGTTCATGAAGCCTGTTTTTGTTGATACTTCCACCATTATCGCTATCGGCAACAGCAGAGATGCGTTTCATGCACAGGCAGTAAGGACCGTGACTGCGCTGAAGCAATCTCAACAGATTCTTGTGACAACCGACGCAGTGCTGCTTGAATTCGGCAATGCCTTCAGCCCGGTTAATCTTCGCCATGTCGCTGTCAGGATGATAGAAGCTGTTCGTGCTTCTGAAAAGTGGCAGTGCATTCCCGCAGATGCGGCTCTGATCGAACGCGGCTTCCAAAAATTTAAAAAGATGCAGGATAAAGACTGGGGCTTTGTGGACTGTCTCAGTATAGTTGCTGCAAATGATCTCGGGGGCAACGAGGTCTTCAGTGCAGACCATCATTTTGAGCAGGCAGGTTTTTCGATTTTGCTGAAAAAATGAGATGAACTGCACTGTTCGGTGCGGCAGCCGCCTTATGCAGGATGCATCTGTGAGACACCTGAAGAGCACCGGACGATCAACAACTTTTTTGTTTAATGTATTTAAAGGGGGACCGTTTATGATTGCTAAAGATATGCTTGCTCAGATTCAGCAGGCACCGCTGGCGGAGCGTATTCAGTTTATTGAGGTTATTTTGAAGTCATTGAAGGACGATATTAAATCCGGCATATCCGGCAGGCATCGTCGGAAGGCATTTAAAGTCAGAAAGTTTCATCTTGGTCAGGAAGTCCGCTGTGATCGCGATGAAATCTATGCTGAAAGGGGATAAAAAAAACACATGCTTTTCGCAATTGATACGAATTTGCTGGTTTATGCTCATAATGAAGATTCTGAATTCCATCAACAAGCTGTCCTGTTTATTGAGCAAGTATTCAACGAATATGATGCGGATGGACAGTTGAATGTCTGTCTTTCAACGCAGGTACTGACAGAATTTATCAATGTTATGACACGGCAGACGCTGACACGCCCTCTTTCAATTCAGGATGCGGCAGATGTTGTTCAGGAGTATCTTGATACCGGAGTTCTTGTTCTTTCTCATAAAGATACGCAGATGCAGACCTTCTTAACGTTGTTGAAAAACGTCACAACACGCAAAAAGATGTTCGACGTGGTTCTTGCAGCGACGTTGAAAGATCATGGAGTTGCCGGACTGTATACGGTGAATACTGCTGACTTTGAAGGTTTTGAGTGGCTGACGGTGATCAATCCGTTATAATCAGGATAATAGAGAAAGGAGGTGGTACGGATGGTCACAGCACATCTGACAAACATTGTTCGTGAATTCAAACAGGCTGTTGCCGCAAAATATACTGTGAACGACATCTGCTTATTTGGTTCCAATGCGCGAGGTGAAGCGACAAAAGACTCTGATATCGATATTTTCCTTCAAATCGATGACTTGACCACGGACATTGAGCAGGATGTGTACAATATGGCCTACGACTTGGAACTGAAGTATGACTGTGTCATTGATGTTATCCTGCTTTCTGATGCTATTGTTAAGACACATGCGGATTACCTGCCGATCTACCGCAATATTCTGCGGGAAGGGGTGGGTCTGTGACGCCTGAAGATCGTCGGACGATCATGACCTAACGATTGGAACGCTCGGAAGAATCCTTGCGGGCAGCTTTTATTGCCTCATTAATTTTATCCTTTGTAATAGTATATTGAATGAACGAGCCTAAATTAAAATCATACATGCTCGATTGCTTTGGAAAAGACTTTATCGTTCGAGAGGAGGTCGCGGGTAATTTTATTGTCGATAATACACCTGTTATCATTGATTACTTAATGTATCCGAGTGAGGATTTAATTGATAGAGGTTTTGAAAAACAATGGTTTGGTGTTGAAGTTAAGGTTCCGGGGAGCGATGCGAAGAAAGGTCTCCAAGTATCTTGGCAAGCCATTACCTATAGCCAATCATTATTTGACGGCATTCGGCCAGTTTTCGTATTAATATTCCCCCAAATCACAGATTTTTTTCGCACTCCATCGGATGCCTATTATGTGAAGACCTTATTGCAAAAAGCCAACGTTGGTTATGTTGAAGTGAATGAGCGTAGCAAAACATGGAAAATAATGTTTGGGGCTAATGTTTATTTTTATTCTGACAGAGGTCTTAGTAAAACGCCTACAATCGCAACTAAAAGAAATGTGGGTAGTTGGAAATAAAGTTATACAGTGTAGTCAGGTAGGTTTGCTTGATTGCAACGAAGAAGGACAGTTTTAGCTTAAATTGTCTGATTTCGTTATGCTCAATTAGATCTACGTAACTAAATTCCAAACAGGGGAAATTAAATGAATAACAGCACTGAGGGAAAACAATCGATTTCTGCAGGATTTATTCAATTTTATAACGACCAAGTCATGGATACAATATCAACTTTTGAGGAGAGTAAGAAAAATGATATTGATTTATTCATACTTCAGTTTACTACCTGGGATGGGTTCATAGTTAATTATAATAAAAATGAAATACGTGAATGGTGTAACGGAAATGACAGTAAAATATTTGTTGGATTAACTGGAAGAGGTAGTGAGATAAATGGCCTACATAGAGACCATACTACTTACTGGAAAAATGGTGATGAGATTGATACTGATAAAATATCTTCCTTAGTCCAGGAAGATATGTCAATTATTGAGGATTGGTCTCAAGGTGATGATGGTTTTATCACAGGATTTTATTCTAGCTACGAACCATTAAGTACTAAATATGTCGAAAGTGTAGGGCAAGAGTATGACGAATATCTTTCCATGCTAGGGGTAAAGCTGGAAGAGTGGGCTAATACGAATACAGCAATTCAGCTCGTAAAAAAACACCTAAACATTCAAGCGGGATAACTTAATTACCGAAATTTTTTTTTCCA
>JAABTP010000176.1 GCA_011389815.1 Desulfobulbaceae bacterium | reverse complement strand
GGTCGGCGGGACAAGGGCCAGTGAGCGGAAGAAGGGGAGGAGGAAGGAGGATGAAGAGGAGTGAGTGGGCCTGCTCCTGGGGGAGCAGGGGGTGATTTGTTGCCGGGTGCGTGGGGAATGCGTGCCCGGTAACGAAACCCGTGCTCCCGACCTGTAACTCGTATAGTTGTGCGGTTTGATTTTTGGTTGTGATACCGGGATAGGTACATTTCATCCTGTCAAGTGTTGTTTTCTCTTTACTTTTTAGATTCAGTATGGTTAATTTTTTTTTTCAGTCAGAATGACGATTTTATTTTTCATATATGTCCGTTTAATATCCTATCGGGAACTGTCGAGTTCCTCCAACGAGTTTAATAGGTTACCCGCTATGCGCTCCACCTATCCAACACGTTAGCTTGAAAAATGTTAAAATACAACAACATGAATTTAATGAAAGGGGGGAGGGGTTGTGTGGAAGCAAAAAAAAACATACTGGTTGTTATTAATAGGAAATTCGACGTTATTACTGTTGGTTAGTTCAATTGTATTAGCCTCAGAAAAAGTTGTGGTAATTCCGCTTAATTCCTTCTTTGTAATTCCTATAAATGCACAAAACGAGGTGCCTACAGTAACATCATTAACAGGAAGAGTTTGGATGGATAGAAATCTTGGTGCAAGCAGGGTGGCTAAAAATTTGATTGATGATGAAGCATATGGTGATCTATACCAGTGGGGAAGACTTGCAGACGGACATGAAAAATTGACAAGTGGGGTAACTACAAATCTTAGTATGGGGGATATACCTGGTCATAGTAATTTTATCAAAGCACCATCCGATCCTTACGATTGGAGAAGTACAAAAAACGATAATTTGTGGCAAAGTATGAATGAGATAAATAATCCATGTCCCGATGGTTTTCGGCTCCCAACATCCGCTGAATTTCAAACAGAGATTAATTCATGGAGTTCTAAAGATCCTGCCGGAGCTTTCGCATCACCACTGAAACTTGTACTTGCTGGCTATCGAAATTACTCCAGTGGTTCTATTGATTCGCAAGGTAGTTATGGTTATTATTGGACAAGTACGGTAGATAACTCTTTTGCAAAAAATTTATTACTTGGCGACGATTTTATCAGTTCTGGTGCCTATATAAACAGCTACCGTCGTGCAGCTGGTTACAGCGTCCGTTGCATTAAGAACTAAAATTTATTTGGCTTCAATACGTGAAAATGAAAATTTTGCTGGTGCCCAAGCTTTGCTTAGGTACAGGCACCGTGAAGCTTCGCTTCAAAAAAGCAGAGCTTCAGGAATAAGAGCACCCAAGCTGGAGCTTGGGTGCCAGAAAAGAGACGTTACAAGGAATATAAGGCTGGTAATATATAGGGAGACCGGCTGGAGACGTTTTGGATGCTGCCCACCTTGAAAAAAGAGGAGCATGAGGAGCATGAGGAGGGTGGGGAGTAGATAATTGCGCTTTGCAGAATTCCGGCGACCCTGCTAAACTGAAACAAAAGTCTTCTGAAAAAATAGCTGTCTCAACCTGCGGGAGCCATGATGATTATAAAAGAAAATTGCAATCTCAGCTTTGACCTGTCAGGCAATCTGCTCCTGACAATCCCGAAATCCTATCTCCAGAATGTCGAACAGGAAGTGCTGCTGAAATCCGTTGAACGGCTGATCAACTCTGCCAAAAAAAAGATAACTTCCTCAAACGACTGGAACGGTGATTCCGCAGCGGATATCGTCGGAATATGCGCAAGCAGCACAAATGACGGTTCTGTTCAGCACGACAGAGATATTTACGGATTAGAGTAAATGAAAGTATTCGCTGACACAGGAGCGTGGATTGCCCTTGCGGACAAGAATGACCGTTATCATAACGTAGCCAAAGATGTGTACGCTTCAATTCGAAAAAGGGGAGCAAGGCTTGTCATCACCGACTACATATTTGACGAAACAACAACATGGCTCCATTATAAAATAGGCCATCATGTCGCCTGCGACTGGGGAAATAACATTTTAAATAGCCGCATGGTTGAGATGGTCAAAGTCAATGAAGAGCATATTGATGCTGCATGGAAGATTTTTCAGAAATATAACGATCAGCAATTCAGCTTCACCGACTGCGTATCTTTCGCTGTCATGAATCTGCTCGGAATCAATGAAGCATTCACCTATGATTCCCATTTTTCGACCATGGGCTTCTGTGTGATTGGGCAAGCGCTGTTTACTGGTGCCTAAGCTTTGCTTGGGCACAGGCACCGTGAAGCTTCGCTTCAAAAAAGCAGAGCTTCAGGAATAAGAGCACCCAAGCTGGAGCTTGGGAGCTAGAAAAAATATTAGGAAGGAACTTCAGGATGAAAACCTCAAAGAAAAGAATCCTCGCAATATGCGCCAGCCTCCTCATCACCTTTTCCTGCATCACCGCCAACGCATCCGACGACCCGCCCAAAACCCTTGAAGAATACTGCCAAACAGCCCCGTGCAGAAAGAACCACAGCTTTAAACTCAAGCTGGAAGACGGCACCTACTTTGAGCATAGTTCCGAACTTGATCCCCCTGCTGTCCAACCAGCCTTTATCCTGATCTTTCCCGGAGAAGAACTCTTTATTGAGGCCACCGAAGGCAAGGATGCCCCGCAGGACTTCAAGCATGTGCCGGAAAATATCCACCCAGAGAAAACACTGGTTTTCAAGTTCACCCAGAGTGATGATGAAAAGGCAGGCGCAGGCATGTTTCTGAACGTGCATAATCCCTTTTCCAGAGACCTGCGCTACCACCTGGCAATTACACCCCTGGGCAAAGAAGGACTCTACAAAACATCAAGCTGTCCGGTTCCAGCCCAAATGCAGGCGTTTGAGCATTGGCCCTATCCTGTCTTCCAGGTCGCTGTTGCAGATATGCATTTCCTGAAAAAGGGCGACGATATGAGCTGCCGGGAATAATGAAGAGCTTCAGGAATAAGAGCCCCCAAGCCGGAGTTTGGGGGCCAGGGAATTGATGAATGTTTGAACATCTACCCTATGAAGAGGGTTATTAAGACACTACCTTATCACTGGAAGTGTCCGCCCTTTCCTGTCGGGCACACCCCTACAATTCCGCCCCTTAAACGGGCAGTTGATCTCACATCATTTTTCTAATATAGATTTTTCTATCTCTCTCGAATAGCCTCTTTTACTGGTGCCTAAGCTTTGCTTGGGCACAGAAACCGTGAAGCTTTGCTTCATACAAGAAACAGAGCTTCAGGAATAAGAACACCCAAGCTGGAGCTTGGGTGCCAGAAAAAAACGGAGTGTGATATCAAAGAGGGTACTTTTCAAATCGTTTTTCGAAATATGTTGATTTTTTTGCAAGCATTTTTATACAATAAATAGTAAGTAATGTTTATTTTATCGTTCTTGAATTATTATCAATTGATTCAACTCGTATAAACAGCTCATTACGCTATTTATAACGTGCCTAAGTTTAGCAGCATACTATACTTGGATGAATATCGGCAAACTTTGAGACTTACTGAAACTCGCGTACCGTGGAATGATTTTCCACCAGTTTTTATATTTTCATTTCTTGGCACAGCAAAACGGCATGAATGCTATAGTAAAGCGAAAAAAGAAAGTGATGCGTATTCGGCAATACGCTTAGTAAATGATATTGTTGGTAACGACAAACTGGAAGAGCTGAAAAATATAATAGGCTTGCAAAAACCTCTTGTTATACCTGTACAGGCTAAGGAAGAATTTGGCGTAAATAAAATACCTGCCGCACTAGCTTATTATGCAGGAACCAGATTAGGGTTTGAATTGTGTGAAGATATTCTCATGGCTAATATGCCGATGAGGACAGACAAAAATGCTTTTTATCGTTTGTCACAGTATCCAATCTTTACAGGCGATGTTATTGAGGGACAACGATATATTATTACTGATGATACGTTAGCGACTGGTGGTACATTGGCTTCTTTAAGAGGCTTCATTGAAAATAATGGCGGCACAGTAATACAAGCAATCGCTCTGACAGGACACCCAGGAGCCGCCTCGCTTAATATAAAAGACAGTATGCTTAGGGCGATATATGACAAACACGGGGAGGAGCTAAATGAATGGTGGAAAACCGAAATTGGTTTTGGTATCGACAAGCTCACGCAAGGGGAAGCGGGGCATATCAAAAAAGCCCCGAATGTTGACGAAATCAGAACTCGAATCGCTGAAAATAGACCTTAAAGAAAGTTACAAGGCTTTCGCTTACTATGATAATGCGCTTATGGAAGCGTAACAAATCTAAATAAAAACTATTGACTTTTATTATCAGGTATGGAATCTATCGGAGATAAATTCCATACCTGTGTTGCAATAAATTGTGTTTCTTTACCCTGAAGCATGTAGATTTTAAAAACTGCAATCCCAACATAAAGGCTTTGGTTATTCAAGTTTGTCTATGACAGAAGTTTGTTAGAAGAAGTTAGCGTTTTCAGTTTTTTTGCCGGGTACGTGTCTTTGCACGACCCGGTTTTTTTATTTAGACGGCGAGCAAACACTGTTGGCTCAGTAAGGAGAGATATCGGTGGGTTAGGTTGCCTTATGATCTTTCACGGTGTTAGTGATGATGGGTCCACTTTACTCTGCAACTGACCTTGCCAGCCGCTGCGCATGCGTAAAGTGTTAACCATCCAGCACCTTAAACAATGGAAGCACTGAATCAAAATAATAAGACATTCTGATGCAATAAACAAATGTAGCCATTAATCCATACCATGCAGCGCCGTACCATTCATATTTTTCTTTATTTTCTATATAGATATTAGAATGTATAATTCGCTGCCATGCTTTATACGAGATATAATAAATAACAACTATATAAAAATGAAGCCAAACATTATATACGTCAAATGCTTCTGACCCGATCCACATCAACCACCATAATATACAAATAGTATGGTACCATGAAGACAACAGTAACAGAATAGACAATTCTTCTTTTGTACTCTGGTAGGTATCTCTCTCTACTAAAGCATTATCCAAAACTAAGCACCCGAACATTCCCCCGATTATTCCGACAAGAATTATATCTATAATTGGCATAATGATAAAAAAAGACTTTATCGGAATTACTATACCCTCCGTGTTTTCTGAAACATGTAATACAGATTCACAGTTATAGGAGATAATACAATACATGCACACTAACATCACTGATATAAGCAGAAGGATCTGTCGCCATAAAAAAGCCTGCCTGAATATCCGCCGTTTCACCAGTGCGGCATGAATGTATGAAAAACCAATGACAAACATTCCAAGAACCATTACCTCTATACAAAGGGATTGCATAACCGGAGCAATGAGTTTGGTGTAAAAATTAAAGTTTGACATGGTTTGATTATTTTTAGTCCAGATATATGGGAGGAGTTACACAGTCTGTCCTGAATGCAACTGCGTACCAGGAAGTCAGGGTATCTCCTTCCTGACCAATATGTTGTGGCAGGTCGGCACGCAAGAGCATCTTATTCCAGCCGAAATCCTCTGAATTCAGGCCTGTGGGGAGGCACATGGCCCTTCGCACCCTGAAAGGGATTCCAGTATTCCGAAAAAACATATCTTTTCATCAGAATTAAAACGTTCGTCAAAGTCGTAAGGATACTTGGTGACTGAACTGGAGGCGATATCCATGCAAACGCGCAACAGGGAACTTCTGAGCTGCTCATTTTCTTCTCTGGCAGCATTTGCCATTCGGACAGGTTTGATAAAATCTCTCAAGGTTTTCATAAGCTCGGAAGAGGGGCGTTGCTCAATAAACTGATCAACAAAGTCTCTTGCCATTTGAAAAGAAAGAATGTGACATCCAGCCTGGCGATTAACTTGGTTAACATGTTTTTCAATATAACAGGCCCCTGACAGCCTTTTTCTGCTAGCTGGTTAATCTTTTAATTTTACACCAGAAAAAAATGGACATTTGAG
>JAABTP010000175.1 GCA_011389815.1 Desulfobulbaceae bacterium | reverse complement strand
CCTACCCTCGTTTGACAGTACCAAGAAGACAAACGGCGTAATCCTGTGGTCAACCACTTAAGGTCGTGCCATTAGCCGCAGAGACGGGAAGATGTCCTGTCTGATGCCATGAAAAGAGAATGGAACTGATTTGCTTTATCCCTTCTCCCACTCCACCCGACTGACATTTCGTTCAGCCCTGCTGAACTCAACTCCGATCAACCAGATTTCTTTCCCTTGCCCCTGATATTTTTCTGCATATCTCTTCTTTTTAATCTGCTCAAGAGCGCAGCCGGGTTCGGTTAACTCATTGACCTTGAACTCGAAGATATATACCTGCTCCTCAAAGCAGACCGTCAAATCAATCCGACCATGATTGGTCACATCCTCCGGCCGGACATTCAGACCCAGAGCAGCAAAATAGCAATAAACCACCGAGCAATAATAGCCTTCATATCCAGCCAGTTCGTTTTTTCTGTACCAATCATGGGGAATCGAGGCAAAAAAGGCGTGGAAAATCTGCTCCAGGGCGGAAAAATTATGAGCCTGCAAGGCCCTGAACAGAGACACCTGATTTCTTTTCAAGGAAGTGAGTTCCTGGCTATACCAGTGCAGGATGGAACCACTCAGACTCTTGCGGACTTCATGATTAGGAAAACCGAGATGATAGATATATTCCTCATCAAAAAGCTGTTCTCTGCCCGTGATTGTCAGATAACCGGTTTGGAAAAGGAGCGACTCCGGCGCAATATAATCCACATCAAAGCTGCTGAGCAGCTCCTCGTCAGCAGTGAGATGCTCCAATTCTGGAATAAACATCTTTTTTTCCATGAGCATACGCACTAAAAAAGACGGAGTGCCGGTTTCGAACCAGTACGGTCTGAATTCTCGATTGCGAAAATAGAGGAGAATATCAAAGGGATTATAGACAGAATCACCAAGAAAATTATAGCCGTTATACCATTTCTTCACTTGGTCCAGATCAATCCCATCCAGGTAGTCTGCAAAAACATCCTCCAGCTCCTCCTGGGTATAGCCACATACACTGCTGAAACGTGAATCCAGCGTAATATCCTCAAGGTTGTTTAACCCGGAAAAAAGAGAAACCTTGGAGAATTTGGATACCCCTGTGAGCAGGACAAAACGGAGGTGTGCTCCCTGGGCCTTGAGCACAGAATAGATATTTCGCAGGCCTTCCCGGAGTTCAGCTGCCTTGGGAGCATCGGTGATATTGTCCAGGATGGGTTTATCATATTCATCCACCAGGACCACGACCTGCTGCCCGGTCTTTTGATGAAGCTTGTGAATAAGCCAGGAAAAAAGCAAATGCACCTCGTTTTGCGGGGGAAGAGGAATCTCAGCCGCTGAAGCGTGCTGCAATACCATATCCTGGACAACGGTATCTAATTGCTGCCGAGATGTCAGAATGCCCTGAGCAAAATCAAGCTTGATGACCGGATACTGGGTACTCCAACCCCAGTGCTTCTCCAGGTACAGCCCCTGGAACAAGTCCTTATTCCCGGAAAAGGCCTGAGCAAGGGTGTCAACCAGCAGGCTTTTGCCGAAACGACGGGGCCGGGAAAGGAAATAATAGCGTCCCTGTTCCACCAGTCGGGCAATCAGGGGAGTTTTGTCGACGTAGCAGTAATTATCCGTTCTGATGTCGGCAAAGGTCTGGATACCTATGGGGAGTTTCTTCATAAGGACAGTGTCAATTCATCGCAAAGGGTATAGTTCATCATAGTTACTGGAGTACTATGTTACCTGAATTTGCACTGAAAAAGAAAAGGTTTTGACTTGGCGATCAATTGTGTCATGTTGATTCTCCCTATAAAACGCATCCTGACTGTGAGGAGGATTTCAGCAACGCCTTGACCTGGGCAAGATCATGCCGCATTATGCTCGGCAATAATTTTTTCCGCAATATGGGCAGGCACCTCTTCATAATGAGAAAACCACACCCGGAAAGAACCACGTCCACCGGTCATAGATGTCAGATCAGGCGCATAGAGCTGAATCTCAGCCTGGGGCACCTGGGCCTTGACCAACTCATACTTATCCGCAGAGTCCATTCCTAAGACTCTGCCTCGTCTGGAATTGAGGTCACCCATCACATCGCCAACATGATCCTGATCCACTCGGATCTCCATCTCCATTATCGGCTCCAGCAAAACCGGATCAGCCTTTATCACGCCTTTTTTAAAAGCTAAAGAGCCTGCAATCTTAAAGGCCATTTCTGATGAATCCACATTATGAAAAGAACCATCAATCAAGGTTACCTTGAGACCCTCAAAGGGGTAACCTGCAATGACTCCTTTTTCCATGGCCTCCAGAATACCTTTTTCCACAGCTGGACGGTATTGCTGGGGAATCACTCCACCCACGATCTTGTCGACAAACTCAAAATGTTCGTCATTATTCAGAGGCTCCAGCTCAATCGTGCAATCGCCGTATTGACCGCGTCCACCAGACTGTTTTTTATGCTTGCCCTGAGCTGTAGCCTTTGCCTTAAGAGTCTCCCTGTAGGGGATCTTGGGTAAGGCCAATTCCATTTCCACGGAAAATTTTCGTTGTAACTTGTCTTTTAAGGCATCAAGATGAACCTGGCCTACCCCGGAAATCAGTACCTCGTGAGTTTGGTGCTCGCGGGTCATTTTCAGGGTTGGATCTTCATCAAGCAGGCGGGTGAGCACGGAAAAGAGTTTTTCTTCCTCTTTTTCATTGGTTGCTCTGACTGCGTAGGAGATAACCCAAGGCATGGGTTCAGGCCGCTCATAGAGAATGGGCGCATTTTGTTCACAAAGGGTATCCCCGGTTTCAGTCTCTTTGAGCTTGGCCACAGCCACAATCATACCTGGTACAGCACTCTCCACCTCTTTCTGCTCTTTGCCATGCATGAGGAAGAGATGGCTAAACCGTTCAGCTGCACCTTTGCTGGAGTTATAAAAACTGTCACCTTGTAAGGTGCCCGACATGACGCGAAAAATAGTCAGGCGACCGGCAAAGGGGTCTGCCATAGTTTTAAAAACCTGGGCGGAAAAGGGGGCCTCAGCAGTTCCGGCCCGTTCAATCAGATCTTTTGTTGTTGGGTCAGTGCCGATTGCTGCTGGTCGCTGAGCCGGGGAGGGCAGCAGGTCAGTAATGGCATCAAGCACCAGAGAGCTGCCTGCATTGTTGAGTGAGGAGCAGGGGAAGACCGGAGCGATTTTTCCCTGACTCACCCCGGCAATCAGGCCCGTAGTCAGTTCTTCCTGGGAAAGTTCGCCTTCCTCTAAAAAGATCTCAATCAGGTCGTCATCAGTCTCAGCCACATACTCCATCATATTTTCGCGTCGGGCTGCTGCCTCGTCTATCATATCAGCTGGTATCTCGCCCTGCTGCATTGTGCCATTTTTCTTGAAAAGCAGAGCCTGTTGATTGACAATGTCCACAACGCCCTGGAATTTATTTTCCTGGCCAATGGGAAGGTAAAGCACCACTGGATTGAGCTGAAAGGCCTCCTTGATTTCTTCAACGGTTTTCTGAAAATTGGCCCGTTCCCGATCCATCTTGGTGATACAAATCAGGCAGGGGAGTTGCCGGTCCTGGATCAGGTCAACAAAATGCTCTGTCTGATTGCGCACTCCCAGCACAGAGCCAACAGCCAGGATGGCGCTGTCTGCCATAAGGGAGGCAAATTTGGCCTCATTAAAGAAATTATCATCACCAGGTGTATCAGACAAAAATATCTGCTGTTTTTTCCAGGTAAAATGATTACATGCTGTACTGGTTGATATCTGCCGTTTTATTTCCTCTTCCTCAAAGTCCATGGAAGCGGTGCCGTCATCTACCTTGCCCAACCGTTTGATGGCACCGGCAGTGAAAAGCAGTGCCTCAGCAAGAGTGGTTTTGCCGCTGTTGCCATGGCCAAGGATGACAGTATTCCTGATCTGTTTGACATCGTACATGTAAACCTCCGGTAACCGGGTGCTGAAATTAATGATGAACAGGAGGATACCATAATTCTTTCCCAGATCCTGAAAAAGAAAGCGTTATGCTGCGAAAAAAGCTTTCTCTTTTGCCTCGGGAATGGTAACCATTTGTCGTTTTTCCTGAAAAACGAAGAGAAAGTATGAGGTGGCTCCTTGGAGTAGCCCAATTCACTTTCATGTTTTGTTCTTCCTCCCCAAGGGGAGGTATGTGATTATAACATTCTATATATTCTTATTATCCTTGTAAAGTCAAGTATTATGAACGAGGTACCATAAAGGGAAAAGAGTCTATGACAAAAAAAGCAGAAACAGCAGGCAGTTCCACAGGAAAGATAGCACGCTCTGCCGGAGCAGTAAGTATAGCCGTGATGTGCAGCCGGGTTTTAGGTTTGGTGCGGGAGCAGGTCTTTGCTGGTTTATTTGGGGCTGGATATGCCTATGACGCCTTTGTGGTGGCCTTTCGTATCCCTAATCTGCTCAGGGATCTCTTTGGAGAAGGGACCTTGTCTGCGGCCTTTGTCACGGTTTTTTCTGATTATGACACCAATAAAGGGACAGAGGCAACCTGGAAGCTGGCTTCCAATGTGCTGGTTTTTATGGCCATCCTTCTCAGCACCATTACTCTGCTTGGGATGTTTTTTGCCGAGCCTGTTGTTCATCTGTTGGCCCCGGATTTTGATGCTGTGACTGGAAAAACCGCCCTGACAGTCTGGTTGACCCGGATCATGTTTCCCTTTCTCATCTTTGTCTCTTTGGCAGCCGTGGTGATGGGGATGCTGAACACCAAGGGGAAATTCTTTGTTCCTGCTGTCTCCTCAGCCTTTTTTAATCTGGGTTCAATTATCGGCGGTACTTCATTGGCCTTACTCCTGCCAAAGTTTGGCATACCAGCTATTGTTGGTATGGCCTGGGGGACCCTGATCGGTGGCTTGTTCCAGCTCTCAATCCAATTGCCCATCCTCTGGAAGACCGGCTTCCGTTTTAAGCCACAACTAAGTCTGCGTGATCCAGGTCTGAAACGTATCCTCTGGCTCATGCTGCCTGCCACCATTGGCCTGTCTGCCACCCAAATCAATATCTTTGTCAATACCAATTTCGCATCAGGCTGTATGGAAGGATCAGTTTCCTGGCTTAACTATGCCTTTCGCTTGGTTCAGCTCCCCATTGGGATCTTTGGGGTGGCTTTTTCCGTTGCTGCAATGCCTGTTCTGGCCCGTCATGCTGCCAAGCAGGATCTGGCAGGTCTGCGTAAGATCTTTGCCTCTTCTTTGGTCATGGTCTTCAGCCTGACTATTCCTGCCACAGTAGGTCTGATCCTGTTGTCGCAACCCATTATCCGCCTCATCTTTGAGCACGGGGCCTTTACAGCAGCGGATACCCTGCGCACAGCCCAGGCCCTGACCTGTTATGCCTATGGTTTGTTCGCTTACTCGGCAGTCAAAATCATGGTTCCGGTCTTTTATGCCCTCAATGATACCAAGTACCCGGTGATTGCTTCGTTTATCGCTGTTGCGGCTAATATCATTTTTATCACCCTGACCATTGATGTTTTTAGCTTCCGGGCCATTGCCCTTTCCACTTCCTGTTCCATGGGCTTGAACTTTCTTTTCCTCGGTACAGTATTATATCGTAAATTGACAGGCTTTTCTCTGTATTATCTGGGGCAGGGAGTGTTAAAGATCCTACTGGCAAGTATGGTAATGGGCTTGGGGGTGATAGGATTGCAGCAGGTGTTTGCGCCCTTACTGATTGGTGGGATTCCTCTGCAACTGGTGGGTGTCTTTACAGTGATCGGAGGGGCAGCCCTGCTGTACGGGATTGTGCTCCATTATCTCAGGTTGCCTGAGTTTGATGAGGTGACTGGTAAGATCAGGAAACGCTTGGGCAGATAAACAGGTATACGTGTGTGCCCCATGGAGGCCACTATTTAGTATCTGCTGAATTTCTCTCCTGTTGAATAATTTCATTGCGTTGCATGTCAAAGTATGCCATTCTTGAGTC
>JAABTP010000017.1 GCA_011389815.1 Desulfobulbaceae bacterium | reverse complement strand
GCCACCCCGAGAGAGGATGATCCCAGGATATTTGTCATTTTAGAGAGTGACGGACGGTTATTGGTCTACTGGGCAACCCCTGGCTTCCAGGAGTCCGTGCCACCGGTTGAATGGCCTGAAGTGTATTCCAGACGCACTGAAATTCAGGAGAACAGCTTTAAAAGAATGATTAATAACGGTGCATTGAATGTGAACTTTGGAATAAAGAAGATCGTTGGGCCGGACCGTCATAAGGATAGGAAGCTGAAAAAGCTTGAAGATCGGGCAGCAAAAGCCGGTCAAAAAATAGAAAATAAAAAAAAGAGCTCGCTCAACAGGAAGAAAAAGTAGCTGAATCAAAACAAAAAAAACATAAAAAGCGACTCGAACAAAGAGAGAACAAGAAAAAAACTATAGAAAATGATTATAGAGAGAGCAAGGAAAAAGAACGTAAAATTAAAGAAGATATAGATTCTCTGGGCCCTGTTGGAGAACGAGCAGATCGGGATGTACGAAAGCAGAAGATCATGACCTTCAGGACCCTCAAGGCGGAGAATGTATTAATGGTTTTTATGAGTCTTTTCATTGACAAACTGGAACAAAAAATAGGTGCTGATACACTCATGTCAATTTTTTTCAGGCGAAGTGGGGTTTGCGTGGAAACTGTGTCGGAAATCACCTACGAGCTGAATACAACGGGCTTATCATCTCATTATAAAAAAGTACTGGGTGATATAGCATCTGAGTTAACAGCTCTGGGTATACAACGTAACGGTAAGCTGATTAACGTGAGCCTGAGAGAGCCTCCAACCTGAGGGCTGTCGGGTTATTGCGCCTTATGTCCATTTTACAGAAAGGCTGTCAGGGGCCTGTATAATCTTCAAGTACAGCAATCTCGCCCTTCTGAATTTGTCCATCTGCCCACATAATCTCTATGAGCGGAATAAGATCAATCAGATAAACTTGTTCTCCTGTGATACCAAAGTCCTCTAAGGCCTTTACAGCATTTTTTCGTGATATCATGCTTTACCTCCTTGCGTATTCTCTTTTTTTGTTGTGTATTTCTCCTCTCTTTCGCAGAAATAAACCGTACCATTATGCACAAAAAAAGCAAGATAAACTTGTCGCCACCCTCTTACAGGTTTTCCAGTTTCTAAAAAAAGGGGGAGAGCAGATCAACCGCCCACCCCCTTGTGTTTTCTCTCCTGATGCAATGGATCAGGACAGCTGACTGAACATCAACCGTTCTTTGCAGCAAACTCCGCCATAAAGGCCACCAGTTGTTCAACACCTTCTTTGGGAAAGGCATTGTAGATGGAGGCCCGGCAGCCGCCAATGGAGCGATGCCCTTTTAAACCATCCAAACCAAGAGCAGCAGCCTCAGCGATGAATTGGGCTTCCAGTTCAGGGGTAGGGAGATTAAAGGTCACGTTCATCAGGGAGCGGGAGCTTTTCTCCGCATGTCCACGGTAAAAAACATTACCATCAATGGCCTCATATAAGAGAGCTGCTTTTTCCTCATTCAGCTGCTGCATGGCTGCAACTCCGCCCTGCTCTTTGAGCCAGTTCAGTACCTGGCCCACGCAGTAGATAGCAAAGGTGGGCGGGGTGTTGAACATGGACCCTTTATCCGCATGGGTCTTGTAACGGAGCATGGTGGGGATATTGTCCGGGGTATTATCCAGCAGGTCTTCCCGAATAATAACCAGGGTCACGCCAGCAGGTCCCATGTTCTTTTGCGCACCAGCAAAGAGCACACCAAAGCGGGACACATCAAGGGGTCGTGAAAAGATATCTGAAGACATGTCGCAGACCAGCATTTTTCCCTTGCCAGGAAAGCGGGCAAACTGGGTACCATAAATGGTATTGTTAGAACAAAGATAGAGGTATTCTGAAGCCCGATCCACAGTATACTCATCTTCTTCAGGAACCCGGTTAAAGCTGCTTTCTTCACTGGAATAGGCCACATCAATATCCCCGAGCAGCTGGGCCTCTTTGATTGCCTTCTTAGACCAGGTGCCGGTATTCAGATAGGTTGCCTTTTTGCCTGCATTGAGCAGGTTCATGGGAACCATAAAAAACTGCGACGAGGCCCCGCCCTGAAGAAAAAGCACTTTGTAGTTATCCGGTACCTCAAGCAGTTCACGCACCAAGGCCTCGGTTTCATCGGCAACAGCCATGAATTCCTTGGACCTATGGCTCATTTCGATCAGCCCGATGCCCTTGTCCTTAAAGTTGACAATATCTTGAGCTGCTTGTTCAAGAACTGCATACGGCAGGGTAGCTGGTCCGGGACTGAAATTATAAATTCTCTCTGGCATTGTATGGAGTACTCCTTTGGTAAAAAGGGTTTACGTAGATTGTATCTGACGCAGGGCCTCGTACAAAACAACCCCGGCACTCATGGCCAGGTTGAGGCTGCGGATATGAGGATTTGTCATGGGAATGGTATAACAACGGTCTGGGTAGAGCGCAAGGATTTCTTTGGACAGCCCTTTGGTTTCTCGACCGAAAATAAAGCAGTCTCCAGGGGTAAACATGGCCTGAAAATATGAGCGCTCGGTCTTGGTTGTAAAAAAGAAGAGCCTGCGCTCATCGTGCTGCTCAAGAAATGCATCAAAATTTTCCCAGTGCCGGACAGTTACATGGGGCCAATAATCAAGCCCTGCTCGTTTCAGGTGCTTATCATCTGTGCTGAATCCTAATGGATGCACCAGGTCTAAAACAGCATCTGTTGCTCCACAGAGTCGGGCAATGGAGCCGGTGTTGGGAGGAATTTCCGGTTCAACCAGAACAATATGAAAAGGAGCAGTTTGCATTACAGGAGGCTGTTGTTGATAATAAATAATCACCCTCAGAGGGAGCGAATTTTTACGGTGCAATAAAGAACCCGTTGTTTCAAGACAGACGTGATTTTTTCCGTGGAAAAGGATATACAGCAAACAAGCTGGAAAGGCAAATATTATACATTGCCGGGAAGATCAGGAGAGGGAAACAAAGAGGAGCCTTGACCAGGCACCCCTTTGAGCAAACATTATTATTACCAGCTCAACTCATTGATAAACAAGAGGGTCAATGGCAATCAAACATAAGTTTGTCTGTATCAATGACCTCCACTTCTGATGCGTTTTTTTTCTTGCGTGCTGACTGAGAACGTTCCTTTGTATGTACTGGTGCGTCACATTGATAGGAGGCACCCGGAGTCATTTGAAAGGCCCCTTCCCAGCCTATCCGGGTAGCTCCCTCCATGATCCAGGAAAAATTTGAAATGCTATCAGCACTCTTTAAATTATTCGGAAGATTATGACCCAGCGAATATATATTCACCACAGGAGCATTACTTCCCTCCTTTATGCCGCCTTTTTGTAAGACAAGGACAAAGACCGTGTTGATTATGTTGTCATAATGCAGATACACTTTTGGCAATGCCTCTCCGGCACATCCTTGATCTCTATGCATAGGGGTCAAACAATCTTTGTTCAGGTCCCAGTCATCATATTGACCATCAACAACAACGTTTTTTGGTACACCGGCTTGTCCGGCAAGAGGAATAACGATCAATAACAACATCGCTAATCCTGCCACACTGGCGATCACCAGAGAATCTCTTGCTCTCATTATACCACCCTCCTGGTATTGGAAACTAAAAAGCAGGTAACCCGGCTGTCTCTCCCATCAGAGATCCGTGGCTTTCCGACACCGCCTCACGACGGTTGTGGCTTTATCAACTTTCCAGTACAGGAATTTGTTCTCCTGTTTTGCCCAGAAAGTCAGGTACCCGCTGTGTAAGCATAGAGGCACTGATCAATATTTTAAATAAAAACGAGTTTTATGTCAACTTTTTTTAATTAAACGAGAATGATAGAGAGCAATAAAACTCCCATTTTTTTTCTTGGTCAGCAGGTCAAATCATATTGCTCGGTACGACAATCCTCTGATTACAATATTTTATATTTTTTAAAAAAGAGACTGGCAATCTTCCCGTAACACTTTGTGGTAATTAAGAAAAAATATTGTTCCTCATTTGCCGGCTAAAGATGGGGAAGATAACTTGGGGTAAAGTCCGCGCAAAAAATATTCCTTTTTTTCAGGAAGCAAAAAAGCTATACTCTTGTTTTGGTTCTCAACACGACAAGGGAATACAGACAAATTTTACTCGTCTAAGATGGAACGCCTGGCAGGGTGGAAAGGCATTGAAATCAAAAGGCTGATTCCCAGAAAATTGAGGCCATTGATGTAAAGGCATGGAAACAGACCAGGCCGATCATACTGCTGGCAGGTCGGATCAAACAGGCTGTACAGAGAGAAAAGTATTTACAGGTGAGGTAACGGTTTCATGACGAAACAAGATAAAGATGGGCTCTATATTGCTTTGATCAGTATTCACGGTTTAATCAGAGCCAATAATCTGGAATTGGGACGAGATCCTGACACTGGCGGACAAACGCGCTATGTCCGTGACCTGGCTCAGGCTTTAGGCGAAAACCAAGCTGTAGAGCGGGTTGACCTGATCACACAACTGGTTGTGGATGATGAGGTGAGTAAGGATTATGCAGTTGCACTGGAACCCCTGAATGCACATTCGCAGATTGTACGTATTGATATTGGAACAGAAAAATATACCTGTAAGGAAAAACTCTGGGAGTATCTGGATATCTTTGCCGACAACCTGCTGGCTTTTTTTCAAAATCAGCAACGGTTTCCTGATATTCTCCACTCGCATTATGCGGATGCAGGTCTTGTTGCCTCCCGCCTGTCCCACCTGACTGGTATTCCGTTGGTTCATACGGGGCATTCATTAGGCCGCGACAAAAAAATGCGGCTGCTGGCTGCTGGCATGAAAAAAGATGAGATTGAATCCCGCTATAACATTGCTCATCGTATTGATGCTGAAGAGGAAGTGCTGGCAACAGCAGAACTGGTGGTGACCAGCACCGGGAATGAAATTGAAGACCAATATGAATCTTACGACTTTTATCAGCCCGAAAAAATGGTGGTTATTCCGCCAGGAGCGGATTTAGAACAGTTCCATCCTCCTGAGCCTGGGAAAAAATCACGCTTTTTGAAAAACGTTCGTCCTTTTCTGCGCAAAGTAAAAAAACCGATGATCCTTGCCCTGTCACGGCCTGACGAACGAAAAAATATAAAAACACTCCTTCATGCATACGGAAAATCCACCCGACTGCGCAAACTGGCAAATCTGGTGATTGTGGCGGGTAATCGTGACGATATCCGGGATATGGATGAAGGATCGCAGCAGGTTATTCAGGAATTACTCCTTCTTATTGATCTGTATGATCTTTACGGTAAGGTGGCCTTGCCAAAACACCATAGTGCTGATGATGTACCAAGTATTTACAGAATGTGCTCTGCCTCAGGCGGCGTCTTTGTCAATCCGGCCCTGACCGAACCTTTTGGGCTGACTTTGCTTGAAGCAGCTGCCACTGGTTGTCCCTTACTGGCCACTGAAAACGGCGGACCTGTTGATATTGTCCAAAATTGCCAAAACGGCCTTCTTTTTGATCCGCTTAACGAAGAACAGCTCACAGATCAATTGATTCGGGTTCTCGGTGATCGCTCCTTTTGGAGATCTTTGCAACGGAATGGGCTGGAAGGTGTGCGCAAACACTATTCCTGGCAGGCCCATGTTAAAAAATATCTACATCAGATTGATCCGTTAATCGGCAAAAGGCAAATACTTGACCAACGGGAACCGTATCAGAAAAAAGTCAGGTCAACACATAAGGCTGCTTTTTCCGACCTTGATCAAAACCTGATCGGTAGCTCTGATGGTCGAAAAGAACTTATTGAACTGCTCCGTAATAATCGGAAGAAACTCCTGTTCGGGATAGTCACTGGTCGTTCCAGGGATTCAGCCTTGACGATCATGGCGCAAAAGAAAATACCCAAACCAGATATCCTGATTACCGGTCTGGGAACCTCTGTTTACTACGGACGTAACCTGATTCCTGATCTGACCTGGCAACATCATCTGGATTATCTCTGGACACCATCCACCCTGAAACGCCTGTTGACTGATATACCAGGACTCCGGCTTCAGGCAAGAGATCAACAGGGGAAATTTAAAGTCTCCTATTTTTATGATGAGGAAAAAGCCCCCAGTGTTGATGAACTGAATGTCTACCTCCGTCAGCACGACCAATCAGTGAATATGACGCTGTCTTTTGGGCAATATCTGGATATTTTGCCAGTGCGGGCCTCAAAGGGACTTGCTCTGCGTTATATTGCCCATCGTCTGGAAATCCAGCTGGAAGATATTTTGGTTGCAGGGGGTTCCGGAGCAGATGAAGATATGATGCGCGGTAAGACCTGTGCTGTGGTGGTCGGCAACCGACATCACGAGGAGTTGTCAGATATTGATGAACTCAAAGGGGTTTATTTTGCTCAGAAATCATATGCGCATGGTATTATTGAAGGGATTGAGCATTATGATTTTCTTGCTGAACAGCCAGAACAGCAAAAGGAACCAGCTGATGAATAAGAATAGAGAAGAACGCATGAAGCTACTCTTATCTACTGACCTTGACAGGACCCTGCTGCCCAATGGGCCCCAGCCTGAATCGCCGGAAGCACGCCCCGCCTTTGCCTCCCTGGCAGCAGATCCGCGTGTTTGCATTGCCTATGTGACCGGTCGCAGTCTTCAGTTGACTGAAGCGGCTATACAGGAATACTGTATACCTGTTCCAGATATTTTGATTGCTGATGTTGGCACAAGCATTTATCATTGTAACCCAGATGACTGGCATCGTAATCAGGAATGGGATGCCCAGCAGGGCAAGGACTGGCATCAGATCGACAGCAATGGATTGGCCAGCTTGTTGCAGGGTCTATCAGGTCTTCGGCTTCAGGAAGAGGATCGGCTGACCCGGTTCAAATGCAGTTATTATGTGGACGCTGATACGGACAGGGCTTCTCTTGCTCGCTCTATCAATTCTCTTTTGGCAGAACAGGGCATCCATGCCTCGTTGATCTGGAGCCATGACGAGGTGGCTGACCAGGAACTGCTGGATATTCTCCCTGCCTGCGCAGATAAATATCAGGCCCTTCAGTTTCTTCGCCAACAGTTAGGGTACGAGCTGGATGAAATGCTCTTTTCCGGTGACAGCGGCAATGACCTGGAAGTACTGGCAAGCGAGATTCCGGCTGTACTGGTTGCCAATGCCCGGCAAGAGGTAGCAAGAAAGGCCAAGGAAATGGCAGCAGCAGCCGGGAATGCAACGAGTCTGTATCTCGCCAAAGGTGGGTATCAGGGGATGAATGGTTGTTACAGTGCCGGAATTCTCGAAGGAGTCAATCATTATTACACAAAACTTATCCAGAGCACCTGCCTTGATAAGATGGGAATACATTGACAATAGAGAGAACAAAATGAAAAAAACAGATATATGGATATTTGGGGAAGTGCTGTTTGACTCCTTTCCTGACAATACCGCTGTTTTGGGCGGTGCTCCCTTTAACGTGGCGTGGAATTTGGCCGCCTTTGAGGCTGGTCCGAAGATAATCACAGCAGTGGGGGACGATTCTCAGGGGCGAGAGATTCAGGAGAGGATGGACAGCTGGAAGATGAGTCGGGAGTATCTCGCAGTTGTTCGTGGATATCCCACCGGGAAAGTGACAGTGAACCTGAATAACGGTGAGCCCTCATATTCTATTGAAGAAAATCAGGCCTACGACAATATTCCCATGAACTGCCTGCCGGAACGCACAGACGGCTTTCTCTATTTTGGCTCCCTGGCCCTGCGCACGGTTCATAATCGTGAAGTGCTTGCCCTGCTGAAAAAAAAGCATCAGGGCAAATTCTTTGTTGATATTAATCTCCGGTCACCGTTCTGGAACAAGGACAGAATTATGGAGCTGCTTAACGGCGTGCATTGGCTTAAACTCAATGAAGACGAGCTGACGCAGCTTAGCGCAGAAAACAATGCAGAGGCTGCTGCCCAACAGCTCAAAGCCCAATACAGCATGGAAGGAATTGTAGTGACCTGCGGCAGTAAAGGAGCCTTTGCCCTTGGTCCAGACAACCACGTCATCCGGGTAAAACCCAAACAGATACAGGAAGTACAAGACACTGTAGGGGCAGGTGACGCATTTGCTTCAGTCCTGCTCCTTGGCCTCCAGCGTTCCTGGAGTCTCCAAGATACCTTAACCCGTGCTCAGAACTTTGCTTCAGCTGTTGTAAGCATTCAGGGTGCGGTGAGCACAACCCCTGAATTTTATCAAACATATCTCCAATCCTGGTAACTTATTATGTACGAGCAGGTCTCCCATTCTCTTTTGAACCGGATCCTCAATAATATGAAGCCCTATTTTCAGAAACGGGATCTACGCCATTTTTATACCCGTCTGGGGGCAAATTTTTATTCTATCCATTCACTTTTCAGTCAACTCTACGGCAACCGACCGGACTTTGAAGAATATATGCTCAAACTGGTTGAGGTACTGGCTAAAAACTATCTGGATCGTCCAAATGAACTTCAGGAAGTGGATAACTCCAGAGAAGAGGATCATAATTGGTTTCTGCATCAGCAGTGGGTAGGAATGGCCCTGTATCTGGATGGATTTGCAGGAAATCTTCAGGGTCTCAAGGAGAAGATACCATATCTCCTTGATCTGGGAATCAATCTGGTCCATATCATGCCTATGTTGCAGAGCCCTGTCGGAAAAAGCGATGGTGGCTATGCAGTAAGTGACTTCCGAAAAATAAACGAAAAAGCCGGTACACTGGAAGATATCCGTGAGCTGGCTGCAGCCTTTCGGGAACACGACATTCTGCTGACCCTGGATGTCGTACTCAATCATACCTCGAATCAACATGAATGGGCTGAAAAAACCCGACAGGGTGATCTCCAGTACCAGGATTATTTCTTCATTTTTGAAGATCGCAATCTCCCGGATATGTTTGAACAGACCATGCCTGAGGTCTTTCCTGATACTGATCCTGGCAATTTCACCTGGGATGAAACCATGCAAAAATGGGTGATGACGGTCTTTCACAACTATCAATGGGATCTCAACTACGGCAATCCGCAGGTTTTTCTGGAAATGTTGGATGTGATTCTTTTCTGGGCCAATCAGGGAGCTGATATTGTCCGTCTGGACGCAGTAGCCTTTCTCTGGAAAGAATTGGGAACAAGCTGCCAAAATCGTCCTGAAGCCCATCTGCTCCTGCAGCTCTTTAAGGACTGCTGTCAGGTCACAGCACCGGGCCTGCTCTTTATTGCTGAGGCTATTGTAGCCCCACTGGAAGTGATCAAATATTTTGGCGAAGATGCGGTTGTGGCCAAGGAATGCGAGATAGCCTACAACGCCACCTTCATGGCCCTGCTCTGGGAGGCCGTTGCCACTCATAACAGCAAACTGCTGCTTCTTGCTATTAAAAATTTACCCAACAAGTTGGATCGGGCCACCTGGCTCAACTATATCCGCTGTCATGATGATATAGGGTTTGGCTTTGATGATGAGGATATCCACCGGGCTGGCTACAACCCTGGAGAACATCGCAGATTTCTTATGCAGTATATGACCGGTGAATTTGAAGGTTCCTACGCTTCCGGGAAACTCTTTGCCTTTAATCAAAAAAACGGTGATGCCCGTGTGTCCGGTACTTTGGCCTCGCTGGCCGGACTGGAATCTGCTATGCAACAGGAAGACGCTCAGGAGATTGACTTTGCGGTCCGGCGAATCCTGCTCCTGCACAGCCTGATCCTTTCCTTTGGCGGACTCCCCATGCTTTATTACGGGGACGAAGTCGGCACCTTTAACGATCTTCGCTACCTGGAAGATGAAAACAGGGCTGACGACAGTCGCTGGATGCATCGCCCCAAGCTGGACTGGGATACTCTGGCCCAAAGAGAAGAGCCTGGCACAATTGAATACAGCATTTTTCAGGAATTGCGGAAGATGATATCTGTCCGAAAACAGACAGAGTCATTTGCGGATTTCAATAACCGAGAGATTGTTGATCTGGGTAATGATCATCTCTTTGCCTTTATTCGTTCCAGTCACCCGCATTACCATCAGCATCCAGTAGAACCGGTTTTCGTTCTGGTCAATTTTGATCGTCATCCCCAGGCCGCAGACCTGGCTGTTCTCAAGGAGCACGGATTCGGTGATACCAAGTCATGGCTGGACATCTTCACAGGACGTCCTCCCCACTGTTTTCGTAATGAGCTGATTCTTTCTCCTTATCAATTTTATTGGCTACAGAACAGTTAAATCTCATCTTCATAAAGAGGTGTTGCGCATTATATGCCTGTTGCCAGCCTGGGCTACGGTGGAAGCGGATGTTTAAGCAACAAGAAAATGTGGAAAGCAATCATTGACCTACCTGGGGGCCACCTTGATCTCAAAGAGAGCAGGCCATAATTTACCTGTCACAAAAAGACGGTCATCTTCAGGGTCATACATGATCCCGTTGAGCACATCTGCTTTTCCTTTCCATATGCTCTGCACTTGCTGCGAAAGACGTGTCAGGTCAAGCCAGGCCAAAATTATACCATCCTGAGGACGAATTATCGCAATCTGATTTGTCTTCCAGACATTGGCATAAATGGCTCCACGGACATATTCCAACTCATTCAGCCGGGCCACAGGCCCCTGATCATCCTGAACAAGGATCCGTCGTTGTTCCTCCAGGGTCTCTGGATCAAGGAAATAGAGTTGTGCTGTTCCATCACTGGTAATCAGCTCCCTGCCATTATGCGTGATTCCCCATCCTTGACGGGGATACGACCAGGTTCTGAGCAAAGAGAAATCTTTTTTATCAAAGAGAAAGACCTTGTTGTTTTTCCAGGTGAGTTGATAGATCTTCCCCTGAAAAATCGTGATTCCTTCGCCAAAATATTTCCGGGTATACTTTCGTTGCCGATGGATCAAGCCGGTTTTCAGGTCCACTCTTCGTAAGGAGGAGCGACCGTACAGGCCTGTGCCCTCATATACCTGCCCTGCATTCCAGGCAAGTCCCTGAGTAAACGCCTTGGGATCATGGGGATATTGCTGAACCATGGAATAGGTATACTGACTTGGCTGCGGGATCTGTGCTCCTACAGACACTGTACTTCCCCAAAAAGTCAGAAGAATGAGACCAATCTGAGGCAAAAAATAAAGGTTCATTATACCTGGTGTCGCTTATCTAGAGGAGTAATCCACTTTGCAATCTGCTGGACTGACAGCAACAGCACGCACATCAATCCTTTTTTTCCCTCGAAAACAGGATTCCTTGAGTCGAAACGCCAAGTCAACCCGACCTGCAACAGCAGGAGCCTGTTGCTCAGCCATAAAAAAACCAATGCCGCCGAGCTGCGTGCCATTGAGTCGAACTGAAAACTTGAGATGTTCACGCAGGCAATGCACATCTTCAAGCTGGATATTCCGGGCAAGAAAAACCGGTTCTGGATTGCCCTCACCAAAGGGTTCCATTTGTTGCAATCCACGGAGGATATCACGGCAATTTTGCTGATCATCAAGCACTGCATCCACTTTGATACCCTGATCCTGTTCATTGCGCTCCATTGTCTGCACCTGTTGATCAAACAGATCCCGGAAATCCGCAAAAGCATCCTGGCGTACAGTCAGCCCTGCTGCCATGGCATGACCACCAAAGCGAAGAATCTGCTCCTGGCATAATTCCAGAGCCTGATGAAGATTCAAACCAGGTACAGAACGACCAGATCCTTTCAGTACCGTTATTTCTCCTTCTTCAGTGGAAGAGGGCAGGGTATCACCGGTGAAAACCAAGGCTGGTAATTGAAAACGATCCACCATACGGGAGGCAATAATTCCGATAACCCCTAAATGCCAGTTTCTGCCATAGAGCACCAGGGTTTCCATGCCTTTTTTCAGTTGCTTTTCAGCCTGACGTGTGGCCTCATCCAGGACAGCTGCTTCCAGCTCCCTCCGGTAAAGATTGGCCTGTTCCAGTTCCTGGGCCAGATCCTTAGCATTATTTTTCGTACATAAAAGGAGTTCAGCAGCCAACTCAGGAGTGCCTAAGCGGCCAGCAGCATTAATCCTGGGTGCCAGCTGAAAGGCAATATCTTCCGCAGTGACCATCCCCTGCCCGATCCTAGTCACCTTACACAAAGCCTGAATACCAGGTCGACGCTGTTCTGCCAGTACTTCCAGGCCAGCCCTGACTATAATGCGGTTTAATCCGGTTAAGGGCATCACATCAGCAACCGTACCCAGAGCCACCAAGTCCAGGGAATCGCGAAGATTAGGCATGTTTTTTTGAGTCCAAACCCCTTGTTCCACCATTTTACGGCGCAAGGCTGTAATCAGAAAAAAAGCAACGCCTACGCCAGACAAGCCCTTATAGGCAAAGGTGCAGTCTGTTTGTTGCGGATTGATCACGGCATCGGCCTGGGGCATTCTTGCCGGATCACTCGGTGGTCGGTGGTGATCGGTGATAATCACCCGAAAGCCCAATTTCTTGGCATAGGCGACCTCTTCTGCACAGGTTATGCCACAGTCTACGGTGATCATCAGGGCTGGCATACAGACTTTCTTTGCTAAGCCAGCCACGGATTTTATGGTCAATCCATAATCATCAGTCAACCGGTTAGGAAGATGCCAGATGGCCTCAATACCCAACTTAGCAAGGAAATCAGTCAACAAGACTGTTGCTGTGATGCCATCCACATCGTAATCCCCGTGGATAACCACTTGCTGCCCTGCCTGAATGGTTTGCGCCAGTAGATCAACAGCCCCATCCAGTCCCTTTAACCCTGTGGGCGAAGGTAACTCAGCTAATTGTGGTGAAAGAAATAGAGCAGCCTTTTCTGGATTTGTCCAGCCGCGCCGATAAAGGAGCTCGCCAATGATCTGGGGCAGCCCAAGATGTCCGGCCAGTTTCTGGCTGATCGCAATCTCAGCAGGGGGCAGAGAGGAGGGAAATATATACAGGGGCTGTTCTCTTCTAAGGGCCAAGGTGTAGACTCGAATAAAATTTGTTTTTTATTTCCTGACGTTCAGCTCATCATCTTATCCTGTTGGATCTCTCAGTTTTTCCTGTTGTGGAAAAAGTTGAAAAAGCAGAAAAACAGACAGTACCGTAATAACAAGATACATAATTGCATCAGGCATGATGCGGTTTTCCGGTCGAATCAAGGCCAGAAGCGACAGCACTGCTGCAAACTGATATCCTTGTCTGTACCATTGGATAATCTTTACCATAATATAAAAATTAATCGCTGGAACGAGTAGCTCTACCAGCAGCAGAGGAGAAAACTGATTAATCGAAATTGCATTGAGCTGGACCAAAGCAATAAAGTAAAGTTTTTTTACCGTGACAATCAGTATGACAAGGATAAGAAGGTAATTGAGTAAACGAACTTTTTTTCTTTTCTTTTCAGTCGGATAATGATTTAAATACCAAACCAGATCTTCCTTGTTTTCATCAGTTGCCAGTTTTTTAAGAATATTCTGCTTACTGTGGCCTTTGTTGAGTTCAGCCAGTATTTTTTGTTCCAATGGATCAATCATTTGCTCGTTCTTTTTATTATTACAGCGTATTAGAGCGAATAAACAAGGAGGTGATAGTAGGAGGAGAAACCTTAAAGTGGCAACAGGATTGCTTGCCCATCTCCCTTTTCTCAGTTGATTTGAAATGAAAAAGGCACTTAGCAAAACCAGCTAAGTGCCTGAAAAATCTATGGTGACCCCAAGGGGAATCGAACCCCTGTTTACGGCGTGAGAGGCCGTCGTCCTAACCGCTAGACGATGGGGCCATAAAGTATGAGGAGGTAAATAAACTATCCAGCTCCTCTTGTCAATCTTCTTTTTTATCTTTCTTGTTTTTTGTTTGTGAAGCCTGCTTTGGCAGTCGACCAAATAATGCTGTCGTTTTTCTGAGTTCACGGGCCAGCGAGTCTGTCAGAAAACGGGGGGCACAGCGCCATTGCCAATTATTTCTCGCTGTTCCAGGTTGATTCATACGACAATCATTACCAAACCCCAGCACATCCTGCATGGGGAAGATGCAAAGAGCAGCGACTGAGGACTGGGCCAGGTATATCAATTGCTGGTGAAAATGAGCAGCATCAGGGTGTTGGCAGTTAGCATAGATTGTTGCCAATTCCTTGGACCAGGAAGGAACTTCTTCGCTCAGGTACCAGCCCACAGTGGTGTCGTTATCATGGGTTCCAGTATACACCACACAGTTACGGGGCATATTATGGGGTAGGTAGGCATTCTCAGGGTCCCCATCAAAAGCAAAAAGAAGGATTTTCATGCCGGGAAAGGCTAAATCATCCCGCAATTTTTCTACAGCCGGGGTAATAACCCCCAGATCCTCAGCAATGATGGGGAGGTCTTCAAGTCGGTGACCCATTTCCTGAAAAAAGGAGATGCCAGGACCTGGTTTCCAGGAACCATGTAACGCTGTTTCCTCCTCTGCCGGGACAGACCAATAGGACTCAAAACCACGAAAATGATCAATGCGGATAATATCCACTGTGGACAGAATGGCCTGCAGGCGTTGTTGCCACCAGGAAAAAAGCTTTTCCTGCACAGCACCGGTGCTCTCCCAGCGATAGAGAGGATTGCCCCAGAGCTGACCTGTTTTACTAAAATAATCAGGAGGAACACCAGCGACCTGCGTTGGTTCCCCGTTCTCAGTCAGAGTAAATATCTCCTGATGGGCCCAGACATCAGCAGAGTCCAGTGCTACATAAATAGGCAAATCACCAATGAGTTTAATCCCTTTTTCCCGGGCATGGCTCTGTATTTTTTCCCATTGGTTAAAGAAGAGGTATTGCTCAAATTGAAAGTAGCGAATATGCTCCTGGAGTTCTTTTTCTGCTTCCTGAAGAGCCTCATCATGGCATTGGCGGATCTTTTCTGGCCACTCCATCCAGCTTTGCTGATTGAACTGCTCTTTTAATGCCATAAACAGGCTGAATTTTCTCAACCAGTGGTGCTTGCCTGTTAATCGGGCAAAAAAGCTCTTTTGCTCTGCGGCAGATAGTTGCTGTTGAAAGGTTTGCCAAGCCCGATGGATGACCCCTTTTTTCCAGGCCGTGACCTGGGAAAAATCAACAGCATACTCTGAAAAAGATCCTGCAAGCAGGTCCTCCTGAGCCAGTAAGCCCATCTGGACAAGTTGCTCAGGACAGATAAAGAGAGGATTGCCGGCAAAGGCTGAACTGCTCATATAAGGTGAATTGCCAAATATTTCGCTGGTTGGGCCAAGAGGGAGAAGCTGCCAGTATTGCTGTCCGCTGTGAGCAAGAAAGTCAATAAAATTAATGCAGCCTGTTCCAAGGTCGCCGATGCCAAACTGGCTTGGCAGAGAAGAGATATGCATTAAAATACCTGATCCCCTGGTATTGTGAAAAAAGGCGTTTTTTTGCGGAGAAGGCATTGCGTTAATTTTGTTGAATGGGTTCATAAAAAGAAATAAGGGAAAAGCTCTTGATTTCTTACATACTATTTACTCGAAAACCAGAAACCGGAACTCTTTGTTTGCTTTTTCAAAAAAAATATACTATACAATACGCTCTTGTTCATTATAAAGTTAGACGAGTAGTGTTTTTTTTATTTTTTCTCTTATTTTTTAGATTCAATGCGCAGGGGGTGACAGGCAGGTGCTGGCAAGTATCAAGGAAGACCTTCTTAAGGCTGGAAGAGACGAAGGATGTATAACCTTTAATCACCTCAATGAATTATTACCAGAAGATGTAAAAGATCCTGGGGCTATTGAAGCGGTTTTTGACTTTCTCAATGCTCATAATATAGAAATCGTGACTATTGAAGATTCGGGGAAAAAAAGAACGCTTTCCGGGGAAGAGTGGACTGGCAAAGCAGCCTTCCCAGGTGAGGATGACCACGGAGCGGTTGCTGTCACTGAGGAACACGAATCTGAAGAGACCACCACAACCTATCTGCGGGAGATGGGTCAGTTTGACCTGTTGACCCCGGAAGAGGAGGCCCACTATTCCAGAGCGATCCGGGAAGGCTTTAATGCCATCATCTGTGCTGTCCGTGAAATTGACTCAGATGTGCCGGAGATCAAAAGTCTGGTGGATCGGATTGACCTCTGGGAGCGCCGCGACCCCACTTTAAAGCCCAAAAAACAACAGCTCAATTATATGCGGAAATGCGTGGAAAAAGCCGCAACCCGCTATCAGGATCAACGAGAGTTGTTCGAGTTGCATACAAGATTAGGTGCCTATAATCGGTCCATTGAAACAGCAAAGGACTGTATGATCCGGGCCAATCTTCGCTTGGTGGTTTCCATTGCCAAGCGGTATATGCACCAAGGCTTAACCTTGGCTGATCTGATCCAGGAAGGGAATCTGGGCCTGATGCGGGCTGTTTTCCGTTTTGATTATACCAAGGGAAATAAATTTTCCACCTATGCCTCATGGTGGATCAGGCAGGCCATTACCAGGGCAATTCTGGATAAAACCCGAACCATCCGTTTGCCGGTTCATTTCCTGGAGTTGCGAAGTCAGTTTTTCAAAGCCTTTTACTCGCTTCTGAAAGAACTGGGCCGCGAGCCAACCCCAGCTGAAATCTCTGAGATGACAGACTTGCCTATGGATAAAATCCTGGCAATTCTGGAGGCCTCGCGGGAGCCGATTTCTTTGGAAACACCTGTGGGAGATGACGATTCTACCTTGGGTGATTTTCTTGAAAATCAGGAATCGGAATCTCCCTACGGTACCGTACAAAATCGCGAATTAGCTGGACGGGTTACCGAAGTGCTTGCCACCCTGACAGACCGAGAAGAAAAGATTGTTCGCCTTCGTTTTGGTATCGGGGAAAAGGCTGAGTATACTTTAGAAGAAATCGGTAAAAAATTTAATGTATCCCGTGAGCGTATTCGTCAGATTGAGAAAAAAGCGCTGAATAGGTTGCGCCACTCAAGCCGACGGGAAAAATTACGCTATTTTCTCGACTAAACGTAACACTACAACCGTAGCACATACAGTTGTTATTGTACAAGCCCCTTCCGTTGGAAGGGGCTTTTTTTGTTTTTTACTGGCCCTTCCGGTCATTATCGTGTATTTATTGAAGATCTTTATTATTTTTTTTCTGTTATAATATTAACTTTTTCGTATATTTTTCAATGGAATCTCTTATACAGCAAGCAGGATTAGGCGATATTCTTGCTCAAGTAAAGCATCAGGAACGTCTCTCATTGGAAGATGGTCAACGCCTTTTTGCCTGTTCCGATATGTTAGCGCTTGGTTATCTCGCCAACCTTGTGCGGGAACAAAAAAATCACAACCAGGCCTATTTTATTTATAACCAGCATATTAACTACTCGAACATCTGCACCAATCTCTGTAAATTCTGCGCCTTTGGCAAAGAAAAAGGTAATGAACAGGCGTATACAATGACAGTTGAGGAGATTAAGGCGAAAGTACAGGAGCGGCTGGAAGAACCCATCACCGAAATCCACATGGTGGGAGGTATTCACCCTGACCTTCCCTATTCCTATTATCTTGAAGCACTGCAAGGTATCAAAGAAGTACGTCCTGATGTGCATATTCAGGCCTTCACCTGTGTAGAAATTCAGCATCTTGCAGATCTCAACGGGCAATCTGTGAGTGATACTCTGGAAGAGCTGAAAAAAGCTGGTTTAGGTTCATTACCCGGCGGTGGGGCTGAGGTTTTTACCCCCCGCATACGTGAGCTGACCTGTCCAAATAAACTGAATGGAGAAGGATGGTTGCGGGTTGCCAAGATCGCACATCAACACGGCCTTCATACCAATGCCACCATGCTCTATGGTCACATCGAAACCATTGAAGAACGACTGGAGCATCTGGATGCCCTGCGGCGTGCCCAGGATGAAACCGGAGGATTCCTGGCCTATATCCCCCTGGCCTTTCATCCAAAAAATACCGCCATGACAGAACATTCCCGAACCACGGGCATGGAGGATCTGAAAAATATCGCTGTGGCTCGCTTAATGCTGGATAATTTTCCGCATATCAAGGCCTATTGGGTAATGATTGGTCCCAAACTGGCCCAAGTAGCATTATCATTTGGCGCAGATGATTTGGACGGAACAGTAAAGGAAGAACATATCACCCGGATGGCAGGGGGAGAGAGTGAGCAGGCCATGGGGCATAACACCTTAATCCAACTTATTAAAGAAGCAGGCAGGGAGCCTGTGGAGCGTGACACCCTGTATGAGGTGCTTGAGAGGTTTTAACTTTTTCTGTAAACCCCTAATAAGGTTTCTGAAAAAAACGCAGCTGTACAGGTTGATCGGACGACCCCAAGGGTCGTCCCTCCTTACAGAAAAAAATATTTCTTGACAAAAGAGCGTTTGGTATTTAGTTATATAGCTAATTAGTTAATTACTAAAACATTCAGTCTGGAGAAAATAATGGATGATCAAGTTGACGATCTGGCTGTTTTGCTTAAATCAATTTCCCATCCCATTCGCCTGAAAATTCTCTGTCTCCTTCAGGACAGGGAACTCACGGTCAGCGAAATTCGGGAAGAGGTGGAAACCAGCGGGGCGAACATTAGTCAGCATTTGAACATAATGCGGAATCAAGGTATTATCGGTTCGCACAAGGAAGCGAATTATATTTATAATCGTATTGCAGATGAACGGATTATTGAGTTAATGAAGACAATGAAGCAGCTGTTTTGCTCCATTGCTTAAGAAGAGATAAAAACAGGAGGCAGTCATGAAGCTTTCAACCAGAGTGATTCAACTTTCCCTGCATAAGCCCAAGATCGTTACTGCGATCATGGTTGTGCTTACCCTGATCATCGGGGCCTTTATCGTGAAGGTGCATGTGGATACAGATCCGGAGAACATGCTTTCCGAAGATGAACCGGTGCGTGTTTTTCATGATCAGACCAAGAAGGAGTTCGGTCTCTATGATGTGGTGGTGTTGGGCGTGGTCAATGAACATAACCCGGATGGTGTGTTTAACCCGGAAACCCTGCAGCGGGTCTACACCCTGAGTAAATTTGCGGCCACCCTGTCAGACCCGGATGACCCGGAACGCCGGGTGGTGAGCCGGGATATCATTGCTCCGGATAATGTGGACAATATTATCCAGGCCGGACTGGGTCAGGTTCGTTTTGAGTGGTTGATGAAAAAGCCGCCCAAGACCCGGGAGGAAGCCCTGAAGATCCGGGATGCCGCCCTGGACAATCCCCTGCTCAAAGGCACAATGGTTTCGGAAGACGGAAAAGCCCTGGGGATTTATCTGCCCATCACCAAAAAGGATTTCGCCCACTCCGTGGCTGAGAAGCTGAAAGACAAGATTGCTGAAATCGGTGCAGGTGATGATGAATTTCATATCACTGGTCTGCCTGTGGCCGAAGACACCTTTGGCAAGGAGATGTTTGTTCAGATGGCGGTTTCAGCACCACTTGCCATGCTCATGATTTTCCTGCTCATGCTCTTTTTCTTTCGTAATCTCCAGCTGATTATCGCTCCGATGATCATTGCCCTGTGTACGGTCATCATCACGATGGGGATGCTCATCGGCACCGGCCACACCCTGCATATAATGAGTTCCATGATCCCGATCTTTATCATGCCCATTGCGGTGGTGGATTCGGTGCATATATTATCGGAATTTTTTGATGCCTATCAGCAGCGCAAAAGCAGAAAGGAGACCCTGATTGAGGTCATGAGGCATCTGTTTAAGCCCATGCTCTTCACCTCGCTAACCTCTTCCGCCGGGTTTGCATCCTTGGCCTTTACCCCAATTCCGCCGGTTCAGGCATTCGGTATCTTTGTGGCCCTGGGTATTCTGCTGGCCTGGTTCCTGACCATTATTTTCATCCCTGCCTATGTGATGATGATGAAGGAAGAAAGCCTGGAGAATTTCGGTGCCGGGGCAACAGAATCCCATGAAAATTCTCTGCTCAACCGCCATCTGCGCTGGATCGGTAAAACTTCATCCGGCAAGCCCTGGCTGGTAATCGGTGTGAATATCGGCATCATGGTTATCGGTGTAATTGGTATCTTTATGATTCAGGTTAATGACAACCCGGTCAAGTGGTTTAAAAAGGGCCATGAAATCCGGGTGGCTGACCGGGTACTGAACAGTCATTTCGGCGGCACTTACGAGGCCTATCTGGTATTGAAGGAGAATGTGCAGGAGATGACCGTTGCCCAGGTGGCTGCGCAGTTGAAAGAAAAACTTCAATCCTCCTTGCAGGAATCTCCGGCAATTCTGACCTCTGCAATGGAGGATATTGATCAGGAAGTTGCGGACAGGCGAACCGTTGCAGGCTTCAAGGACGCCTTGGCCCAGCTCTGGAATATGGAACTTGACAATGCCCCGGAAGACGATGATACTGTCTATTATTTATGGGAAAAAGCCTTGGACACCCTGCCGCGAACAGGCAGTCAGAAAGAGGTATTCAAGCGACCTGATGTGTTGCGCTATATTTCAGCTCTGGAAGACCATTTGGTCAAATCAGGTGATGTAGGGAAGTCCAACACGATTGCCGATGTGGTAAAAAAGGTGCATATGGAGCTGTTTGAGGGGGATCGGGAACGGTACACCATTCCGGACTCGGTCAATGCTGTAGCCCAGACCCTGATTTCCTTTCAGAACAGCCATAAACCCGATGACCTCTGGCATCTGGTGACCCCGGATTACACCAAGGCCAATATCTGGTTGCAGCTACGCAGCGGTGATAACAAAGATATGGAACGGGTGATTGAGGAAGTGGAGCAGTATTTTGCTGATAATCCGCCGCCGGTGGAAATGAGCCATGACTGGGCCGGATTGACCTACATCAACGTGGTCTGGCAGGACAAAATGGTTACCGGAATGCTGGAATCCTTTCTCTCCAGTTTTGCGGTGGTCTTCCTGATGATGGCCTTCCTGTTCCGCTCACCGACCTGGGGCTTGCTGGCAATGGTGCCGCTGACCTTTACCATCGGCTTTATCTACGGGGTGATCGGCCTGATCGGCAAGGATTATGATATGCCGGTGGCAGTGCTCTCCTCCCTGGCTCTGGGACTGGCTGTGGACTTTGCCATCCATTTCCTCCAGCGTACCAGGATGACAATGGCTAAGACCGGGGATTGGGGCGCGGCTATCCGGGATATGTTTGATGATCCGGCCCGGGCTATCCTGCGTAACATCATTGTTATCGCCATCGGCTTTACCCCGCTCCTGCTGGCACCGCTGGTTCCCTATCAGACCGTGGGTATCTTTCTGGCGACGATTATGCTCTACTCGGGCATGGCTACCCTCTGGATTCTTCCAGCTCTGTTGACTGTGATGAAGGATTGGGTGTTTAAGAAGGAGTTGAAGGCGTTTGCGGAGAAGGCGGAGGGGTGATACAGTAGAGGTTTTCCCGGCAACATTTCGGTGTGGGGTGTTGTCGGGGGAGATGTAAGTGCTGTCGAACGATTCTATAAACAGGAGAATTAAATGGCTAAGATAGAGATACCGCCCTTTGTGAAGAATATGGGGAGTAAATTGATTGCCTATATTCTCAATATTTCCAATGAGAATGCCGGAAAGCTTTTAAACTCAGATTTTGAGCTGCCGCAAGAGAAAGAAAAAATTCTTTGTCAATTTGCGAAGAAGCTATAAATTTCAGAGAGGAATGTTTAGATATTACCCTTAAAGTTATTAGAAAACTCTACACAGAAAAAGTCGAGTTGATCAATATTGCTAACAGTGCTGAAAGATCGAAAGAGTTGGCTATTGTTTAAGTATAACGCAGAAAAAGACCAATAAACAAAATACGCACGTTCCCCGTTGACTATTATCCGGGAACAATTCCGGCAGTCATCAATGTTTCACCGGAAGCCTTTGAAGAGAAAGCTAAGTTTGAGAGATTGAGTATATGGAACTGACAGACGTAATAGAAGAAATCAGGCTTGTACCGAAAAACAGATTGCGAGACGTTTATAATTTCATCCATTTTTTCAGGCTCGGCCTTGAGAAAGTTCAGGATGAATCGGAAGATATCATGCAGTTTGCGGGCTGCTGGCAGGATATGACAGACGAGGAATTTGAGGATTTTTCACAGGAAATCACAGACCGTCGTCGACAGGCATTTTCCGGGAGGGTACCTCATGAGAACATCATTGATTGATACGGATATCCTCTCAATGTTTTTCAGGAATGATCCTGAAGTGATCGCCCGTTTCGCATCTTATCTTGCACGGCACAAAAAGATAAACATCAGTATCATAACATATTACGAAATCATGAGCGGCCTGATACACCGTGATGCCCAAAAAAAGATGTCTTTATTTCTCAATTTTGCTGCCAAAAACAACGTGCTGCCGCTCACAGAGCAATCTGTAAAGATTTCCGCTGAGATATACGCCGAATTGCGGAAGGAGGGAAAACCGCTGGATGATATTGACCTTCTGATTGCAGGTGTCGCTATTGCTCATAATTTGGTTCTTGTTACCCATAATCAAAAGCATTTTGCAAGAATCAAAAAATTAACGTTTGAGGATTGGAGTCAAAAATAGGTGTGCATCCCGGCAGTCATTATGTGGATTGAGCAGGAGTTTCACAAACTGCCGCCCTTGGAGTAATATCATGAAATACCCGAAAGTTCAGTCAGTCAAGACGACTGATAACTATATCCTGATCGTTGAATTTGATAATCATGAGACGAAACAATATGACGTGACTCCGTTGCTCGAAAAAGAGATGTTTTCTCCTTTGAAAAACAACGCCCTGTTTAAATCTGTTCGGGTGGAACAGGGAGGCTGGGCCGTTTCCTGGAACGATGAAATTGATCTCAGTGAATTTGAATTATGGAAGCATGGAAAATTGATGGATGAACAGCATGAGTCTAACCGGCACAAAAAAGAACTGGAGGTGACTGAAGCCCGTCGGCAGGCGGGGTTTGAAGAACCTATGGATTGGGCTGAAACAAAAAGAACATTGCTGAATAGGCAGATAGAAACGGAGGATGTAATATGAGATCGGAAACAATCAGAAAGGAAGCAATTCGATTGGGACTTGCCGAGAAACTGCTCTTAGTTGCAGACCTATGGGACTCCATAGCGTTGGACAATGACGAAGTCCCTTTACCCGATTTGCAGAAAAGGGAATTAGACAAAAGGTATAAAGAGTATACAACAGGACAACAGAATCTTCATGACTGGCATACTGTTCATGAAGGTTTGAGGAATAAGTATAAATGAGACTGCGCTATACCGACAGGTCAGCAAACGACCTTGAACTGGCGTTTTCATGGTATGAGCGACAGAGACGAGGCCTCGGTTTCGATTTTCTTGATTGTGTAGAGTCAGCTTTGGAGAGCGTCATTGAACATCCCGAAATGTATCAGATACGTTATGCGAATTTTCGGAGCTGTGTTATCAGAAGATTTCCGTTTTCAATTTTCTATACAATTGAGTCCGAAGAAATCGTGGTACATTCCGTGTTTGACAGCAGACAGGATCCAAAGAAGAGACCTTGACACTTACCCATCTTCTCTGTTGACTATCTGGCAACCATCCCGGCAGTCTCATGTCTCGCCGGAAGCCTTGCAAAAAGGAATAAACCATGCCTGAAATGCCGCCCGCAGGGCAAACGCATTTAATTTATAGACCATTCAATACTTTCAGCAAGTAATCGTTATCCCAACTGGCCATGATTCGTTTATTTTTGATTCCGACCTGAGCTGTTTTTTTGGCTCTTCGCAGATTAGTGGGGAACGCCATGTTCCGCACTAATCTACGAAGAGCCGAAAGCCTATGCTTCTGTTACAGTGATTGTTTTTAGAGATAATCGAAAAAAGCAGTCAGCACGCTAACTGTCCATCTATATAATAATCGCTCCAGAGGAAATGATCATGTTATCACTGTCACAGGAAGATAAAAAACTGTTGGATCGGCTGAACAAACACCCCGACCTGAAGAACCGGGCTACCAACTTAAGGCGGGACAGCCTGCAAAATCAAGCAATTGCGCAGTTCGTCGCAAGCTGCTCATAGCGTGCCTTTTGCCGGTCTCGAAGACCTCAGAATCCGAACTTTTGTCCCGGCTTAAGCTGGTAGCCTTTTTTTCGGTGCATGTTGTAGAGGCAGACCTGCGTGTCTGCCCAGCATAAAAGGGCGAACACATAGGTTCGACCCTACGGCACTCCAATAATGGGTAAAATTTTTCTTGTTGAATCCCTTATTGACTCGCTGTAGATTCCAAAAACTGCAACAACTCAGATTTTGGTGAAAGAATCAGCGAGGTATTCGCACCGATAATATTACGATAGCTTTCCAGACTTTTCTGAAAGAAGTAAAAATCCCTGTGCCTGTTATAGGACGTACCGTACAGGGCAGTTGCTTCTGCATCAGCCTTACCGCGAATCTCAGTGGCCTTCCGATTAGCCTCAGAGGTAATCTCCTTCAGCTCACGCTCAACCTTACCAAGGATCTCAGCCTTGCGCCCCTCACCCAGGGATCTTTTTTCTGCTGCGATCCGCTTCCGCTCAGAGATCATCCGGCTATAGACCTTTTGTCGAACAGACTGGATGTAGTTGACCCGCTTGAACATAACATCAATCAACTCAATACCATATTTCTTGGTGTTTTTAGATGCCTGTTGCAGAACCATCTCACTGATCTTATCACGGCCCTTTTCAGGAACCCGGTTCATTTCCTCGTCTCTGGAGCGGGCAATACTGTATGCCTCATCCCAATCTGAAGAACGAATAATTTCTATAAGATCATTTTGGTTGACCAGGTCCCGAACCGCACCGTTGATAATATCATCAAGCAGGGTCTGAGCACCTGTTTCATTTTTTACTGCCTGAAGATAACGCAGAGCATCCGTGATCCGCCATCTGGCTGTATTATCCATAAAGATAAAGGTCTTATCATTGGTAGGAATCTGATTGGGATCACCGTCCCAGATCAGAATACGTTTTTCAAAAAAGCGCACTCGCTGGATAAACGGGAGTTTAAATTTTAAGCCGGCAGTGGTCTTGGATTCGCCCACCGGAGCACCAAACTGGGTAATAACGGCCTGTTTATCTTCCCGAAGGATATAAAAACCGTCAATAATACTGAGGATAAGTGCGACAACAAGCACAAGGGAGGCTATTTGTATCAGCTTTTTCATGATGTATTGTATCCTGCTGTTATTTTATATGAAAGTCCGGTTGACTCCTTGAGATCTTCAGGGGTAACTTCCATATCTTGTTGTCCCTCCCCAAGGGGAGGGATGAATTTCTATATAAAAGTCCGGTTAATTCCTTGAGATCTTCAGGGGTAGCTTTCATATGTTGTTATCCCTCCCCAAGGGAAGGGATCGAAGTTTATGAGTACGTGCATGTATCACTGCTCAAGAGGAGTAGCCCTGCCTGTCTGCCCATTCTCTGTCAAATTCAAAAAAGGAAGCACAGGTTGCTCTTTCCCATCCATCACATAGATTTGCTTCACCTTGGGCAAAATATCCTGCATAGTCTCAAGATACATACGCTTGCGGGTGACCTCTTCTGCTTTCATATACTCCTGGACAATGGCATTAAAACGAGTGGTTTCACCCTTTGCATCATTGATCCGCTGAACAGCATACCCGTGGGCTGACTCAATAATCTGTTTTGCAGAGCCGCGAGCCTTGGGAATCACCTTGTTATAGTATTCCTCTGCCTCATTCACCAGGCGCTTCATATCCTGATCCGCCTCATTCACCTCATTAAAGGCTGGTTTAACCGCATCTGTGGGGGTGATGTCAAGGAGCTGAAGGGTACTGATATGCACCCCGCATTCCAGCTTATCCAGATCCTGCTGCAACTCCTGCATGGCCATGCCAGCAAGAATCGAACGATTTCCCAGCACATAATCAAAATCCATATTCCCGACAATCCGACGAATCACGGTCTCTGAATTATCACGAACTGCCTGCGGGACATCACGAACCCTGAAGAGAAAACGAACCGGATCACTGATCGTATACTGAACAATCCAGGCCACATCAATGACGTTTTTGTCACCAGTTAACATCAAAGACTCGAGATCAAAGCCTTCCTTACTGAATGTGGTGTTCTGGCCTGGTGTCCTGGTACGGAAGCCAAACTCTTCTTTACGTACGGTTTTAACATCCACCCGTTCCATATCTTCGATATAGGGTAGTTTGAAGTGGAGTCCTGGCTCAGTGGTTCGGTGATATTGACCAAAGCGCATAACAATGCCCTGCCACCCGGCTTCAATGGTGTAAAAAGAAGAGTAAATAATCTGAAAGCATATGATTGCCAGCACAATCAAGGCTATCTTACCGATTCCGGCAAGGACATTGCGAGGGTCTGGCCCCTCCCCTTTTTGAGAAGGTGGTTTTTCCTTACCTTCTTCGTTAAATGCGTCTCTGATCTTCTGGATCAAGGCAGCCAGAAAATCTTCCGGAGTTCCTGGTTTTTTCTTTTTCCCCCAAGGGGATTGGTCATTCATGGGCATAAATATACCTTTACGGATGAAGAAACGATGTGTGAAATATGTATGAATAGTTGATTAAGACATTCATACATTAGAAACTGTAATGGATTGTCTTACAAGTGGTTTTTTGCTTTTTTTCCGAAAGTATCTACAGCAGGCAAATGAAATTCTGTTGCAGAATCCTGTCAGTTTTTTCAGGGAAGAGGTTCCACAGGGAACTTTGGGTATTCTCCACCAGTAGCTAACAGCCAGCAGAGGACAAGCAAAAGCAAGGAAAGGAAAAATAAGACCAGCTGAAGCTTCTGCTTACGGCCTAGCATATCAAGATCTGTGAGTTGAAGCAATACCCCATAAAGTACCCCGTTGACCAGACCAAATACATGGGCACCAAAATCTGTCCGTTCTCCCCCGCTTCCCAGCATAGCTAATAAACCAACCCCGGCACCGAGCGGAAGAACCAGCTGCCGAATCACTGTGGACGCGCCATTATTCAGTTGTCGCCCGCAGAGAATGCCAACAGCTGCAAATACTGCTGTGGAAAAACCCACTGAATAATGTGGGGTGTTACGAAAGATGATATTGCATAAATTGCCTGTCATGGCAGCAATAAGCAGGATCAACCAGCCCATACCATAGCCTGTGGCCTTACAGAGCAAATGAACAATCACCCCGCCAATCACACAATTACCAACAAGATGCATCTGGTCAGCATGCAGGGTTAATGCTGTCACCAAACGCCACCATTCCCCTTGCTCCAGTATGGCAGAACTATTCACTGCCCCGACCTTGAACCAAGGATTAACAGACTGCCAGGGACCAGTCAACCAATAAAAAATAATCAGTCCACCAATCATAAGCAAAGTAGGTGGATTATCAGTGCGGACAACAGGACGAACCACTGAAGGCGGTGGAGGCCAGGAACGATTTTCTTCCCGAAAGGCCTGGAGTTCGCCCATAGCCCGCTTTGCATCTCTTTTTCGACTGAGAAGGATACCTGCTTGGCGGTCGATCTGCTGATCAATGCCAACAGCACTGAGAACCAAGGACCAATCCTCTATATCGGCCAGCCCTCCCTTGGCCACAAGCACCCAGGTATCTTCCGCTCCTGCATCCTCTCCCATCTCTCCCATTATACGGTCTTGCATGCTGTGTTATCCCAGGTCAGGGAAGTCAGGGAATGGGAGCAAAGTTACTCTGAAAAAATCTCTGCACAAAATTTGCCTAATCGTCCCAGGTCCTGACAGACATGCACACCACTCGCTTCCAGGGCCTGAATCTTTGCCTTTGCACTGCCTCGTGAACCTGAAACAATAGCACCTGCATGGCCCATATGCCGTCCTGAAGGTGCTGTCAGTCCAGCAATAAAGCCCACCACTGGTTTATCCACGGTCTCCTGAATAAAGGCAGCTGCCTCTTCTTCAGCTGTACCGCCAATTTCACCCAGCATAACAATCCCTGTGGTCTGTTCATCCTTGGCAAAGGCAGCAAGGCAGTCAATAAAACCTGTTCCGTTTACAGGATCGCCACCAATCCCGATACAGGTGGACTGGCCCAGCCCCGCCTTGGTGAGTTGGTCAACCAATTCATAAGTCAGGGTTCCAGAGCGTGAAATCACCCCAATGGATCCTGGTTTATGGATATGACCAGGCATAATCCCGATCTTACAAGCCCCTGGTGTGATAATCCCTGGACAATTGGGACCGATCAATCTGCTGGAAGTTCTCTGGAGAGCTGCACGCACCCGCAACATATCATGAATAGGAATCCCTTCGGTGATGCAGATAATCAGGTCAACCCCGGCGTCTGCGGCCTCCATAATGGCATCTGCGGCAAAAGGAGGGGGCACAAAAATCATTGAGGCATTGGCCCTGGTTTCCTGCACAGCATCATGAACTGTATTAAAAACCGGGATCCCGGCGACCTCCTGCCCGGCCTTACCCGGCGTAACCCCGGCCACCACCTGGGTTCCATATTCCTGACATTGCAGGGTATGGAACTGACCTTCTTTCCCGGTGATTCCTTGCACAAGAAGTCGAGTGTCCTGATTGACAAAAATACTCATGGGTTAGATACCTGCTTCTTTAGTTTTAATCTATATCGCGGACACATCGCACATAATTCAACATATAACGAACATCCCCTTGAGGGCCGAGATAATCTGGAAAACTTTCTGAATCACCGAATTTAGGATCACTGCGCTGCGCTCCGGCCCCGTGGACATCGTACAGCACATCGTCAATTTTGCCCTGGGCCTCGCCAAAAGCAATATACACCGCCTTGTCATAGACCAGAGGATTATAACTGTCAAGATGCGTAGTTCCGGTCCAGAAATATGGATACTGCGGATTTCCGTCCGGATCTACAATTTGCGTTGTGGAAAACAACGGATCAATAGCAGCAGTCCCGGTTTCATCCGGTGAACGGGAGTAATCAACAATACTTTGCAGTTCTTTTGGATTCGGGAGCCGCCAATCATCATGACCAGCCAGCTCAAGGGCTTCAGCATAGGCCAGTGCATCTTCCCAGTTACGAGCGCTTCCATCATCGGCCTGCTGCCACATCAGGCCCGTGGCAAGGTCAGAGATTGTTCCGTCTTCGTTATCAACAAAATTATTTGTTCCGTAGTCAGTATTTCCGCGCACCAAACGAAAATACGCAGTGCTTTCGCTGGCAGTATTCGCAGGAGGATCGTATTTCGGATATCCCTTGATCCTGCCGTCAATGAAATTCACCCCAAAGACCGTTGCATCTCCATCCATGGTCGTGCCCACATATTCGGTGGCCGACCAGGTTTGAGCGTCCATAATCCGTTCTCCGCTGCTTGTATCACCAAAGGGCTGAACAAAATAGTCGGTATTAATAAACAGGGTATAGGTATCTGGATCGCTGCCGTCTCCTTTTGCTCCGGTGAACAAAATCAGCGAATACAGTTCTTTGATCGTGGGCAACCGCCAATCGGTATAGCCACCAAGGGTTGAACTTGATGCTAAGGTGTTGGCTTCTGACCACGTCATCTTATCTCCCATGTCCTGTTGCCACATCAGGCCGGTGACATTATCAGTAATGGTTTCGTCTCCGTTATCCGTATACGAAGGCTGATTGCCGTTATAATGAGCATCCTGACCGTAAAAGGCTTCACCGGTCGCCGGAGTGGAGGCCAAGAGAGAGTTGTTGCTGTAATAATCACTCACCCCTGTATCCACAATCGGGTAACTCAGAGCTGTTTCTGTTGTTGAAGAGCCGTTCAAAAGCAGCAGAGAAAAAGTCCCCTGCAACGCGGCAGCACCGGAATTTTCTGCTGCGAACTCTTGAACCCAGAAGGCGTCAGTTGCCATAAATAATCCTGCCAGCAGTAATCCTGCTGTGACCGGATTGATAGAATTCTTCACGTATTCTTTCCAGTCTTATTATGACATCAAGCGAATCCCAATGCCTTTAATTTTGCCGATGCATCATCCACATCTGTTGCCGTGATCAGATCCAGGCCGGATTCAGCTAATATTTTTCTGCCTTCAGCCGCATTGGTTCCTTCCATCCGAACCACAACCGGTAATTGCAAGCCAACCTTTTGGGCCGCAGCCACAACACCGGCAGCCAGAATATCGCAGCGCAAAATCCCGCCAAATATATTAATCAGGATTGCTTCAACATGGGGATCTGAGAGCAGGATCTGAAAGCCATGTTCAATCATGTTTTCATTGGCACCGCCCCCCACATCAAGGAAGTTTGCAGGTTCTGCTCCGGCCTGTTGGATGATATCCATGCTTGCCATGGCCAGACCTGCACCGTTAACAATAGTCCCTATATTTCCATGCAACCTGATATAATGCAACCCATACTTTCGCGCTTCCAGCTCCAGCGGATCATCCTCCGAACTGTCATACAGGGCGAGCAATGCCTTTTGTCGATACAGAGCATTGGAATCCACCTCAGCCTTGGCATCAATCAGAAAAAAATCCTCGTCAGAAGTCAAGGCCAGGGGATTGATCTCTGCCAGCAGGAGATCGTTTTCCATCACAGCTCGGTACAAATCAGAGAGAAGCGAAGAAAATGAGGCAAAGAGCTCGCCGCTCAAACCAAGCGCATAGGCAAGTCTTCGTTTTTGATAGGCCTGGAGTCCCACCAAGGGATCAACCTGAACCCGGATAATTTTTTCAGGCCGGGTTGCAGCTACCTCTTCAATATCCATGCCTCCTGCTGCTGAGGCAATGATAAGGAAAGAGCCGGTTGAGGAATCCGGCAATATGGAAAGATAAAACTCACGCTCAATAGCAACGCCCTTTTCTAAAAGAAGCTTATTCACTGTGGTGCCTTCTCCCACAGTTTGCGGCGTTTTAAGTGTCATCCCGTGAATGGAGTGAACCGCCTTACAGGCATCTTCCATGTTCGAGGCAATCAAAATTCCCCCGGATTTCCCCCGGCCACCAGCATGTACCTGGGCCTTAATGGCAATGGGGAACCCCTCTTTGCCCACATGCTCCCTCACATACTTCATAGCCTTTTCCGGTGTTTTTGCCAGCCACCCTTCCGGGATGGGCAGGTCGTAACGGCTGAAAAGTTCTTTTGCCTGATATTCATGCAGCTTCATAGCTTATCATTTTTTGAAGAAAGGGAAAAAATGCCCGTTTTCACTCGTTCAAGAATGAATACGGTAATAGAGGATCAACGGCATGAAGAATATCTTCCTCTTCCGTTAAAAAAAGAAAAACCGTAGTTTCAGCGAAAGGGTACACCCTCTCAGCTTTGCCCTGATAATTGCTTGGAAAATCCGCAGGAAATTACACCTTTTTGATCACCACATTCCACTGATCGCCCTGCTTTTCCTGACATAAAATCACATGCCCTTCCTGTTGTACGGAACCAGGTACGTTTCTGATGGGAGGCCCGTCGTCCAGAATAATCTCCAAGGTCTGACCTGATTCCATATTACTTAGAAGCATCTTTGTTTTCGCATAATTCAGAGGACATCTCACGCCACTCAAATCTTCAAATCTATCTGCTTTCATATTGTTATTGCTGGATGTAGTGTGATGTGTAACCACGACAGATGTCGAGTATACATTCGATCAAGCTGACAGGTCACAGGTTGCCCGATCCCCTTCTTCAAGCTCATGCAGCGTGGGATTTTCTCCACAAAGAGGACAGTCGGAGCGTTTTTTCAGACTCACCCGCCGGAAATGCATATTTTTGGCATCAAAGGTAAGAAGAGTATCTGTGAGAAGGGTTCCGGCTCCAGTAATAAATTTAAGGGCTTCCGCAGCCTGAATCGTTCCCAGCATACCAGCGATGGCACCGAGCACCCCGGCCTGTGAACAACTGGGAACCGCATCAGGAGGCGGGGGCTGCCTGAAAGAACAACGATAGCAGGAAGAGTGACCAGGAAGAACTGTCATGGTCTGACCATCAAAACGTAAGATACCGCCATGCGAGAAAGGCAAACCAGCCATTACGCAGGCATCGTTAATCAAAAATTTGGTGGCAAAGTTATCAGTACCGTCCAGAACAAAATCGTAGCCACTTATTATTTCTTGTATATTTGAAGCATTGAGATATATTTTGTAGGTATTTACTTCAATATCAGGGTTGATAGCACGCATTTTTTCAGCAGCAGACTCAACCTTTGGACGTTGCATATCACTTGAAAAATGAATCACCTGTCTTTGCAGATTCGATATCTCAACAACATCTGCATCTACAATACCTATGCAACCTACTCCGGCCGCAGCAAGATAAAGAGCAATCGGAGATCCCAAACCACCAGCACCGATAACCAGCACCCGGGCATTCATGAGTTTTTCCTGCCCCTCTGGACCTACTTCCTGAAGAATAATATGACGGCTGTAACGATCCAGCTGCGTGTCGGTTAATTGCACCATTAATTCGTTCAAATAATCAGTTTGCTGTACACAGGATATTGAACATCCTGTAAAATTTTTTATAAACAGCTTTCCTGTGCCCTTTACCCAAATTATTCCTCAAGGTAAAGAGCACAGGAATCTCAACAGAGTTACCAGAGATTACTCTCAGCCACCTGCCATAAAATACAGGAAATCAACCTCGTTCCTGTCCACTATCATGGTATTTTGGTAGGTGCCCCGATCAACGATCTCGCCGTTGAGTTGTACTGCCACCATCTCAGGGGATGCCACCTGCTCCATTTCCAGCAAACCAGCAACGCTCAAATTCGTTACCTTATCAATAAAACGAGATTCTCCGTTTAATCTGATCTCCATAACTTCTCCTCCAAAAAAAACTTATGGTTTTATCGTAAAAATCAACCCAATTTCCTGTATAATTACAAAGCAGTTATTAGCTCAGCTATACAGAACCACACTATACTTAGTACAATGGGAGGGGTAAATATGTCAAGCTGAAAAGTGTTTTCAACCCAGAATTGGTTCAATTTTTTTAACCCTTAATATACCCCCTGGAAAGCAACCTGGCCTGGTTATTTCCCAATACAAAAGCGCGTAAAGAGGACATCAAGAACATCATCAGGTGTGGTCAGGCCAACAATATCAGCAAGATAATCTAAAGCGGCCCGCAGATCGACTGCCAGCAGATCAGCAGGGCCAGCCATCAATAAGGTCTGTTTAACCTGCTCACAGGCTGCCAAGGTCTTTTCCAGGACCATTTTATGGCGAAGGTTAGGAGCACAGGAAATCCGTTCACCCATCTCTTCTACTTCGCCGATTATTGTCTGATACACGGTTTCCCTAAGCTGAATGATGCCGACAGCGTTCTTAGCTGCGGTCTGAACCAGAGGTGCTGGGGCAAAAAAATCGCCCAGATCCTGGAGCAAAGCCTTATCCGCAATATCAACCTTATTCAACACCACAACCCGCTTTCGCTCTCCCAGGGAAGAATACAGGGCCTGATCAACCTCTGTCAGCCCCTGACTGGCATCAACCACAAAGAGTACCAAATCCGCTTCCCCCATCTTCTGGCGGGCCCGCTCAATACCCAACTCTTCCACAGCATCTTTATGCTCCCGAATGCCAGCCGTATCAACCAGATGAACAGGGATTCCGTGAACAGAGATCAGCTCTTCAATGGTATCACGGGTTGTTCCGGGAATCTCAGTCACCAGGGCCCGTTCTTCCTGCAGCAGCTGATTGAGCAGGCTTGATTTGCCCACATTGGGACGGCCCGCAATCACCGCCTTGACCCCTTCCCGGATCACCCTGCCCTGATCAGCCAAGGCAAGCAGGGTCTGGAGGGGCTGCTCAACCTGTTCTTGTAATTGGCTAAGTAAACGATCTGCATCAAGAATATCTGTCTCATCATCAGGAAAATCAAGAGCCAGCTCAACAATTGCTAACACCTCAACAAGAGCATCCCGAATTGCGGTAATACGCTCATGTAAGCGACCTTGAAGCTGCCCAACAGCTAACTCAACCCCCCCCATACTCTGGGCCTGCAAAAGGTCGATAACCGCCTCAGCCTGGGTCAGATCAATGCGACCGGCAAGAAAGGCCCGTTTGGTGAATTCACCCGGTTCAGCAGCCCTTGCCCCTGCTGCCAGGATCTCTGCCAGGATAGTCTGTTGAACCAGATAACTCCCATGGCATTGAATCTCAGCCACATCTTCACGGGTATAGGTATGAGGCCCTTGCATAAAAACAGCCATGACCTCGTCAAGCACAACACCATCACGACTTTGTACTGTACCGTAACAGAGCTTATGACTGGGCAATGAACCAGCAGCATGCAGATTTTCTGGCCGGTGGGGCTGAAAAAGCCTGCGTAAAATCGCACCAGCAGCAGACCCACTGATACGAACCACCCCAATACCGCCGACCCCAGGAGCTGTGGCAATGGCTGCTATGGTATCGTCAGACGGTATCATCAGACGGTATCGTCAGCTTTCTGAAGTACGTTCAGCCTGCTGTCCCTTTTTTCCCTTTCCCTTGCGAGGAAAGGATTTCTTTTTCCCAGGCTTATAAATCAGCACTTTTTTAAACAGGCCTGCTCCCACAGAACGACTACGAATGGTCTTATCCTCCTGTAGCACCATATGCACTACCCGTCGCTCTGAAGGATTTAAAGCCGGTATAGCCTGAGTCTTGCCTTCTTCCCTGACCTGTGCTGCCAGCTCCAGAGCCAATTCTTTCAGCTCCTCAGCCCGACGCTCCCGATAGGTACCCACATCAAGGGAGAGCATAATCCGGTCTGGCAGATGTCTGGAGGTCATTTTGCGCAACAAATATTGCAGGCTGTCCAGGGTCCTGCCCTCTCTGCCCACAAGCTCTTCCTCATACTCCTCACTGATATGGCAGGCAACAGTGTATTTTTTCAGAATAACAGTCACTGTTGAGGGAAACCCCATCAGCTCCAGCATGGTTGAGATGTCTTCCTGAATCTCTGCCATACGTTCTTCAGAAGGAAGTTCAGGCGGAGGCTGATCAGCCTCTGCATGCCGTGCAGACCGTGGTGCTGTTTTCTTACCATCTTCTTTCGAGCCACTTTCTTTACGTCCACTGTCTTTACGAACAGTGGGATCTGCACTTTCAGCCTGTTCTGCTGTCTTTTGCCTGCTCTTCTGCCCAGATTGCGTTCGGGCCTCTTGTGCTTGTTCCTGCTCAGCAACATCCTGTTGCTCTTCCCTCTTTGTTACCCGGATATGCGCTTTTTTACGACATAGTCCAAAAATTCCTGACGATCCGGTTTCCAGGATTTCAATATCCAATGCATCCTGAGAAATCGAAAGCTGTTGACAAGCCTCGGCAATAGCATCTGTAACAGTGCCGCCGTAAAAATCTTTTCCTTGTACCATGTAAACGGTTCCTCTTCTATGAAAATGGCTGGGAAACCCCGACCACGTCATCTGCTTATTTCACCTTCTCATGTCCCAAATCAGTAAGACTGAAAAGCGAAATAGAATATTCTCTTAGCCAGTTGCGACGGCTCCTTTGCCTGTCTGTCGATTAATCAACTGCTGCTGAAGAATTGAAAGCAGGTTATTAACAAACCAATACAGAACCAGACCTGATGCAAAATTAATAAACATCACAGTAAAAATAATTGGCAAGAACTGCATAATCCTGGCCTGGGTCGGATCAGCTGTTGTTGGTGTCATCTTCTGCTGTAAATACATAGAAGCACCCATCAAAATCGTCAGCACCGGGATCCCGTGTAACACTGGAATATCAAAGCCTATCATCAAACGATCCGGTGCTGACAGGTCATTAATCCACAGCATAAAGGGAGCATGACGTAATTCAATGGCTGCCATCAATACCCGATAGAGTGCAAAGAAAAAAGGAATCTGAATCAGCATGGGCAAACAGCCACCCACGGGATTAACCTTATAGGTTTTATATAAGGCCATCATTTCCTGATTCATCCTGGCCGGATCATCCTTATGTTTTTCCCGGAGCTTTGCAACCTTGGGCTGCAACTTCTGCATATTCTTCATGGACTTCATCCCTTTCTGAGTAATAGGCCAGAAAGTGCCCTTAATCAGACAGGTTAAAAGGATAATGGCAATACCGTAGTTTCCCAGAATAGAATGAAAAAAGTTCAGGAGGTACAACATTGGCTTAGCCAGAATATCAAACCAGCCAAAATTAATTGCCTCTGCAAGCTTATAGCCGGTTTCCTTTAAATATGCTAATTTTTTGGGACCAAAATATCCCTCATAGTGAAACTCCCTGGTTTCATCAGGGAGCAATTTCGTAATACCGCCTGCCAGGACAGTACGAACCTTTTCCTGGCCCACAGCAGTAAAAGAACCAATATTTCCTTTGGCAGGGATCAGGGCGCACATAAAATAACTATCCACATGGGCGGCCCAACTCAGATCTCCCTGCATTAAAAACGGTCTGTCAATCAGGTCGTCTCTATCAATCTCCTCCAGTTCACCATTAATGTAGGCACTGGGTCCGTTAAACACGCCAGCAGAAGCACCAGCCAGGCCACCACCAGCAGCACCAGAAGAAAACGGGGCATTGGTCATTGCCAGGGCCGGACTTATCTGAAGCGGTACTGCGCCAGTATTTCTGATCACATACCTGCTATCAATGAGATAGGTGTTTGAAGTAAAAGTGAGATGCCGTTCAATCTCTATCCCGTTGTCCTGGTCCGCAGTCATGATTAACTTGCCGGTTCCTCCTTCATCAACCCGGACAGAATCTGTCTCAGCCTGAAAAAATAAGAGATCCTGGCCTGCCCCGTTGTCCAGAGAAAAGACCATAGGAAATTCAGCAGGATTACTGGTTGTAATCATCTCCATCGGAGGTGCATCTTCTGCCTTTGCTGTCTGATATTTTTTCAGGACAAAACTTTTCAGACCACCGCCCTGCTCAAAAAAAACAGCTGTATACAAAGGAGTCTCAACGACAATCTCACGGGCATCAAGATTTACAACAACATTCTGTGTTGCCTGAGCCTGCATTACCGAAGCTTGTCCTGCCTGACCTCCAGGAACAGAGTCAGTCGATACAACCGCACTGGTTGCGCTCTCACCCTGTTGCACCGTACCAGTAGTATCTCTTGTACCTGTATTTCCCTGCTGCTCAAGCTGCCCCGGAGCAACTGGTGGCGCCGGGGGCATAAAGAACGATTGATACCCTATCAGGATAACAAATGAAATAATAATAGCCAAAAAGGCCCGTTGCATGTCCATGAAAAATTTTTCCTTGAAATAGGTAGGTTCCAGAGAGAGGAATTATTGAGAACGGAGAGTACAAAAACTATTCAACCGGGTCATAGCCGCCAGCGACAAAGGGATGACAACGCAGAATACGGGAAAGAGAAAGCCATCCCCCACGTAGCGCACCGTACCGGGCAATGGCCTCAACAGCATATTCCGAACAGGTCGGTACATAGCGACAGCTGGGTGGGAAGAGCGGCGAGATACCGTAACGGTACCCTTTTACCAGGAAAAGCAAAAGAAACGCCGCAAGACCTGTCTTTTTTGGGGATTGCATCACCTCCACCATCCCCAGGTCTTCTGCCTGTAATGGCTCAGAATGCTCATGCCGGTTATGCTGATTATGCTGATCATGAGAACAACCACACATTACTCAGCACCTTCAGCCCCGGTCATACTGGCAACCGCATCACGGACAGCCTGCAACCCGGTGAGAGGGAACCCCGGTCGCACAGCAAACACTATATCGCTGCCTTGGGGGAACACCTCCCTGTGCAGGCGAAACGCCTCACGAATAATCCGTTTTATCCTGTTGCGCTGTACGGCATTCCCAACCTTTTTCGGTACAGAGATTCCTAATCGGCTCCCGGTAAAACAACTGTCTTTCTGCTCACCCCCCAAATAGATAAGGGTGAATCCTTTTCCGTATAACCGGTCCCCGTTTCGGTACACCCTGTTAAAGTCTCTGGTTTGCCTGAGACGTACAGAGTTCCTCTGTCCGAACCGTTGCATACGAATCCAGCAAATCAGGCTGAAAGGCTCTTCCGTCCTTTGGCCCGACGACGCTTAATGATTGCCTGCCCGGAACGGGTTTTCATACGTACCCGAAAACCGTGGTTCCGTTTGCGCTTCAGATTACTGGGCTGAAATGTTCTCTTACTCATGGTATAATTCCTTTATCTCTCTTATTGTAAACCAGTTAAACCGTAACATTATCTCTATTTTCCCTTTGCTTATACTCACCTGTCTGGTATTCAGGACATGACAATTAAAAATCAGAGGACAGTATAACAGATTCCAGCAGCATCAAGAGACAAAACAGCGATAAATGAAAGCCGGTCATTTATTTCCAAAAAGGAGGTATTTTAATCACAGGCCCCCTTACTGTCAAATCATTTCCCGCCGGAACAGCAGAAGCAGGTCAATTCCATGTACCAGCATCTGCCTCTACCTTCTTTCCCAACCCTTTGGGCTGGGGTAAAAAGATCCAGACGGGCTAAACCATTAATCGCGAATCATTGCTTTTAAAATTCTTTTTACCATGCTGAATGCACTGAAAAAGCTTAAAAAAAAACCTGCAGAATCAAAAAACTTCCTCATTCTCGGTCTGGGAGGCATTGGGTACCATCTGGCAACCCGACTCCTGGATGAAGAGTATTCGGTCACAGTCATTGAATCAGACCCGGATCTGGTTCGACATGCTGATGATAATCTGGATGCCCGTATTATCAACGGGAGTGCAATGAGTATTGACTGTTGGCAGGAAGCTGCTGCTGATCAGATGGATTATATGATCGCAGTAACAGATAATGATGCGGTCAACATGATGACCTCCATGATTGCCGACAAATTCGGCATTGCCTGCAAAATAGCCAGGGTACGGTCCCTGGATTTCGGTAATAAAGATGCCCTGCTCCAAGGGGATGATTTAAAAATTGACCTTTTCATCCACCCGGAAGAGCTGGCTGCTCAGGAGATTGCCCGCCTGATCAAACGGACTGCTGGTGATGAAATTATTGACATTGCCCTGGGCCAGATGCAGGTGCTGGCGGCCCGGATACATGATGATTCTCCTCTGGCCAATAAAACCCTTATTGAGATTGCAAAGAGCTATAACGAATTTCCTTTTCGGGTAATTGCAATCTCCCGGGGAATCACCACTATTATTCCTGGAGGTGAACACGAAATTCTGCCCCATGATCAGATCCTGGTTATGGCCAATAAGGATGACCTGCCTCGCCTTATTGATCTGGCTGGCATTCAGCAACAGCGAAGAAATCGCATCATGATTCTCGGTGGTGGCCTGGTCGGGTGCCGTTTGGCAGAACTCCTGGGCAAAGAGGTCCATGTCCGCCTGATTGAACAGGATGAACAACGGGCCACCGAGCTTTCTTCCCTGCTTCCCCATACGGAAATCCTGCACGGCAACGGGTCAGACAAATATGTTCTGGAAGAGGCTGGCTTACCGGACATGGATACCTTTATTGCCACCACAGGCCAGAATGAAACCAATATTATGAGCTGCCTGCTGGCAAAACAGCTTATGGAGCCAGCGGAAACAGACAACTCGTTGCGTAATCTGAAAAAAACCATATGCATGGTCAATAATACGGATTACATGGTCTTAGCTTCCACCAGTGGCTCAGATATTGTCCTGAATAAAAAAATCCTGGCTGGAAACGAAATCCTCACCTATATCAGCCGTAATGAACTGCTTTCTGTGATGCATATGCACGGGTTTGATGCTGAGGTCGTTGACCTGATAGCAGCTCCAGGTGCTCCGGTGACCCGTAAACCCTTAGCCAAGCTGGATCCCTCTTTTACAGGTCATATCATCATTGGTAGTGTTTTTCGTGACGGAGCCTGGCATACTGCGGTGGGATCCACCCATATTCAGGAAGGGAATCGGGCCATTGTGATCTGTAATTCTGATTACCTCAAAGAAGTACGAAAAATGTTTACGGCGTAATCACAGCACCCATTATGACAGGCATCACCTTTCATACCGGGCTGGTACAGAGACCAGCCCCTCTACGCAGCCCCGACAAAGGGATTACTCCCGATACCCCTGGGCAACCCGAAAACCCACCCGGATAATGCGCAAGCCAGGAGAAAGGCGAAAACGAAAGGAAGAACGGATAAAGCGCTTGCCACTGTCCCAGGATCCGCCCCGCAAGACCCGACCTGCCCCCTGATCAGCACCAGTAGGATTACTCATGGGCAATTCTGTGTAATAATTTTCCAGATAGCTATCAGCGCACCACTCCCAGGTATTGCCATACATATCATAGAACCCCCATTCATTGGGCTTTTTGCGGCCAACCGGATGGATTCTACTGCCAGCATTCCCTGCATACCAGGCATATTCACCCAAAAAAATGGCATCATTGCCAAAAAAATACACTGTCTCACTCCCTGCCCGACAGGCATACTCCCACTCAGCCTCTGTGGGCAAACGATAGGGTCGCCCGGTGACCATACTCAGCCAATCGCAGTAATTGTTTGCATCCTGCCAACTGATATCCACCACCGGACGCTGCCCCCGGCCCCAACCATTATCCGCAGGCCTGCGGCTGTTGGTAGCTCTGCAAAAGAGATCATACTCTTCAAAGGTTACAGGATAACGACTCAAGGCAAAATCATCCAGCTCCACCTCATGCACTGGCCGGGCATCACTGGAACTGTCTCCCTGAATATCTCCCATTCTGAATCGCCCCCCTGGCACCATGATCATCTCCGGTCCCCTGAGCACCTTATTACGAGATCGGCCTAACCTGTCATGCCATGAAAACATGGTCCTGTAGGTCTCAGTATAACGAAAGGGATTAAACTCAACCAGGTTCAGGCGACCGATATACTCATTGATACTATGGGCCAGATCAAGAAAACGAACAACCTGATCAGTAGCCCGCAACGGGGCGGTAAAAGGCATGCTGTCATAAATAAGGGCATGGGCAAGAAGAAATTCCTGATAGGTAGCATGGGTAAAACAATAGGTATGCCGGGTTGTCATTCGTAACAAAGCCGGATCAGGTTGACAATGGGCAAATTGGCAAATCTCTGCCTTTTCACAAAAAATCTCCTGCAATGTCTTTTCCTTGATCTCCCTGACACCCCGCTTTTCCATCCAACGGGCAAGACGACCATAGGCTTTGAAAAGTTCATAGCGCTCTGGTAAACAACGACAGCCGCAGTCTTTCAGGGCTTCAAGTTGACGATCCAGCCAGTAGAAAATCAGGGACTCATATATCATATAGGCATTACGAATCCGGCTTTCTTCAATATTCAGCAGGGTGGCAATATGCTGGAGAATAAGAGGCCGTTGGCCCAGCTCACCAGCCCTGGTCAGAAACAGAGCCGCCTTTTTCCGCTGTTGCCCCATCCCGAAACGCTGCAAGCCAATAAAATCTGACATATTACGGGCCAATCGTTTTTGCAGAACCTGGTCCATTTGCTGGGAATCAAACGGAGAGAGATAGAGAATAGGGTAGTTATAGCCTGCCAAGGCCCTGATCCGCAGTCGTCCTGTACTATCTGGTATCACTGCTGGAAAAAAATGACTGCGGCAGGAAATAATCACCCGGTAAAAGGGCTCGCCAGCCTGCAACAGAGGAAACAGGCGGTTCAGGGGATGATTTCTGGCCTGTTTATCCTGATTCAAGGCATCAATAAGGAGCACTGTTCGCCTCTTATCCCCTATATCCTCCACCAAATCCAGCGTGTGTTCATCCAAAAGGAAAAGCTGGCAATCATAATCCTGGGGCCAAAAACCGGCAAGATGCATCAGTTTGATAATCAGAAGGAGGGAACTCTTGCCAGCACCAGGCTCCCCAAGAAGGAACAGCTGATGGCTTCCATCCCGGTTATCTGAACGACCACTGGCCAAGAAACGATTGAGCAGGGAAAAAGCTGGTTGGCAGGGGACAGGAAGGGGTACTCCGTTGCGGGACGTGACCGGACGACAGGCCTGAAGACAGGGTTCAACATAGAAACGAGCCAGCTCCAGCGGATCAGCAAAATCATCCCTTAACCGATTCAACTCCTGTGCCTTATCTCCGGTGAGTTGATTCAACTGCCTGTATAGCTGCCTGGTCCACTCAATATTGACAAAGGAAAACGAGTCCGGCCACAGTCCCATAGGTTTTCTTTACATGATAACAGATTAGGGTGATTTCAAGCTGGTTGCCTGCACGAACAAAAGGGTCTTACCCTTCCTGCCCAGTATACGATGAACAGCCTGTCCTTTTAAAGGACAGGCTGTTTTGTAGAGTAACCTGAATGGGATTTTGGCTCCACTGGTTATTTCTTTTTTATAGGAAGGGATAATCAAATTATCATTATCCCCTTGTGGCGCAAGACTCTCTCCTGACTTCGTTGCACTCAAGCGGACCTTGCCAGCTAAAGAAGAGTTGCCAACCCCTTGTTGCTCTCAGGATTCAGTTGTTTTCAAAGTTTGCCAGCTGCTGAGGTGTCAGTACTTCCGCAATGCCGGTCCAGGCCAGCTCATCTCCTGGAACGACCTTGGCCACTCGTGTTGCAGGGGAGGTCAATTCCACATCTTTGCCGATTTTCTCCTTGACTATGGACTCAATCTCAGAGCGGCTTAACGAGGTCGGCTCAACCTGAACAACCTCTGCGTTCTTCAGGTCGGTCGGTGAGAGGTCGAGATCAGAAGAGCCGTAGGGCAGATAGATGGCACCGGTTGCGAAATCGACCGCAAAGGCAACAACGCCGGGAACAAAAAAGAACAGCAGGCCTATACCGTCCAATACTGCGACCCCGACATCTATCCGGCCTGCCGACTGACCACGGCGTTCGGGATACATGATCGTTCCACAGGAGGTGGTGCAGAACAGGACTACAGCTGCGATAAACAGGGAGGTTCCTCGGAACAACATTTGATACTTTTTCATGTACTTTCTCCTTCTTTTTGGTATTTGGGAAGAGTAAAGATGAATTGCAAACGGCAACATGACAATTAATGCTGTAAAGCATAACATAAAATACTTAACAATGGCAAGATGGCAAGATCCTTCCCGATGATTGATCAACAGGATTTAAGGGATGGTGCAGCTCCCCCGGATACGAAGAGTTCTCCCCCGGTGACGCAAGGCTATCCCCTATGTACGCAGAGCAATCCCCCTGTGACGCAAAGCAATCCCCTTGTGACGGAAGGCTATCCCCCATGTACGCAGAGCAATCCCCTTGTGACGGAAGGCTATCCCCCATGTACGAAGGATTATCCCCTTGTGACGCAAGACTATCCCCTATTGCAGGATCATTCTGCGATGGTGACGAGGCTTCCGTCATCGGTACCGGAACGTTCGTAGCTTCCGCAGGATCATTCTGCACCGTCGCAGGGTCGTTCTTATGTGTCTTTGCATCATTCGTCAACGGTGCAGGAAGGCTCTACAGCGTTGCAGCATCGTTCTGACATGCCGTAGGATGATGATTCGATACTGATAAGGCCTCCGGCATCAATGTTTCAGGGCGAACACAGGGGTTCGCGCCCTACGGGTTGGTGGCTGATCGCAGGGTTCGATGCCCTGAAAGGGCAATATAGAGCACGAATTGCCCCAGGCTGCCCAGCGATAAATCACTGGGCTATGATCGAATGTCCCTCCGGGACAAAAGTCCCAAAGGGACGGCAGAAAATAGCCCGGTGTTTCAACGCCGGGCGGAATGGTGCTGCGACGGTGCTGTCCTGCTGCTCTGCGACGGAAAAGTACGTCTGGCACTTTCCTCCTTAACAGGCCCTCCGGCCAGCTCACCCTGAACTCGGGCACAGCGAAAGCCGAAATCGACGTAGCGGGAGACAGGCTCGTACCTGAACCGGCAGGCGGAACGGCAGCGCCCCGCCGTGCCGAACCAAGAGCCGCCGCGTACGACACGGTACTCGACGGGCCTTCGGGCACCCTGCGGATTCTTCACCATCCCTCTCTTCTGACATTGGGCATAGTATTTGTTGCGATACCAATCCTGACACCATTCCCAGACATTGCCGTGCATATCGTGCAGACCCCAGCCATTGGCAAGCTTTTCGCCTACCGGGTGTGTCTTTCCCCCAGAATTCTTCTCATGCCAAGCATACTCGCCCAGCAACTTCTCATCGTCCCCAAAACAATATGCCGACTCACTCCCTGCCCGGCAGGCGTATTCCCACTCGGCTTCGGTGGGCAAGCGATAGGTCTGGCCGATTTCTTGACTTAACCCAAGTTCGTGACATAAAAAGTCAAAGTTATGCAAAAACAACAAGTTGCTTATTTTTTGACTATTCCTATGGCACTACAAATTTTTATTTTGCCGGAATCGTCCTCTTGATAATCCTGCCAGGATGATGTGGCAGGCCAAGAGCGTCATATATTCTTTGTTGTCTCGGTTCCGGGCGACAGCTTTTTCGGATATGAACCGTATCTCCATTTTTACACTGTACAGTGACAGTAATTCTGCTATGGTCGCCCACTTGTTCACGAATGGTCTTCCAGCTATCGTGAATGTCTACTTTTTTTAACCGGTACCGTATTGCCTGAATCAGGTGATAGGCAAGCACACTGATAAATAAGTGCCCTGTAACACGCTCAGTTTGCTGGTGAAATACAGGCCGCAAGCCAAGTTCTGACTTCAGAGAACGAAAAACCGCTTCAACGTCAGTGAGCATCGTATAGGTGCTCCAAAGTGTTTTTTCATCCCAGTCCTGACAGGTTCTGATGCAATAAACACCTGGTAATGTTTGCTTTGTATTGTCTTTTGGCTGAGACTCCCAGGTGATGAGCGTTGCATTGCCGCTCTGCTCATCCTGCTCCACAGCAATCTCGTACTGTGCCGCAGCTTTGGGATACCGTTGTTTCAATCTCCCTATCTTTTCGATAACTTTATCATATTTCTTAAGGCAACCCTTTTTACGCAGACCCTTATCCAGTTTTTCCAAAGCCTCCTCAAAGCGTATCGCAAAGCGATTATTGATGGCCCGCTCTTTTTTCTCACGCTGGGTTGAGTGGCAATACAAAAGGATTTCACCGGTTTCTTCGTCAACGACCTTTTGTGCCTTCACTGTGCCTTTTTTGTCTTTTTTAACAAAAACAGCCTGTTCTTCATCAAATTCGCGATGCTTTTTTCGACTGACAACCAGATAGGGATACCCCTTGTCCTTCAGCCATTGGATATTTTCCTCGGTGGCGATCCCGGCATCCATAACAACAGTTGGTTTTTCTTTTATAAACAGACCATTCGGTGGATATTTTTCCTCCAGGTCTTCAATCATTGTGGCAAGAGTTTTTGCTTCACTCACATTTCCTTCGAACACATTGCTTTGCTTGATAAAACCTTGTCCATCCAGAACCACAGCCAGGGTTACCAGAGGGCAATCAGAGCGTTTTTCCTTGGATCGGCCACGCGCAGCCAGGGTATTGTCTCCAGATGCTCCTTCGAAATAGGTATTGGTCAGATCATAGAGGGTAATCGTCTCTTTCAGACTGAAAATACAGCGTTCCTGCTCTGAGAGGTGCTCTTCCAGTGCTGTTTTGTGTTTCAGAAGCTTATCAGCGATTTCGTACATGCGGCTCAGGCTTATCTTTTCGAAATCATATGAAATAAGCTCGCCAAGGGCCGAGAAATTCTGCAGCCAGTCATGGGTGGACCGTTCGCTAGCAGGGTGACATGCCCGACCAATTATGCTGCCAAGGGCCGCAGCAAGTTGCGGGCTGGTAAAACCGAGTTCTTTCAGTTT
>JAABTP010000174.1 GCA_011389815.1 Desulfobulbaceae bacterium | reverse complement strand
CCCTTGGGGATCATCATGCGTCACAAGGGGACTGCCTTTCGCCCTCTGGGGATCATCGTCGGTCACAGGGGGATTGCCTTTCGTCCCTAGGGGATCATCGTCGGTCACAGGGGGATTGCCTTTCTCCCCTTGAGGATCATCATCCGTCACAGGGGGATTGCCCTTCGCACCTTGGGGATCATCGTCCGTCACAGGGAGATAGCCTTTCGCACCTTGGGGATCATCATTCGTCACCGGGGGATTTCCCTTCGCCCCTTGGGGATTATCGTGCGTCACAGGGGGATTGCCCTTCGCACCTTGGGGATCATCATGCGTCAGAGGGGGATTGCCCTTCGCCGCTTGGGGATTGTCGTGCGTCACAAGGGGATTGCCTTTCGCCCTTGGTGACGGGACACGCGCCCTCTGGGGAAAACGTCTCAGAGCAAAGATCGCTTACAAGGTCAAGATATCTCCTATGAGTAAATACGTAAAGATGATATAGCGTTCCGCTTCCTCCCGTTGAGATATCTCGCCATGAGAGCCTTTATTTGTAGCTTTATATACAACATCAAGTCGTTCCCAAAGATACTCCGTATGTGAACCAACAATCTCTTTAAACCGCCTGCTTTCGGATTTGCTCTCAACATATTGTTTTATCCTGTTGAGGTAATGTGTCGAGCCAATTTTTATGGACTTGCCGTTTTTCTCTACTGTCTTGCCATCTTGAGGCGGATAGAGTTTATCTGCAAGTGCTTGAAGAATACGACGGCATGAATGCACAGCATTTGCCCAATCTTCAGGATTATTCGACTCCAGATTGCTGTACACTGAATAGAACTTTTCTTTTGAATCCGGCAATACCTTACCAAGGTGATTATCTACTCTAAGACGTGTTTTCGCGAAGACATGTTCCGGTATATCACTGAAGCGTAACTTATAATAATTATCAAGAGCATACTTGTATACTTGAGTCCTGAATAAACTCAATTTCTGTTTACTCTCCTGAAATCTTTTCATCTCATGTTTTCGTTTTACTACTGGATCATCCTCATAACTACGCATTTCTTGGCGATAGTACTCATGACTCAAGGATGATAAGGCTGCTCGTTTCATCGGATCTTCTGGTCTCTTCGGTTCATCTTGAATCTTATCAAACCGCTCCCCAACTACATCCAGATGTGCAACACATTCTCCCGCGTTATATGCTAATTTTGTAAATACTTCCGACTGCTTTGGATCGTTAAGGAGAAGAGCAAGACGAGAACTTTTCAAACATATCAGATCAAGGGGAGCATTGTCCTGTTCAATTTCTCTGACTATATCACCAGCTAAAACAGTCGCTTCGGTGAACCTAGAATCTTGTCGAATACTTTCCATTAGTCGTAGTTACCCTATTATTTTTTGATGAAATAGACTCTAGCAAGGGTTCTCCCCCTCCCCCAAAACCTGCCGCAAAAACCGCCCGGTAAACGACTCCGGCACCTCCGCCACCTCCTCCGGCGTACCGCAGGCCACCACCTGCCCGCCCCCGTCCCCGCCTTCCGGGCCGATATCAATAATATGATCCGCCGTCTTGATCACATCCAGGTTATGCTCAATCACCACCACGGTATTGCCGCTGTCCACCAGCCGGTTGAGCACCAGCAGCAGGTGCTGAATATCCGCTGGATGCAGGCCGGTGGTGGGTTCATCCAGGATGTACAGGGTCTGGCCGGTGGAGCGTTTGCTCAGTTCACGGGCCAGCTTGACCCGCTGGGCCTCGCCCCCGGACAGGGTCACTGAGGACTGGCCCAGGGTGATGTAGCCCAGCCCCACATCCAGCACGGTCCGGAGCCGGTTCTTGATGGGCGGGATATTCTGGAAAAAGTCCAGGGCCTCCTCCACGGTCATCGCCAGGATATCGGCGATGTTCTTGCCCCGATATTTAATCTCCAGGGTCTCCCGGTTATAGCGTTTCCCCTGACAGGTCTCGCAGGTGACGTAGATATCCGGCAGGAAATGCATGGCAATGCGCAGCACCCCGTCACCCTCGCAGGCCTCGCAGCGACCGCCTTTGATGTTGAAGCTGAAGCGTCCCAGTTTATAGCCCCGCGCCCTGGACTCAGGCAGGCGGGCCAGCAGCTCCCGGATGGGGGTGAGCACGCCGGTATAGGTAGCCGGGTTGGAGCGCGGCGTCCTGCCGATGGGACTTTGGTCAATATCAATAACCTTATCGACATGCTCCAGCCCGTGCAGCAGTCTGGGCCTGTCGCCGTCCTGAAGCACTGCGTGGGCCTCCTTATACAGGGTCTCCATGACCAGCGAACTCTTGCCCGAACCCGACACCCCGGTGACGCAGGTCATCACGCCCAGAGGAAAGCGGACGGTCATATCACAAAGATTATTGATGGTCGCGCCCTTGACGGTCAGGCCGTACTTAGCCCCCTTGCGCACCTTTCGCCGTTTCTTCGGAATGGCGATGGACAGCCTGCCGGAGAGATAACCGCCAGTCAGAGAGTCCTGGCAGTCCAGCAGGCCCGGGACCGGACCGGAGTAGAGGATCTCGCCGCCATGCACCCCCGCACCGGGACCGATATCCAGGATATGATCTGCCGCCGCAATGGTGTCGGTATCGTGCTCCACCACGATGACCGTGTTGCCCAGATCACGGAGACTGAGCAGGGTCTTGATCAACTTATTATTATCGCGTTGGTGGAGGCCGATGCTGGGTTCATCCAGGATATAAAGCACCCCGGCCAGCCGCAAGCCGATCTGGGAGGCCAGCCTGATCCGCTGGGCCTCGCCGCCGGAGAGCGTGCCCGCCTTGCGCTCCAGTGAAAGATAGCCCAGGCCTACTCCGTGCAGAAAACCCAGCCGCTCCTGCACCTCCTTGAGCACAGGTTCGGCAATCATCTGATAATGCCCGCTGAAGCTCATGCCGTGCAGCTCTGCAATCAGGTGGTCGATGGACATCCGGGTCAGATCAACAATGGTGCGCCCTCCCACCCGCACAGCCAGGGCCTCGGGCTTGAGCCGATCCCCATGACAAACCGGGCAGGGCTGCTCCTTCATAAAACGGGCTGTCTCCTCCCGCACTCGGGACGAGGTGGTCTCCAGGAAGAGGCGATCCATGCGGGGGATGATGCCTTCAAAGGGGATCTGAGAAACCAAACGCCGGTTGCCCCGGCTGTAACGGAATTCGATGCGCTGGTTGCCTGAGCCGTAGAGCAGTACCTGTTGCGCCTCAACAGGCAGCTTCTTGAAAGGGAGGGACGGATCAAAGCCGTAATGGGCGGCCAATGCCTGAATCCACTGGGCATTATGGCTGGCCAGCTTCCGCCGCGACCACGGGGCGATAGCACCATCCTCCAGCGAGAGACCGGGATCGGGCACGATGAGCTGCTCGGCAAAGACCTGCTTCACCCCAAGACCGCTGCATTCCGGGCAGGCCCCCTGGGGATTATTAAAGGAAAAGAGCTGGGTGGACAGCTCCTGAACCGAGATCCCGCAGGAATGGCAGGCTGCGGACTCGGAGAACAACACCTCCTCGTCGCTGTCCGGGAACTGGACCAGCATGGTGCCCTCACTCAGGCCCACTGCCGTGGACACTGATTCATCCAGCCGCCTGCGGATGCCCGGCTTGAGCACCACTCGATCCACCACTGCCTCGATGGAGTGAAAAATATTTTTCTTGAGCTTGATCTCTTCACTGAGAGGCCGAACCTCGCCGTCCACCCGCACTCGGACATAACCGTCTTTACGCAGCTCCTGAAGGATCTGCTCGTGACTGCCCTTTTTGCGAACCACCAGCGGAGAGAGCAGGATGACCTTCTCCGGTCGCTCCGCCTCCTCAGAACGATTCAGCAGGGTGTTGACCATATCCTCAATGGACTGGGAGCTGATAGGTTCGCCGCATTTCGGGCAATGGGGCTGCCCGGCCCGGGCAAAGAGGAGGCGCAGGTGGTCGTAGATCTCGGTCACCGTGCCCACCGTGGAACGCGGATTCTTGGAGGTGGTCTTCTGCTCAATGGAGACCGCTGGCGACAGGCCCTCCAGCAGGTCCACGTCCGGCTTGTCCATCTGCCCGAGGAACTGGCGGGCATAGGTGGACAGGGATTCCACGTAGCGGCGTTGGCCTTCGGCGTACAGGGTGTCAAAGGCCAGGGTGGATTTGCCGGAGCCGGACAGACCGGTGAAGACCACCAGCTGGTTGCGGGGCAGATCGACGGAGATGTTCTTCAGGTTGTGCATCCGTGCGCCGCGCACGGAGATGTATTTGGGTTCAGAGGTCACGGGAATGGGTCAGGTTAGTGGTTTGCCGAATTATGGAGCAGATCGATCAGTTGTTTCCTTCCAATATGCCTATCACAACAGAAAAGATTTCAGTAAGATCTTCCGGGAATCGAAAGGTATGAATATCCTTGATCAACAGCTTTTCTTTTCGTTCCAACACAGCAAAACGCCAGACTTCACCGATGGTGATTGCTCCGTAGACCTTTGTCGGGTCGATCTGCCCCTCTTCATACATATCCATTGCAATCATTTCTGCGGCCAACTGGTTGAATCCCCGATCAAGGTCACCTTTCTTCGCCTCAATGACAATCAGTTCCTGGGAAGAACGGAAAAGATAATCAATGGTTCCGCTGAGTTTATCGTTGATACTGACAGGATATTCTATATTTAAGCGTGCATTGATATACTGAATCACCGCATGGAGAACAGGGGCGATCATTACTTCCCGCTTTGCTGTTTCCGAATTGACGGATATTTTCGGAAGGATGGAGTAGTAGGTTGTGCTGACCTGTTCAATCAATTCCCGGCTGATAGTATCTTTTCGGGGCAGATCGAGTGCTTGGGTGGAGAAAGCGTAGCCCAGTGATCTGATGATTTCTTCTGTGGGGTTGCCCAGCTCGAAATAATCACTGAAGGTGTATTTCTTTCCTTCTTTAAATATGCTTTTCACGACGTACCTCTGATAAGGATGCTTTTAATGAGAAAACTGAAGCTCATGTTCAATTTTGATAAATTAAGCACGGGACGTTATATGTCCTCATCGTAGTCATCCGGTTCTTCAGTAACCAGTGAATTTCCAACAACACGTCGCACTTCATCCACAAGAAGTTTTGCTCTTTTATTCATAAAGCTATCAAATTTTTCAGGAGAGAATTGAGACAGAAATTGTGCTGTAGTTTTAGAGGCATTAGGAATAAAGCATGCTTGAAGACGAGCCTGCATTCCTTTGACAGTTCCATTTTCCTTTGCTTGCTTAACAAGTTCAGTGAAATATGTATCTGGTCCAGTGGAACCTAAACTGCGATTGGTTTCTCGCGAAACAGCAATGCGGTTGACGATTGATTCGCACAGCTTGGCATCTAAACTTTCCTGCTTACAATATGCTTTCGGGTAAATATGATGGTCTTCAATATCTTCATTCATAACAGAAAGCCCACTTATTAAATCTTCTCTGACAGCTGCTGACAAAATACACTGTAACGCTTTAAATCGACTATCAGAAGCTTGCGTTAAGCTACGTAGTATTTCAGGTGTTATGTATACCTCGGGAATAGTATCCCGATCAATATTTCCTGTTGCAAGTCCCTTTAATGCTTTAAAATAACGACTTATTCTGTAATTTGCAGCTTGCGTGGCTCCGGGCTGCAAAAGATTGCTGAAGAACCAACGTCTGAGTAAAAGATGATCAGGTTCTAACATCGGACGTACACACCAATGCGAACCGATAGCTACCAGTAACGCATGATTTGTTAATGTTTTTCTTCGAGCTCCCATACTTTTGGCCCATTCATAAGCACGAGCAAGTGATTTTATAGCCTCATCCCAATTTGATTCCACATAGCTACTTTTGAGCTTTAACTGAGTTCCACGGTTGACTTCCAAGGCACTGCCGCTTTCCTCTGCAAACTGAAGCACTAAAACCTGTAATGCTCTCTCTCCATCCACGTTAAATTCTTCAAGTACAGGATAAGAGGATAGAGCCTCTTCCCATTTTTTCCTAAGGTCGGGTTTGGGGTAAAAACGTGCTACCGCTAAATCGAAAGTAGTGAGCCTTGTTCCTGTGGAATTGATTGTTTTGAAGACTCGGCAAATGGACTCAAGTCCTGCATCACGTTCCAACACGACTATTGGAATTGTAACCGTTCACCCCCCTCATTCCACACAAAAAAAGATTGGACAAAAAAAGAAGATCACGATAGTTTAAGGGTCAC
>JAABTP010000173.1 GCA_011389815.1 Desulfobulbaceae bacterium | reverse complement strand
GAAGAGCATTTTCATCCAGGTGTTCCAGCTATTTAAGTGGTACCAGAGGGATATGTCAGATAGGAAATTATCAGATAAACAAAAGAATACAGCTCGCTTTCGCCCACGGTCTGATCAATGGCCCGATAACGGTCATCGTAATTCATCCGCATGGCATGATGACCTTTCGGCGTGATAATTTCGCTGATCTGATCGTGTTCGTTATACCTGTATTCGGTTCGGTTGCCCCGTCCGTCGGTCATTGCCGTGAGCAGGTCGTCGTCATATGCATAGGACAGGACTATGCGCCTTCAGGCAGTCGGGCTTCGGTGATATGCCCGTTTCCATCATGCTGAAAGGTTATGGAGCGGTTGCCGTCACTGATTTTGCTCAACAGTTCACCGGAGTAGGTGTATGTAATCGTATTGCCGTTCTTATCCTTTATCTCCAGCAGGTTGCCGTCAGAACCGAATTTCCAGCTTTCCTGACTGTGCTTTCTTGTCAGGAGAAAATCTCCGCCGTCCTCGGTCAGCACATCAAAATTATCCGGGGTATCCGCTTTATAGCCGGAACCGTCCTTGATAAAATTCTGGGTATGGCCGTCCGGGAAAAGAATCTGCACCTCTTCATAGATCGGGGCATAGTCCAGCTTTAAAAGAAAGCTGTTGAGATTGGAAGACCAACCCTTGCCAAAGTACTGCGGGGGACCTTCCACCTTTTCCCCGTCTCTACCGTCTTCTGTGAACTCATAGATTGAGGCGGCATCGGTCTGGGTCGCTGCCGAGTTATAGGAACGATTTATAAAAAGGTCGGCATCACCGATACCGGCTACAGCGGCATCAGTCAGGCGCTTCACCTTGGTGCCGGCGAATTTGAGCAGGTAAAACAAAAGCCTGTTTGCCAACCCCACCTCGTTTAAGACTACCCCGAACATGATGATCATGAGAACGAACATGGTAGCCGGGCTGGCAAAGGGGGTCCAGGCTGCCTGGGCGGTCTGGATTTTCAAGAAAATCAGGCCTGATGCGGCCAGAAGGGCTGTGGTTCCGATAGGAACTGCCTCGCTGACCCAGAGAAAAACAACGGCTGCCAGAAGTCCCAGAAACCGCTGGCCTTCTGGGGTAAGGTTTTGGGGACGGGGTAAAAAGATGATGCCAACTGCGAGAGCAAGGGCCACCACGACCTTGATTACTATTGACTGGGTACTTGCGGGTTTTTTATCTTCTGCCATAACAGCCATAACAGCCATAACAATTTTTTTTACCGAAGGTTTGGCACTATAGAATTTTATTAACCGTTACAACGTGTAACAGCATGACATTTAAAACGATAATTATTTCTACCTGTTACCCCCGAACTGAATAGTTGAGCATAATAATATATCATCTTTTATTCTACCGTAAAAAAAATAAAAAGGAACCTTCACCCCTCCACCTTTGTTTTGTAACGGCTGAAGACTTTCATCTTCTCTGCTTAACCAACTTTATCCTGAACCTTTTCCGGCGGAGTTTCTTTTTTACACTCGCCTTCTGTCTTCTGATTGCAAGATGTCTTGCCTAAAAGTTTTTTGATCCTGCTCATAACTTGATGGCAAGTTCCCTCTGCGCGATCTGTTATACTTGGATGCTCATTCATTACGATTTCTCCTGTGCTGCGATTTTTCAGAATGTGATTTTTTGCCATGCAGACTGCCGGAAACAGCTTCGACACCCCGTCGAAGGCTGCCGATGACTGCGGCTAGCTGAAACAGGGTTTCTTCAAGCCCTGGTTTGACCTCTGATTGAAACGCTTTCATCCAAGCCGCCACGTCATGAAAGGTTGCAATACTCTCCTCAATCCGTTCTGTCTGCTCCTGAACGGATCGGACAAGGTTTTTGACCCCGCCTGAAATCGAATCGACTTCATGGGTGACCGAAGCAAGCAGCTTTTCCGCTTCGCGGGCGGTCCGCCGAATCTGAACAAGGGCAAGAATCTCAAAAACAGCCCTCATCACCATGACCGCCGCAATGACCGTGACGCTGATTGCCAGCAGTATCTCCAGAGGTTCAGACACGGATGCTCAGTTTTTCTTTTCTTCGCGGTCAGCCAAAAGCTCTTTCACCTTCCGGCGTGCCTCTGAGAGATGTCGTTCAGCCTCTTTTTGCAAGGTTTTTGCCTGCTGTTCAGCGTCCTCAATGATTTCTTTCGCCTTGGCACTGACATCACCGTACATTTCCTTGGTGTCCTCCACTGCATTGCTGCCTTTTGCCCTGAGATCCGCCCGCATTCTTTTTCCAGATTTCGGGGCAAGGAAAATGCCCGCCAATGCGCCCAGCGCACCGCCCATTAAAAAAAACAGCGCAAAATGACTGGAGTGTTTTTTATATTCTGACATACTCTTCTCCTTTCCGCTTTCTGAGCGGATTTGATCAGCAAGGAATCCATTGCTGAGATTTTTTGTCGAATGCTTCCAAGGTCTTTTCCGGCAAAGGGCCGAATGAACACAAGGATACAACTGCTTTTGCAGGATAGGGGCCGGTTTGCGGAGGAAATAAAAAATCGTAGTATAAAAAGGACTTGTGCGCTGCTTGAAGTACAAAGGAAAGATGCTGCTGCGCTCTCGGCCTCAATATTTGGCTGAAAACCTTGACATGTTGAGGGGTGTTTGGAGGTGAGAGAAGCGAACGGTAGGCTGTGGTGCCCAAGCTCTGCTTTTGGGTACAGACACTGTGAAGCTCCGCTTCATACAAAAAGCAGAGCGCAAGCATCATACATTTAATCGAACGCCGACCTTGCCTGAACAAAGGGCGAACCTAAAAAAACTTGACAAGACAACCAAGAACAGTTCTAATGAAAAATTCATATTGAATAATAATGATGTATCGGTGTTTCGCTTTCCGGTCGAAACGGAAAGTTGCATAAAGCCACAGCCGTCGTGAGGCGGTGTCGGAAAGTCACGGGTCTCCAGAGAGGAGATGGCCGGGCTACCTGCTTTTATTTCTGGTCAGAGAGTATGTTGTGAAATTCTCGAAAAGAGTATCCTGCCGGGATACCGCCCTCAATCATTCTGACAAGCGTATTTCTTTCCGTTCTCTCTGTCCGTTTGTCATCCAGTTGTTTCTCTTTCTGAGCATACATTCTTTACATAATAATCCGCAGAAGAAGCCTTCTTTGTTTTTTCGATGCGGATCAATACTGTTTTTATTTTCCACGCGTCAAAATTTCATTGCAACGGCCCGCAACCTTATTGCCAGGGCTTGCAATTCAATTGCGAAGGCTTGCAAGTCAATTGCGGAGGCTCGCAAGTCAATTGCGGAGGCTCGCAACAAGCTTGCGGGGTCTTGCAATCTTCTTGCGGATACTCGCAGAAAGCCTGCAAGAGGTCGCAAGAAAAAAAGATGTCCTTGTAATTGAGTTGCAAGGGCTTGCAGGAAAGAATCCAGTGCGCGCAATGTAACATACGCCTGTGGCTTCAGAGCTGCGGCGTTTTCATACAACGAAACAGGAGGACACCATTATGTTGACGAGAAGTGTACCAAAGTTGTTGCAGGAAGCAGGAGAAGTAAAAGAGGCCCTGGAAAAGATCGGGGCCGGGCTGCCGGATGCCATCTCAGCGGCTGAGATGGAGGCCAGGATCGCGGCCCTGCAAGCAAAGGTGAGTGAGTTGGATGCGCTCAATGCTGAGCGGATGCGGTTGGTGAATGAAAAAGGAGATATCGCCGAGGATCTGAGTGATTATATTGTCCAGGTTCGGGCTGTGGTCAAGGGGCTTTTCGGGGACGATTCCTCGGAATACGAGATGGTCGGCGGGACGCGGGCCAGTGAGCGGAAGAAGCCGAAGAAGAAGGATAAGGAGGAGTGAAGCTTATGCCCGGAGAGAGTTCTCCGGGCTGTTGTTGGATTATCATTAACGAGGTTGATTATGGAAATGTACAATCCTCCGCATCCGGGAGAGATTATCCGGGAATTCTGTCTGGATGCCTTGGAGTTGAGCGTGACCGATGCGGCCAAGGCGTTGGGAGTGACACGAAAGCGGTTATCCGCTTTGCTGAACGGTCGTTCCAAGATAAGCCCGGAAATGGCCCTGCGGCTGTCCAAGGTCTTCGGGCGCACTCCCGAAGGTTGGCTGAAACTTCAGCTTCAGTTTGACTTGGGCAAGATTAGGAAGAAGGTGGATTTGAGTAGGTTGAAGCGAATGGAGCTGTAAAATTATCGGTGCGGACTCTTAGGAGTATGAGATGGTCGGCGGGACTCAGTGAGCGGAAGAAGGCGAAGAGGAAGGATGGGGAGGAGTGATGTGTTCTGGCCTGGAGAGGGATCTTCGGGCTTTTAGGGATATCCTTTATGGCACATGGAGTCTGCAATGCGTATGAAACCGATTGTACAATCAGAGGAGGTAGAACAATGCAGATCGAGAGTATAAAACAGGAAGCTGGCAGAATTTTAAACCGGTTGCCTGATAACGCCACATGGGATGATCTGATGGAACAGATCTATGTTCGGCAGACCATTGAAGCGGGCATCAGCGACAGCGATGCCGGGCGGACGGTTGATATTAAGGAAGTACGCAGAAGGTTCGGGTTGACGGAATGAAGGTTCGATGGACAGAAAATGCTGTCGGGCATCTTTGCAGTATTTACGAATATATTGCAACCAATTCTCCCGCCTACGGAAAAAGGATGGTTGACAGGATTACCCGGCGTTTTTCTAGTGCCCAAGCTCTGCTTGGGCGCAGACACTGTGAAGCTCCGCTTCATACAAGAAGCAGAGCTTCAGGAATACGTGCTCCCAAGCTGGAGCTTGGGAGCTAGGAAAAGGGGGACAAGGCCGGAGCCTTGAGTGATTACCTTGTCCATGTCCGCCTTTCTGTCAAGGCGGTCTGTGGGCCGGACTCGTCGGAGTACGATATGGTCGGCGGGACGCGGTCCAGTGAGCGGAAGAAGCCCAAGAAGAAGGATGAAGGGGAGGAGTGAAGCTTATGGCCCGGAGAGGGATCTCCGGGCTGTTGTTGGATGTCCGTTGCGGGACGAAATACATCAGCAGTACGGAGTATAATCTGTTATGATTATCAAGTTCAAGCATAAAGGACTCAGGAAATTGTTTCAATCAGGTAATACAGCCGGGATTCTTCCAGAACATGCGAACAGGCTTTGCAAGATTCTTGCCTTGCTTGCAACGGCAGAATTATACCATAATGAACAGAGGAGGTTGCTATGAAATCAATGACCATTCACGGCATAGACGGAGAGCTTGAAAAAAAGCTGACTGAAAGATCAAAACAGTCCGGCCTTAGCCGAAATCGTTTTGTAAAGTTTATTCTGCAAAAAACTCTGCTCTCAGACCGGAAAACGGCACGACGGGAAATGTTTTCCGATCTGTTCGGCAAATGGACGGAAAACGAAAAAAAAGACTTTGAAGGAAGAATCAAAGAGTTGAACAGAATAGACGCGTCGGACTGTCATGAAAACAACACTCTACTTTAACCATACGAGGCAACGGCCTGATCGTGCCGGAATACGTATGGAGTGGATACAGCGGGTGATTGATCATCCGGAAAGGACAGCAATTCAGTCTGACGGCAGAATCAGAAAATGGGCGAAGATTGCTGAAGAGAACAAATATCTGCGGGTGATTCTGCTTGAAGATGGAGAGACAGTTCATAACGCCTTTTTCGACAGGTCATTCAGAGAGGAAGAAGCATGAAAGTGAAATATTTTGCTGATACAGATACCGCGTTGATTGAATTTTCAGATCAAGAAACTGTTGAAACGCGGGAGATCAGTGAGAATGTCTATGCTGATTTTGATGAGAACGGGAACATCGTCAGCATGACCGTTGAGCACGCCAAAGCCAATGCGGGATTACAGGAGTTTTCGTATCAGGAAATGCCGCTTGGCGAGGCGGCGCAGGCAGCAGGATAGCTGCCGGATCAGGGAGTACGCGGGGTGATGATTTCCGGTCTGTTGTTTCCGGGTGGATTTCGGAGGAAGAGGCGGGGATTAGGGATGTTAAGGAAAAACTTGGGAAGGTGGAGGATTGGATTTATGAGGATAAGGAGAAGTTGCGTTTGGCAGGTTGAAGATGACAAAGAGTATTCCGAGTAACCGATCTATGTAATGAATTACCAATGAGTGAATCATGAAAACAATATTTGCAGCAATTCAGCTCGTAAAAAAACACCTAAACATTCAAGCGGGATAACTTAATTACCGAAATTTTTTTTTCCAG
>JAABTP010000172.1 GCA_011389815.1 Desulfobulbaceae bacterium | reverse complement strand
TGCCAAGAACGAATTGCCAAAACACTTAACATGCTGATTTCAAAAGGATTATTTTCTCGGTATCGCAAAGTTGGGTTAAACTATCGTGATCTTCTTTTTTTGTCCAATCTTTTTTTGTGTGGAATGAGGCGGGTGAACGGTTACACTGAGGTTATTCCCAACAGCCGGGTGGATGCCTTGCGGGTGTTGCCTGTGTATCAGAGTTCTGTTGAATGTCAGGAGTAGGTTTTTGCCGGATTTCTCGGGAAGTCCCCTTGAGCTGATTTTGTTGAACTCTTGAGTTATGTTGGTTCGTTATTTTCCTCTCTTTTTGCCGTCTTTCTGCAAATACAGCTCAATCTCTTCCGGCGAGGTTGTAATTATCGAACAGGCTGTTCAGCACGGTGCTGATTTCCTGGGTTTTGCCTCTATATTGCCGGGCCGCAAACTCGACCTCTTTGGGGATACCGCTGAACAGATGCATCAATAAAGATCAGGCCCAGCAGCCGGTGCCAGTCTGTTTTTTGTTGTGCAGCCATGAAAATGTGGTGGTCTTTTAAGATCGGTGGCGGAACAGTATGTCAGGGTGAATATATTTGATTTCAGTTTTTTACAAAGCTATTTAATCAACATGTTCATGCAAGGACTTGGCGCATCCACTGATAAGCACCGTCTATATCGAATGCCTTTGCCGCATACGTTTCACAAAGCAATTGTTCAGAGAGGAACTGATCAAATTTTTCCGTCTTTTTTTCTGGAACACACCTCGCTAACTTTTCAGGAGTCTGTTGAGGCGACGTGAGTATCCTGTTAAATACAGAACAAATTTCATTTATACTTGTTCCTTGTATTTCAAGTATTCCTGAGCTATTTGTCACTCGGAAACCTTGCCCCACAAGCATCGTAGCTAACGTGTTGACTATCTTGTCGCCCAGCCAAGGTAAAATATATATTGTGTCACCATGTGCAAAAAAAGGACTTTTATCCAATCCTGCATTCTTGAAAAAATCTCTGCCTTCCTGAAATAATTTCTTTGCCTTGGAATCAAGGTAATCTATCCGAGAGTCGCCTTTTACAATCTGATATTCACCATTACTGTATATTTCAAACATTTCCTTTCGTACTTTGTCATGAATATATATCCCCACGCCAGAAAAAAGAGGCGGTTGCCCACCCTTTGCTTTGCTTACCCGTATTACTTTTTTTTCCGAGTCTACTTGGGAAACCCTCCATCTTTTCCCACCAAAAATAATATTTTGATCAACTACAACTGGATATTCAATAGGAAAAGATCCAAGCGTTTTTCCTTTATATTCAATTCGATACTCTTCAGGTGTGTTGAATACAGCATAAAAACTGTAATGCCCTGTGAGCCTTTCTCCATTTTCTCCTAAAACCAATTGACCATCATTAAGTTGAAAAAGTAGCTTTTCTTTTCCCATTTGTCTGAGAAGACGTTTGAAACAGTCAATGCTGACTTGATAAAATGAACCGGTTACACAGAAGAGATGCCATAACTGCTCTACCCTGACACCACCCCATTGCGCAATAACCGAAAGTATCTGATGTACTAATGTAGATAAGTGGAGCTGCGTTATATTTGCTGGCTCATACCACTTTTTTAGCAACAGACGTATGATTGCTATACTCTGCAACAGTTGCAAGCGAAGCAAATCGCTCATGTGAGAATTTTTTTCTACTTCCTTTTCAAGAATAAACATCCTTAAAACAGCTGTATTGTCTCTGCGCCCTGACCTACCGAGACGCTGCCGCAGGCTAGCCACGGAATGAGGTGCTGTGACTTGGGCAACGGAATTGACTTTGCCGATGTCAATTCCAAGTTCTAATGTCATTGTGCATATTGCAGTCGTAGGGAGGTGTTCTTTTTGTAATCTTCTTTCAAGTTCAGTCCTCAATTCTTTAGATAAGCTCCCATGATGAGGAAAAAATTCATTCGGCACGATATTCTTCTTGCAGATATCAGCCAACAGAGCTGCAAACCTTTCGGTTCTTCCTCGGCTGTTAGCAAAAATCAAATGAGAGTCACCACGTAAGAGCGTATAAAGTTCGTGAGCAATTTCTTTGTCACCAGGAGGAGTTATATTATTGTTCTTGTTTTCTTTATTGTTTTTTTCAATTCGTGATGGCTCATAATAACCTCTGATTTGCAATCTCACCCGCCCATGATTTTTGTTACTTTGAATTAATTCATTGCGAATCTGAGCATAAGGAGGGCGCAAGGACCTCCTGACTTGTTCCATATCACCTAACGTTGCACTCAAGGCAATCCGTGGAATAAAGCCATCTTTTTGACGCAAGTGTTCCAGTCTGTGCATTAATGACTGGAGCTGACAACCTCTCTCGGAACCGAGAAAAGCGTGGTATTCATCAATAATAATATATTGCAGAGAATCAGCAAGTAAAGCCAACCAACCGGATTCGCGAACCATTAATGCCTCTAAGGATTCCGGTGTAATAAGCAGGATGCCTGCTGGCTTTACTTTACATTTTCGTTTTATTGACTGGGCAATATCGCCATGCCACGGGGTGAGCGGGAGCTGAAGAAGGTCACACAAACTTTCCAACCTTCTGTATTGATCGTTAATAAGGGCTTTGAGGGGGCTTATGTAAAGAATTCCTATCCCGGTCCGTTGATTTGCAATTGCGGAACAAGCAGGCAAAAAGGCTGCCTCAGTTTTGCCTGCTGCTGTTGAAGCACTTATTATGACATCTGACTTCTGTTGAAGAACAACAGGGATTGCCGCTTTCTGGATGTCTCGAAGATCGCTCCATCGCTGCTTGTAAACCCACTTCTGTACCAGTGGGGCTAGGAGATAGAATGGATTTTTAGGATCCATTGGTAAAGCTATATGGTAAATCCAGCTAATTCTTCATGAGATTCTTTATCCATATTCTGATCCGGCATATCACTGTTTGTTTCTTGAGTAACATTTACCGAGCGGACAAGATCCTGCCAGGATATATGATCATTCTGTTCGATAACCGATAGCATATCTACAAATGCTTTGATGGTGTTCCTTGGAGTACGAAAATATGCTTCGCCGATCTGCTTGTTGCAGTGCTCAAGAAATGCGATCAGGGCTTCTTCAGGAACCAAATACTCCTCTTCGTTACCAGAGGCAAAGACATTTCTAATATTTTTCAGCAGGATATAGAGTTCTTCCGGTGACAAATTTGCTAAATGGATAGTCGTAGAGGAATAGTCAATAACGCCCGCCTGTTTCGCAAATGTGTTTTCTGCCAGTCTTGATTGCAGGGCTTCATAACTGTACAGACCTCTTCGAGGATCAAGCAGGAATTCCGGTGTGCCTCCTAATAAGAAGCCGAGGTACTCTGCTTGCCCTTGCAGGCAATCGTTCAATATGCGTAAAATTTGTTCATAGTTGGATGTTCTAGCCTGTTTGTTATTCAACTTGTACAGATTGACCAGTTCATCTAAGTTAACCAATAAGCCTCCGTATCCTGCCTGACGAACAAAAAGACTCATTAATTTAAGGCTGTCATAAAATGACGCATCGGAAATGAACGTTCTGACGCCAAGATCCTTTCTTGCTTCAGTTTTGGTGGAATACTCGGCTCTCAGCCACCGTATTGCGTAAGATTTTAAGGCATCGTTGTCTTTCTCATGACCATGCCAGTATGCGGCAATAACTTTTGCAAAATCATAGCCGCCAACTAACTCGGAAAGATCGGAAAGTTGGTTTTCAATAACAGTATTTACAGAGAGCGATTCTATTTGAGCTTGTTGCCGTGCCGTCGTGATAAAACGTTCCACGATACTGGTCAAAGCGTTTCCGGCCGGTTTGCTGCGTGTTGCAATATTGCGCATTAATTCGGAATAAAGACTTCTTGCCTGACCGGATGACGCATGGATTCGCCTGTCTGGAGATAAGTCCGCATTTGCCGTAACCAGTTTTTTTTTTGGGCAATTGATCTGACTAGCTCAAGAAAAAAAGTTTTACCGGATCCGTAATCACCAATAATCAAGCGGAATGCTGATCCTCCATCGGTAATACGCTCAATATCTGACAAAATAGCTTTCACTTCATTAACCCGCCCTACCTGGATATGCTGTAAGCCTGTCCGAGGAGTTACTCCGGCTTTTAGGGACTGAAGTATGGAATCTCTTTCTCTCGGTCTAAGACGTTTTTGGACTACCATCAACTCACCTCAATTGTTCGTGAAATGCCTTATCGTTTTCCAGACAGAATGAATCATTCAAACTTCGGACAGCAGCTCCAGATCAACGTAAAAGATGTCTCCGTCTTCATCTATCAAAGGAGCATCTGCCGCCTCAAAAAAGAGATCATTAATTGCCTCTATCGAACCGTCCATCATTATGTTCAGCTTGTCACAAAGAACGAAAATTTCATCACGCTGCCACTCATCTTTTGTTATCAACTCGTTGTAAAACATTTTCTGCTTTGTGTCCAGTCCTGTTAGCTCGTCCTCTGTAGACACGGTCTGATCAGTGAAGTCCGAACTCTCTCCAGAATCTATAAAAATTTTATCCAAAATATTTTTTACACCGACTGTTTCCTCTTCATGTTGCCGAAGCCGTTCAAGATCAATAACGTTTGACGCACTTTTTTCAGAATTTGTATCTTCACATTTTGTAAGATGTGCTGTCTGTTCTCCTTGCTGAGTTTTCCTTTCAGCTTTGCTCTGGTGCAGGTCGTTTATTACAGCTACCTTCTCCAGTCCTAATGAGTTGTACAGCTTCTCAAGCTGCTTTACCTCCTCAGGGGCTATATGACCATCTGCGTGGGCAACATCAATTAATATTCTGCTGATCGCAGACCGTTTGTGATCATCCAATTTATTGAGTTGAGCCTTCAGTCCTCGCATATTTGCTGGTGCTGAAATGCGCCAGTACAGATATGCTTTTAAAGACTTTTTTTCACCTGAAGACAAGTCCCCATTTTGCTGTATCAAAGTATTTAAAACCTGAAATTCGGAACGATCAACTTGATCGTCAATTTTTGCAACCATAGAACCGAGTCGCAATATTGTTACCAAGTGGTCAAAATCATTACCCGGAGCAAGGTGTTTGTCGATTCCCAGCCGATAAAGAACTGCCTTTCCGCCTTTTTCCGGTTTCGCATCATGAAATCGTATATCCGGGGCCATACCATAACCTACAGTTGTCAATATTTTTGCTACAATTTCAGATTCTTTTTTATTGAGTTTAATAAGGGCACTTTCACCAATAAGCCGTAGTATATAGTTAACAGGAATTAAACCGAATCCAGATGTCAGTTTGGCTTCAAGATTTTTTTTGATTCGTGCAATTCCGGGTAGATTCAAAAGTGGTATAAGATCGGATGGCAATAAGGCTACAGCTGACGCAGAACCTTTCTTATTCCCTTGCCGCCCGACAAATCGACTGTAGGCATTCAGCTCCTCTTGGCACGATTCCGCAAGCTCAATTAACTTATTTATAGGAGCGCGTAATTTTTCAGGATCAGGTAGATTTGTTTCAATAGGATGCGGGGCGTGGAGAGATGAACTTGCAGGCCGATACGTAATCACCAATTTTGATTTATTGGGTTTCAATATCATTCCATCCGGCTGAAACGCTTCTCTATACCTTTTTGCAAATAACAATCGAAATTTTTTGGGACATCGTTTAGCCGGGGTTTTCGGCTTGTAATCAGAATGTGTCGTGAGCCATGCAAAGGCTAACTTGGCAGGTACAGGTTTTCCCTCCCCAATTGTTTTGCCCAAAATATAGTAAAAAACCGGGCTGGGTGAGCCATTAATAAAGAGTAATTCATATGGTGTGTTGCCTTTTGCTCCGTATAATATCCATATGTAGGATAATAGATTTACGGCATAATTTCTAAAAGAACCATTGGTTCCGTAAATCTTCAACAGTCGTTTTACCTCTTGAAACAGGAGGGAAATCTCTTTATTTTTTACGAGACCTTTTTCTCTGTCTACAAGCAATCGTCTTTCCAGGCCATAAAAATATAAGAAAACGTAACCGATATAGGTGGTTGGATTGTCTCGATTGCTTGCCAGCCATTCCAGGTATGCAGACCTGCTTCTGGAAGTAATTCCAGAGTAACTCGGCCAATAACTCATGTCATCGCCAGCATAATCCGGGGATCCCTCGTTGACAGGTAATGTCGGATCAATCAATGCGCTGTCAGTTGAATAACCGTCTCTGCTCTCCAACTTCCCACCAAAATAGAAAAAACCTTTCCTGATCTTGTAGTTACCTGTCGTCACTGACTTGTTTGGATAAATCCAACGAGCAGGTGTCTTTTTTTCATTTGTATTATGTTGTATTGAATCGACAGAGGCACTTATCCTAAAATTAACTAGCTCTTCATGCTCCTTTTCGGTTACCTTAACTGATGGAGAAAGTGTCTCTTTGACATTTT
>JAABTP010000171.1 GCA_011389815.1 Desulfobulbaceae bacterium | reverse complement strand
CGATACAGCACGCCGCCCTCGCCGGTGTCAATCCATATAACAATACGCTTCCAAAAGATAAAAATGGACAAGATCAAAGCTAATCCTAACACAACCCAGTACAACCATTTCGCTTGACAGGAATAACGCATGCGTTGCCACCAGCCACTTCTACCAATCTTACCTGCTGATCTTCTCGTTGTTTTTTTCAAAGCCATATTTTTTTATTATGGATGAGCTATAAGAAGCAACGCCTTAGCCCGGCGCAGAACACAGGGTAAGGCAATTTGTAACGTTTCCGGGTCAAGGGCAGCAAAACTCTCATCCAAAATAATCAAATCTGCTTTTTGGAGCAGAGTCCGGGCAATAAAGAGGCGGGTTCGTTCCCCGTGCGATAAGCGCCATCCACCTTCTCCCACTATCTGTTGTAAACCAGCAGGCATGGCCTTCAGGAGTTCTCCTAAGCCCAATTCCTGACACAGGGTCTCAGCTTCCCGGACATCTTCCCGGGACGGAGGCCAGCCTCGCCCCATAAGCAGATTAAAGGCCAGGGTTTCTGTCAGCACATAATTCTGATGAAATTGAGGCGCTATAACCACCCGCTTACGCCAAACTGCCTCACCAAGGCTTGCCTGAGAAAAACCAAAGAGATGCAGAGAACCAGCAGTTGGTTGCTGTAAGCCACTCAACACAGCAGCCAGGGTCGATTTCCCACAGCCCGAGGCCCCTTCCAATAAAACATACTGACCTGCATCTATGGTGAGATTACATTGATCAAGAATAACCGGTCCTGTCTGCCCTGAATCCCCTGAAGGATAGCCTGGAGCTGGATAAGAAAAGCTCAGCTTCTCTAGCTGAATAACAGGATGTTTTTTTTGTTCCTGCGCAAAACAGGTCAAAGGGACAAACTGCGTTTTTTTTCGCTTACGCTCCCGGACAGCAGCCTGATACAATGGATGAACCTGTTCCCAGCTCATCATTGTTTTCAAAAACTGATAGATACTCTGCACGAATTGATCCAGAGCCAGGGCCGCAAGCAGGGTTCCGCCCAAACTCACTGCAAGCATACTGATATCAACCCCGGTGCTGACAAACATGGTCAGGGTGCCCAGCAAACTCACAGGCAGCCAACCACGTCGGCCGGCAAGACTCTTCATAATAACTTCCATGCTATCCAGTCGTTCTGATATAATAGTGTAGCGACTGAGCAGCTGGTCTTCCAGCTCATGCAGTTGCTCAGGTTGCTCCTGAGCCAATCGGGTTCGATGCCCGACCATCCGCTCAACAAGATCACGGGTCATCACCCGGGAATGGGTCAACCACTCGCGCATCCTCAAATAATACACCCAGCCAAGAACAAGAATTGCACCAACCCACAGCATGAGTAATAGCCCATGCAACAGGCCGCCAGCACCCAGCATCAGCACTATAACCGCAAGAAGCAATTCAAGAAAGGAGGTAACAGTCAAAAAGGTTGTCCCCATCCCCATAGCTTCCAGCTGTTCAATCTCCTGGACAGTACCGACAAAATACCCACTCCCCTGATGCTGTATCTCGTCTGGACGCAATTGGAGAATACCGTATAACAGCCGGTTGCGTAAAAGTATGCCAAAATCAAGAGACAGCCTGTTCCTGAGCTGAAGGGCAAGCACATGCACTGGAAGTATTGCGAACAACAAAAGGCCCCAAAGTTGAAAATCACTCACATCAACACTGCCTTGTAACAGCTTTTTTCCCATCAAAAAAGAAGCACACAAAATCAGCAAACGCTCAATCAGGGTTGCTGAGATCAAGCCTGTTAATTTACCCGGAAAGCGGGACCGAAAGAGTTGGCGAATAAATGACGCACTTGGTGGTAAACGAAGCAGCCAGCAATCTCCAATTCGGGCACCAGCCAGATATTCACGCAACAGAGCCCGTTGTACCTTACCCTGTTGTTGCTCCTCAATATGCACCTGTTCCAGGATAGTGTTTACCATAGGTAGCAACGGGGCTTCCAGTTCATTCACTAAAATATCCCGTAACTGTTGGACAGGCAGGCTGTATACCCTTCCTTTCTGGTCCAATAAACGCAGGCTTTGTCCTTTGCTTGAGGTGAGCAAAACAAAACCTGCCGATTGCTCGGTATTTGTGTTATTTTCATCGTCTTGCCTCCCTTCACCGGTCTGAGGCAGGAGTACGAGTGCAGGAGCAGCCTGCAATAAGAGATCTTCCTGATCAGGATAGGACGTTTCCACCTCCATAATCTCCACCCCCAGTTGCTCACCAGCATGCTCTAACCAGGCAGAGAGGTTATCCATACTCTCAACAGTATCAGGTTTGCTCTGCATCTCTTTGGTCAGCAGGGAAGACTTTTCAGCCAAGAGAGGAATTGCCTCGTGGAGGCTGGTTAAGGGCCAAATGACCTCAGTTGGTAAAGAGGTTGCAGGAGTCATGACTCTCTGGTACTGCTGGTGTTGCTGGATTTTGGTTGGATTTCCACCTGTCCTTTCCCCTGGTACAGCTTCCCGTTTTTCAGGTGCATTCGAACCCAATCTGCACTGTTCCAGATCAAAGAGCGTACTGATTTCTCCCGGTCCAGCAACTGAACATAGGCTGACTGGGAACAGTCAGCCAGTTTCTCTGGCTGATCATCTTCCACCAGTTTTCCGTTCTTGATAACCCAAACCCTGTCAAAGTCCAGGCTATCGCTGACATCATGAGAAATAAAAATTAAGGTAACACCTTGCCAATAATTGCGGGCCCGTGCCAGGAGGTCTCGCCGTTGTTCCCTGCTTAATCCCCGAAATGGCTCATCCAGAATAACAAGACGTGGGCTTTTCCGGTTTACTCCCCGACCTAAACGCACACGCTGTCCTTCCCCACCTGAAAGAAAGCCACCGTTTTCTCCCAGCAAGGTATTTTCTCCAGCTGGTAGACGGGATAACAGGTTCAACAGATCTGCCTGACTGAGAAGCTCTGCTGTGGGGGGCATCGTCGTATCATTGCCGTAATTGAGATTATCCTGCAAGGAACGATTCCATAACTGCACTTCAGGGTCCACCCAGACCAGTTCACGCCGCAATTGTTGTAGCCATTCCCCCTGAAGCAACTTGTCATCCACCCGGACTGTGCCGCCTGATGCCGGGCAATACCAGCCCAACAAAAGACCAACAAGAGTGGATTTCCCAGCCCCGGATGGTCCGACCACAGCCACCTGCTCTCCAGGAGTAAGCCGGGCATGCAGAGCATCCAAGACTGTTTTTCCAGCCAGTACAACACGAACATTCTCAAAATGTACAGCCACTCCGTTCAATGCTTCCTGATCGCTTTCCGTATCATTTTTACTCGACTCTTCGTGCTGATACCAGTCATAACGTTCATCAGGGGCATTCAGAGGTTCCATCAGGCGAAGCAGACGATTGCGCAATGAAGGATAGAGTTGGGTTAATTCTGCCAGGGTACGGCCCAATTGGGGAAGTGTCAGCATCCAGTATAAGAGAATCAGGGCTCCGCTGCTGTCACTGCCTGATTGTATATACGAGTACAGCAGGGTAATTGCCAACCCGGTACTGAAGACAATATTCAGCACTGTGAAGCGTTCATAGGTAACAAAAAAATCCCGGCCTGCCTTGGCCCAGTCAACCAGCAATCGTTCATGTTCACCGCGTAATGCCGGGACCGCACTATGACTCCGAATCGGCAATAAGCCTTGGAGAGCATCAAGATAAAAACGGCTCAATCCACCAATATGGGTCCGAAAACGCATGTCCTGCTCCTGGATCAAAGGCTGACTCATCAGAGAAATCGCCAGGATTGCAACACTACTGGATATAATCAACATCGTCCCCTGAGGATATAGAAGAATCAATCCTATGGTTATACAAATAATTTCAGTGACTATCTTTGCACATTGCAGAGCCACCATAGGGATAATGCGGAGATGCCGTAACTCATAGGCCCTTTGAATCATATCCGAAGTCAGTCGGCTATGGAAATATCGGTCTTCCAGTTGTGGTATTTTTTCAAGAAAACGTTGCCGCAGACGCAGTTCAAAGCGGCGCCCCAGGCGGAGCGAGACACTATGCAGGGGCCATTCCAGCAGCAGCAAAGAAAGTAAAAAAAGAATAACCAGCATAAAGGCTTCATTCTGCTGACTGATCAGGTGTACTTGCTGTCCGATCTCCACAAGGCCCCTGAGCACAACCACTTCCATAGCTGTCCCCAATCCGGCCAACAGCACTGCACTAACGATCAGCAAGGGTGTAAAAATACCATCCAGACAGAAAGACTGCAGAATCTGTTGCTCAGGGTTCCTGCCAGCCTTGGAAAGGGAGGACTGTAATGTTGATGCTGAGCTGGTTGCTGTTGTTTCTTCTCCGCCAAAGTCAGCGGCCCTGGCTTTGTCCTTATCTCCTTTTTCTGCAACCTCTGGCTCTGTTGTCTCAGCCAGACCTGCCACATGCAATAAAACAGCCCCCTGAAGAATGACCTGTTCCTGGTCCTCCCCAGAAAAAAGGGCTGACCAGTATCCCTGGGGAATGTGTTCAGGTTGAGCAAGTAGCTGCTGGATCAGCTCACCAGCCCTGCTGCCCTTATCAACCCCGCCAGCTTCCACCAGAGAAGCTGTCATCCGTGTTGCTGCATCCAGCACAGCAAGCCCTTTCCCGCTCTCCTCTGTCAGGACTTCCTGAATTCGCCCATCAGACCATGCAGAATCATAACAGAGGGAGACCATCCGGGCCAAAAGAGGAACGCAAAATTCAGGACCAATGGCCCATTCCTGCCATTCAGCAATGGCCATACTCTGCTGATGTATGTAAAGGCGCTCCCTGACTCTGTTGCTGTTCATCCAGTGCCGTCCTGTGCCTGGATCCATAATCTGAACCCAAGGACCATGTATCCGCCAGATAACAACAAAATGGGTAAAGCCATTGGGCTGAACCATAACCGTTAACGCAGGAAGGGCTTCTGCCTCGGGAAGAAAAAAATGATCCGCTGGAAGAATAATCTGGATGGCATCCAGGCCAAGACGGACAGCAAGATCTTCCAAGGTATCAATGGAGGTGCCATCCACATCGGTCTGACAGGCTTCGCGCAACATTCCGTAATTGACAGGAATCCCAAAGCCCCCCAGCATGGCTTTCAGGGCTGCTGGCCCACAGTCCATCATGGAACTCTGAATAACCTGGGGAATCAGGAACCGTTGATTATCCTGACCATAACCACCCAAAATGGACGAAAAGGAAAACATGAGCAATAATATGTGGATCAGGGGGAAACAGGACGGGCAGTGTGAAAGAGAAAGGCTGCTGGTGTCTGCTGTGACACAGCAACCTCCATCCGTTCAATGCTTGCCCCGCCCAGAGAGGCTGCAATATCTGCACGAAGTTCCAGCTGGCCTTCTGCGGCATTGGCGACAGGGTCCACCCTATGGACTTTGATTGTCAAAGCACGTCGGGGTAAGGTATCTGCGCTGGTCAGCAGCAGCCGTGCCTTTTGCCCTGGGGCAATCTGCAAAAAATCCGCAGGGGCAAAATAGGCCCGTACAGTATAGCGGTGATAGGCAGCAGCTCGATTTTCTCCTTTGCCAATTTTCCAGGTAGGCTGATCCTCCTGGGTAAGTTCTATATGACGCTGATTACTGCTGACATAATGGTAGGTTGAGGCAGTAAAAAACCAGTAGGCCCACAGTACAAGCACAAGAAGTGCCAGGCCAAGAGTTACTCGGCTATAACGTCCGTGATCAGCTTGAAAAGCCCGGGTTGTCTGGGAAAAAGGTATTTTTGCCATAATTACGGCTCATCCTTTGTTTTTAAGCGCACATTCAGTTCGACCCGTCGATTCTTACTCCGCCCTTGCTCTGTTGTATTATCAGCAATTGGTAAACTTTCTCCAGCACCCTGGGCATGAATAAGCACCTGTGAAAGGTTCTGCTGTTGTAAAAAACGGGCCACAGCATCGGCCCGCTCCTGCGATAACAGGAGATTCGACTCTGCTGTGCCCTGACTGTCTGCATGACCCGTAATGACAATCCGCTCAATAAGTTCCGGGACAAGTGTCTGAGCAAAATCCTGTAACTTCTGTTTCGCCCCAGCAGATAAGGTGGACCTACCACTTTCAAAGCTATCATCTGAAAACAGAGTAAGCATGCTACAGCCCTGGTCATTGACATGTTTCCCCAGAGTAGTGCCTGGACAGATATCATACACATCATAGACCCCATCCTGGTCACTGTCCTTGGGACACCCCTGCGCGTCAGTGCCCTGCGCTAAATCTGCTGCTGAATCCTGACGACATTGGTCCTTATAATCAGGATGGCTATCATTATCTGTATCCTGAGCACAGCCATTGGAAGCAACCCCGAAAATCAGTTCTTCAGCCGTATTCTTCGGACAGGTATCCCAATAATCAGGTACCCCATCCTTATCCTGATCAACAGGGCAACCTGTCAG
>JAABTP010000170.1 GCA_011389815.1 Desulfobulbaceae bacterium | reverse complement strand
GTGACCCTTAAACTATCGTGATCTTCTTTTTTTGTCCAATCTTTTTTTGTGAGGAATGAGGGGGGTGAACGGTTACTCATCTGGAGGTGCCGGTGCGCTGCCTGGACCGCCGATCCACCTATAATGCCGAGGAAAGCGAGAACCGGATTATTCACGGGGATAATCTGGAGGCCCTCAAGGCCCTGCTGCCGGAATACGAAGGCCGGGTGCAATGCATTTATATTGATCCGCCGTATAATACGGGCAATGAGTCCTGGGTCTATAATGATAATGTGAAAGATCCGCGTATTGTCCGCTGGTTGGGGGAGGTGGTGGGCAAAGAGGGGGAGGATTTCTGTCGGCATGATAAGTGGCTGTGCATGATGTATCCGCGTTTGCAGTTGTTGAAGCGGTTGTTGGCCTCTGATGGGGTTATTTTGATTAGTATTGACGAAAATGAGCATCGTTATCTTGAAATGGTTTTGGAAGAATTGTTTGGTGCCGGTAACAAAATAGAAACCTTTGTTTGGAAAAAGAGCTATGGTGGAGGGGCAAAATCTAAACATATTGTCAATGTTCATGAATACATATTGTGTTTTGCGAAAAATAAGCAATCTATCGGCTTGCTTGAATTGCCGCCCAATGAAAAGTTATTGAAATATTATAAGTTCAAAGACGATAAATTTGCGTATCGGGGGCCATACCGTTTACAGCCGCTTGCAACGAACAGCATGGATATGCGACCAAATTTACGTTATCCAATAACTCATAATGGAGAGGAAGTTTGGCCAGAAAAACAATGGCAATGGTCTCGTGATCGAGCTATTGCCGCTCAAGAGAATGATGAGTTGGTTTTTAAGGAGAAGCAGGGAATCTGGACGGTTTCTTATAAGCAGTATCTAAAAACAATTGATGGGAAGGAACGAAAAGCTAAAGCATATTCGATTATTGAAGATATTTATACTCAGCAGGGTACCAACGAAATCAAGGTGATTTTAGGGGATGGAAAAGCGTTCTCTTTCCCGAAACCGAGCCGGTTGGTTGAATATTTACTGAATCTTGTTACCGACAAAAACTCCATCATCCTTGACTCCTTTGCCGGTTCCGGCACCACAGCTCACGCCGTCCTCAACCTCAACAAAAAAGACGGTGGCAACCGCAAGTTCATCCTCATCGAGATGATGGACTATGCCGAGACCATCACCGCCGAGCGGGTCAGGCGGGTGATTGACGGCTACGGCGAAGACACAAAAGCCGTGCCCGGCACAGGCGGTGATTTCAGCTATTACACCCTGGGCGAGCGCATCTTTGATCACGAGGACAATCTCAACGAATCCATCGGCATTGCCAAGATTCGCGATTATGTGGCCCGCACGGAACAGCTTCCCGGCGCGGAACAGGGCGAGCATCCAGCCTGGCTGGGCGAAAAAGACCGCATGGGCTATTATTTCCATTATCAGCCGGACCAGGCCACCTTCCTCAACATGGATTTCCTGGCCACCCTGACCCGGAAAAACGAGGCCTATCTCATCTACGCCGATGTCTGCCTGCTGGACAGCGATTTCATGCACAGGCATTGCATCCGCTTCAAAAAAATCCCTCGGGATATCTCCCGATTTTAGGCGGCCTTATGGAACTCCTTCCCTATCAGCAGCAGGTTCTGGACGATCTGGCTGATTTTCTTCGGCACCTGGAACAGCGCGGCAACCTGAAAGATGCCTTTCAAGCCTTTTGGCACCAGCGCAGTGTGGCCCGGCCCGAGCCGTATCAACAGAGCATTCCACGGGTTCCCCATGTCTGCATCAAGGTACCCACCGGTGGAGGCAAGACCTTTATCGCGGCCAATGCCATTCACACGGTTTTTGAGGCCCTGAACATCTACCGCCGCAAAGCGCCCAGGGCCGTGGTCTGGCTGGTCCCCTCCAACGCCATTCTGGACCAGACCCTGAACGCACTTTCTGATCCGGGCCATCCCTATCGTCGCAAACTGGACAGCCTGTTCAGCGGGCGGGTGGCGGTCTATGCCAAGGACACACTTCTTCAGGGAGCCGGGTTCAATGCCGCCGCAGTGCATGAGCAGCTCAATATTTTCGTTCTCAGCTATGCCTCCTTTCGCACCGGCAATAAAGAGGGCCGCAAGGCGTATCAGGAAAATCCCAATCTGGACGGCTTTGTCCGTCAGATGGACCCTGCCGAGGTGCTGGCTGAAACCGATGAATCCGCCCTGATCAATGTCATCCGCAGCATGAAGCCGCTCTGTATCGTGGATGAGAGCCATAATGCCCGGTCCAAACTGAGCCTGGAGATGCTGGAGAACTTTAATCCCGGCCTGATCCTGGATCTCACGGCCACGCCGCGCACAAAGAGCAACATCATCAGTTATGTGGATGCGGCCCAGCTCAAGACCTATCACATGGTTAAGCTGCCGGTGATCGTCTATAATCATCGTTCCGCCAAGGAGGTTGTCAGCAATGCTATCCAGCTGCGCAATAATCTGGAAAAACAGGCGACAACGGAAAAGGAGGCTGGTGGCGATTATATCCGACCGATTGTCCTGGTCCAGGCCGAATCCAAGACTGGCAAGGAGGATCGTTCCACCTTTGAGGATATCAAGAAACGACTCCTCCATTTGGGGATTGCGAAAGAAGAAATCGCCATCAAGACGGCCAAGATCAACGAGCTGAAGAATCAGGACCTGCTTTCGCCGACCTGTCCGATCCGTTATATCATCACGGTCAATGCCCTGAAAGAGGGCTGGGACTGTCCTTTTGCCTATATCCTGGCCACCGTGGCCAACCGCCATTCCCAGGTGGATGTGGAGCAGATCGTGGGCCGGGTTCTCCGCCAGCCATACGCCCGCCGCCAGCATCAGAACCTGCTGAACAACTCCTATGTGCTGGCCTCGTCAGCGGATTTTCTCGGCACCCTGGATAAGATCGTTGCCGGTTTGAATCAGGCCGGTTTTAGCAGGCGGGACGTGCGAGCCGCTGAGGTGGCAGAACCGAGTACGGAACCAGACGCGGAACAGGGGCAGGAATCGGGCGGAAGTCGCGGGACGGTGAGTCAGCCGGGCTTGTTTGATGTTCCGCTCACGCCCCAAGATAGCGAAACCAAAGGGGCAGCGCAATCTCTGGCTCCATTGGAAACAACTCCTCTGGAAAAGACGGACGAGGGGAACGGTCAGGGAAATCTGCCGCCGGGTGGTTTGGACAATGCGGCTGATAACCTTGTTGCAGGTATGCTGGAACATGCGGAAGCGCAGAGCCGGAAATATGAAGAACAGGCTGGGCAGGATAATGCCCAGGGCATTGCCGAGGAGGTGCGGGAAAAGATGCACGACTTTACAATCAGCGGGCCGTTCCAGGAACAGCTTGCCGCATTGCGGTTGCCCCGCTTTTATATCCGGGTTCCGGGCATGAGCCTGTTCGAGGACACCTTTTTGCTGAACAAAGAAGAACTGCTCAAGGGCTTTCGTCTTGGTCAGGCTGACAGCCGGATTGATTTTCAGACCATTCGCGACGATGCCTATCAGATCGACCTGGAAGAGGTGGGCGATCATGATTACCGTCCCAGCTTTTGGAAGCTTGGCTCCACCACCCGAGAGCGACTGGTGGAGTATCTGATTGCCCTGCCCCCGGAATCCCGCAAGCAGCAGGTGGCCCGTCGCCTCTGCGACCTGATCGGCAATATGTATCCCATTGCTGATCAGGAGGTGAAAAAGTATGTCCGCCGCATTTTTGAGGACATGAGCAGCGAGCAGATTCATGACTGCCTGGAGCGGGAGTACAGCTACCGGGACAAGATCAAGGCCAAGATCAGGGAATTGGCTGCGGAGTATGCCGAGACCCTGTTTTATCAATGGCTGGATGCGGATAAGATCCTGCTGCAAGAGGACTATATCCTGCCGGACAGTATTCATCCTCTGGAAACAGCCCCGGCTGTCCCGAAAAGCCTGTATGAGGCCGAGGGCCGCCTGAACAACTGGGAAGCCAAGGTTATCAACGAGGTCGCTAATCTGGACAATATCCTGTTCTGGCATAAGATTATCGAGCGTAAAGGCTTCTGCATCAACGGCTTTCTCAACCATTACCCGGATTTTCTCATCCGCACCCGCAATGGTACCACCCTCCTGCTGGAAGCCAAGGGCGATGACCGGGACAACTCGGATTCCGCCCGCAAACTGAAACTGGGCCGGGCCTGGGCCGCAAAGGCGGGCAATGCCTTCCGTTATTTCATGGTCTTTGACAGCAAGGAGGTTGAGGGGGCGTATCGGCTGGAAGAATTGCTGACGGTTGTTGGCGGGTTGTGAAATTACAGCATATTCGTCGAAGAACATTTTCCCGTTGGAACGGATATGTTGAGCAGGGTATAATCAGGTAAACGTTTCTGTTTTCGGAAAAATACTATTGCAGGTAGTAAGGAGGAAAGTATGGTGCAAATGACGGTTCAACTTTCGGATGAAGTGGCTGATCGTTGCAAAGCAGTCGGCCCTTGGCTTTCGACTGTGATAGAGTTAAGTCTTGCTGGTTTTAAAACACCGACATCCGCAACTGCCTCAGAGGTTGTTGATTTTTTATGCAGCAATCCTGAAGCGAAAGAAATAGCTGCGTTCCATATATCAGAATCGGCACAACTCCGTCTGCGCCGTCTCTTGACGCTGAATGAAGCTGGTTGTCTCTCCCTTGCCGAGCAGGAGGAGCTGGATGAATTACAGCGTTTGGAACATATGATCATCATGCTGAAGATTCGCGCTGCGCAAGATCATCAGAAGGAGCATTAATTGGCGGTATCAGGTTATTGATGAATGTACTTGCTTAGTTTTTGATAAAAATTCTGATGCGAGCCAAAGGTGTACAGATAGAGGGTAGTGCCCACAACTTCGTACGCAAGCAGAACCTGCTTATTGCCGATTTTGTATTTGTAGACCAGCACTCCCTGTAGGTCACCGGATTTCGCCTTGCCCGCTGCCGGATCAGCCATTATTGTTTTAACAGCTTCGTCTAATTTTTTTCTTTGCGTTTTGTTCAGCTTCTTTTTTTGTCGGGCAAAGAGCGGTGCCTGAATCACTTCGGCAATTTGGCTCATTCTTATTCCCCAAAGACATATGGAGTTCCCTGACCGGATTTAACCTGCTCTTTTCCGATGAGTATATCCTGGATGAACGGCAAGGGCAGGTCGGGATTCTCTTCCACTATTTGACCGATTTTTGCCCAGTATTCAATTTGACCGGCTACGGATCGTTTAAAGACTTTTGACTGTACTTTAGCCTTTACCACTAAATCATTTGAAATTTTGACTGCTGTAGACATGCTCTCTCCTTGTGTTGAGGTCTCGTTAAATTCATTGGGATTATTTTTAGCTTACTCTCTCGGGTTGCATATTGCAACTTTTTGTGTCACACAGATACTGTGTCGCACATAACTCCTCATTTATTATTATGACCACTTCCTTTGTTGTCGATCACCATGACCACACCCGGTATTCCATACTCGACGAGACTTTTATGTTGAAAAAACGGTATGTACACGTTGCTAAAATGAAAAATATTACTTTCGTCCTAGTATCCTTTTTCGCATTTTTTTTACAGGTGCCGGAAAATATACAATCAACGCATTTTAATAAAAAAGCATTGTCCTTTTCAAAGCAGGCTTATGCTCAGGAAAAACAGGATGTGCCCATCTTGACCAAAGAGGAAAAACGAAAAAATGCAACAGATGAGCGTGGCAGTTTCAACCAGTCAGCAATATGTTTACTGCCTGCTGATATTCCCGAGCAAGTAACCATACAAGATTTTTCTTCCTTTAATGAATGGCTTGCTTTCTTTAAAAAAGAAGCAACGAGAAAAGGTATCTCGCGCAATGCTGTTCAGGCCGCTTTTGAAAATGTGCAGTTGGTCGACAAGGTTGTTCAGTTTGACAGGAAACAAAAAGAATATTCTCTTTCTTTTACAAATTATATGAACAACTCGATCTCTCTCTCCAGGATTAAACGCGGAGAAAGAGAAATGAAAGAGAATGCCAAGATATTACAAAGGATTCAAAGTAAATATGGTGTGCCTCCTGAAATTTTAGTTGCCTTATGGGGGCTGGAAAGTGATTTTGGTGGTTTTACCGGGAATTTTTCTACTGTCAATACCTTGGCAACCTTGGCCTATGAAGGAAGGCGACGTGATTTCTTTACGAATGAGTTGTTTTGCGCATTAGCCATGCTTGATTCCGGAAACATAACTGTTCAAGAAATGACAGGTTCTTGGGCAGGGGCAATGGGTCAGCCTCAGTTTATGCCCTCAACTTTTTACCATTACGCTGTAGATGGGAACGGAGACGGGAAAAAAGACCTTTGGAAGAACACAAATGACGTTCTGTCATCAGCTGCACATTATTTAGTATCTGCTGAATTTCTCTCCTGTTGAATAATTTCATTGCGTTGCATGTCAAAGTATGCCATTCTTGAGT
>JAABTP010000169.1 GCA_011389815.1 Desulfobulbaceae bacterium | reverse complement strand
TTGACGTGCTGGGCAATGAAGCAGGAAAGGAAGACCGTGTCTGGCTCTGCGAATGCAAATACACCCGAAAGCCTATGTCCATGGCGCAGGTGGAAAAGCTGGAAGCTGCGGCACAGGTTTTTCAACAGCAGTTGAAGGAAGAAGGACGTTCCGTGCCTGCGGAACTCCGTTTCTGGTTGATCTCTACCGGTGGCTTTACCCAGGAGGTACTGGAGTATGCTGGTAACCGGGAGGATATGTATGCCTCGGATTATGAGGGCATCAATAATATCTTTCGAAGATTCGGGAGTAATTATTCTATTCCCATGTTCAGGCGGGAAGAATGAGGCACCTAAACAGCTTCCTCCTCTGTTTCAGACCATAATATATTCTTCCTTGATCATAGTATCAATAAAATCAAGGAGAAATTCTCGCTGTTCCGGGGTAGCCCAGTCAATACAGGAACAACGGATATTGCGGGAGCTACGGACAAGAAATTCAATACGGATCTCTGTTTTGTCCAAAAGAATTGAAAAATAAAACGGGCCGCAATCATCGTGTTCAAGTTGAGTCGGTCCCAGTAAATCCTGAGGTAATTCAAGCCAGAACACATCATCCATAGATCCTTGTTTTACAGTTCGCTTGAGATAATTATCCAGATTATCATGCTCAAGAAAAGAAAGCTCATCTATAACAAATTGACGCATATAGTTACTCCTCTGCACTTCATTAATAAGTAAAATCTCATGCAAGTGCTTTTCTTACACAGCGCCTTGCATTATTATAAAAACAACCAATCACCCAGGAGTATCCAGCTGAAAAAACAGATAATCTTACCAGGTATCCCACATAATGAATGAGCTCAGCACGATCAGAACTGCCCACCTGTTATCGTCCACTTCTTAAAAGGTTTCAACACATCAAGCTTGTGATTAACTCTCATAACTATACCACAAAACGGATAACCTCGATAACAATTCTTAATTTTAAAGAGAAATAATCAGCTATCTCAAGGTCTCAACCCAATAATTTTTAAGAGTTATTGGTGAAACCAACAGCTCAGACAAAAAATTAAAGAGGATGAAAAGGTAGAAAAACTCTGCGACAAAAATTATTTCTGTGCAGGAAGTTCAGGTAATCTCACCTGTTGATCAGGATAAATAAGATCAGGATTGCTAATTTTATTCTTCTTGGCCACATCAGGGTAATTAAAGCCACTGCCGGTGTACTTTTCAGAAATCTTCCAGAGTGTATCCCCTTTATTGACCGTATGAAGGGAATGATCTGATGATTTTTTCGGTAGTTGATTCGATTCTTTTTTCTCTTCAGTGAGTCGGGTTATTGCTTCATATTTTCGTTTTTTCTCAGGATCTTGAGAAGAGCGGGTCTCTCGTCCCATTCCCCTCAACAAAGCTGTTGCCCTCCTTTGAGTACTCCTTTGAGTACTCCTTTGAGTACTCCTTTGATCATTCTTTGCAGCCTCCTTATCTTCCTTACTTCTCGTTATCTCATCTCCACTTTCATCCTCTGCATCCTTTTCAGTTATTACGGCGTGCTGCCCCGAATTTTTCACCTCTATCACATCGTTTACATCTCTTACCTCAACATTCATCATCTCAGCTGATGAGGCTGCTGCCAAGTTCTCTGGCACGATATTATCACGCTGTCGAGACACCCGTCCTGCCTGGTCTCCTTGACCTGGCGGTAATGTAGCAGGTGCTGTGGTAAATAATCCCTTTTCATCTCCCTGCACTGGCTCCTGAATCTCCTCCTCTCCCTGTTGAACTATACCGTTGTTTCCAGAGTCATCAGGATCTCTCAACACACCAATATTATAAATATTATTAAGATGTTCAGCAGAATTATTGTTTTCAGATAATTTCTGATTTCCAGACCTGGCTGTTTGATCTACTGTTTCTTTAACAGATCTGTCAGGCTCCTTTTGCTCTACAGCTTTTTGACTGAATTGTCCAAGAGGCTCTTTCCCACTCTCCTTTCCAGTGGATTGCGGAACTGCGAACGCTGATACGGTTTCCTCTTCCTTTCTCTGTTCAGAAAATTGCTCCTGAATAGCAGGAGATAAATCAGATCCTTTCTCCGAATTCCCTGTACGCTCTGCAATGCCAGTTATAGATGTGATGCTTTTTCCTCGGTGCCTGTCCTGATCCTGATCCTGAAAAGCAAAGAACCAGACCTGAAATCCAAAAAAAAGACCAAGCAGAAAAAGAAACACCCACCTTCTCAAACGATGATCTTTTGTGCTCTCAGATTGCAGGGCCTGCGAATCCTCTGCCAAATCATGGGAAACGCCTCGAAACAGGAGATCCCTTTCTTTTTGCCGGACTCTATCAAGTTGCTCCTTAATCTTTCTCGGATCAGGTGAAGACAGAGCAGGAAATTTGACCTGCTGAACAAACTCTGCATGGGGCATATCCAGAAAAGACCCACCTTGTTGCACTCTTCTGGAACCACCTTGAGCAAACTCCCTAAACTCAGGGAATAACCCGGTCTCTTCAAGGGTATTCCATGTGTTTGCTTCAGAAGATTCCTTATCAGCCTTCTGATTATCTGCCTTTCGAGCTTGATGGGGCTCAGCAGCAATACATTCATTTTCATTCTCCGGGGCAATTTTTTCAATCTCAATCTGTTCCCTTTGAACACTTTGCTTTGTAATTTCAGCAATATCCTCAACACCCTCAGTATCTTCAGCATCTCTATCCAGCTTTTTTTCTCTCCCAACTTCACCTTTCTCTGTTAAGAACGGGGACACGCTTTTTTCAGAGACATCGTTTTCTGCTTTTTGGGGGTGAACTTCTGGAGCCAAAGGAAAGGCAGCTGCCAGGGATGAGAGCAACAAGGCATTTTGTTCTTCTGTCAATATAACCAGAGGTGCTTCATCACTCCGGGTCGCATCATCATAAGCAACAATATTCTTCTGATCATTCTCCTGATCAACCTTATCAGGTGGGGCAGGCACAAAATCTTCAGAAGACGGCAAGATATCTTTCCCTGAAACATAGCCTTCTTCTTCACCTGTCTCTACTGGTTCTGATATAGTGTTAAGGGGCTCGGAGATATCAGAAAACAAGGCACGAGCTGAATGCTTTTCCTCACTCCACTCCTGTTCATCCTGACTAAGCGATCCTGCGTCAATATCAAGATCAATATCCAAATCTTCATCATTATGACCAAGCATGGCAGTCACAATAGAAGAAAAGATATCATCTGCGTCCTCCACAAGACCATCAATCTCTTCTGGCCTATCCGCCCTCTCTTCATTCTCTGAGCGCCCTGCCCCATCAGCCTTCTGGCTCAGCATTGATGCCACCACTGATTGCACCAAACTGTCAGACTCCTCTCTCAGCAGGGCTGAAGCACCCCGTTCCAGACTCTCATCAATAAAAGGGGCTTTTGTATCTTTTGGGGACCATGATTCGTTAACCTCCTCAGCCGGAAGCAGCTTTCCTGCCTCTCGCGGTTCGAGAAAATCATCAGCAAGTAAACTGTCGTTGTTCTCAGCAGGATCTTCTACACTCTGCTCATCAGATTGAACAGGTAATAATTCATCGGAAAAAAAGAACAGCTCACTCGCCTGTTCATCATTGAAATTAAAATAAACCGTCAAGGCCAACATATTCAGAATAAGACCCACCTGCCCGTCCACAGGATAACAGCCATAAACAGAAGACTGGGGAACAGCAAAGGGGAGCATGCGCTGCTCTCCCACACTCAGCATCCGTGTACCAAGAATCTTTTCAACCAGGACCAAGGCCCGCAGCACACCGTTACAGACCAGTAAAAGTTGCCAACCTGAGGTGGGCTGGGAATCCCGGCCAAAACATCGGGCCGGATCAAGCACTGGCAGCAATTCGTCTTTGTACAGGGTCATGCCCAGAACAAGTCCTCTGGTTCCTGCAAGACGCTGACAATGGGTGAAAGGGAGAGTATCTCTAACCTCAGCATCAGGCAGAGCATGGGTCATATTGCAAAGGGAAAATTCCAGTATTTCAAATTGTTGCTTCCTAAAGGCTGCTTCAAGACCTTTATCTGTATCCACACGCAGAACGTGAGGAGATGCTGTCTGCGAATAAATTTCATCTGGTGAAAACGCCAGGAGTTCTCTGAAATCAAGTACAGAAATAATCTTTCGTTCATAAAGAAATGCGTGTTGCCGCCAGGCAGATCGGATCAATACAGGGAGTAAGGCAAAGGAACCAGCATCAGCAGATACTCCTCCCTGGTCATCGTCAACAACAAAGGCAAACCCCTGCCCTTCAACCGTACCGATAAGCCATTTTCCCTCTTCATCTCCTTGCTCTGGCGGGAGTTGCAAATATCTCCTGAGATCAAGAATAATAAGAACCTGATGACGATACAGGCTTACTCCCTGTACAAAGTCCGGGACAAGGGGAAGCGTAGTTAATGGTCCAGGAGAACTGGCCTTATCTGGAGAAAAATACTCTGCTGAGGCAAGAAAGGATTTTCTTTTGCAGGTAAATACCCTGAGGGTATCAAGCGAGGGTGCTTTTTTTTCTTGATTTTTTTCTTGAAGGACATCTTGCTGAAAAGAATGATGCAAGGGTGGAACTGGGGGGGAATAATCGGCAGCAGCAACCTGGTGTTGGACGGTCAGGATATTAATCAGCGGAAGAAGTTTTCCTTCAAGCTCAACACAGCTGCTAATGAAAGGCGTTTGCAGATACGCAGGCAGGGGAAGGATTTCTGAAGAATGAACCTCCACCTCACCCACTTCCTGTTCCACAACAAAACTAACCGAAAGATCATGGCCAGCTGGAACCAACACAGGACATCTTCTGGCTCTGCGGGCAGGAGTAAGCCCAAGACAATAAGAGAGGTCTGCCAGACTGACCGGATGGGCACCCATCATGGCGATAGCAGTCACAGCCCCGTCCTTGCTGGTCAGCCAGTGGATGTTCTGCTCGTCATGAGAAAGAATATCCTCTTTCCAGACACCGCAACGAAACTCGGCAAGGTCAAGCAGCAGAAGCTCTCTCATAATACCTCTATCTATCTATCCCGACCCGCTGAAACAGCAACAAAAAAACGAGTGCAGGTTTATAGAAGTCACATGGAACTACAGGCAATGATGGTTCGTTTTCACTCTATCTTTGGAAATAACCAGGAGCAGATCTGTCGCTGCCACCAAATAATCAGGGTCAGGATTTGGCAGAAAGGCCCCTCCCCTGGCCTTTTGGATGCCAAACACCGTGACATTCTGTTCTTCCTTCATGCGGACAAAGATATCCAAAAAGTTTTGCTCCACCATTTCTGCAGGAACAGGCATGGAATAGAGTTCATTACCATAACGATTACTCAATAATTCCGTAACAATCCTACTAATCCCGTGATCTGAGGCAGCACTGGCTATCAAATGGCTGCTTAATTCACTGCCAATGATAATTTCATCGGCATTGGCACGAATACAATGGGGCTCATGCCGTTTATCCACCAGCTCAACCACAGAGTAGACATCCGGATTCATACTTTCAATAGTGAGGGTGGTAAGCACCACTTTGGCATCACGGGCTGTAGACTCTGCTTCATCATCACCCAGCACGATGATGGTCCGTGCTTTTTTGAGATTGGCCTTTTCCAGGGTTTCCTCACAAACCACTCCACGAATAAAAAGCAGGTCAGGATCATCAACCGGTATTTCTTCAATATCAGCAACCAGGACAATGGGTGTTTCTTGGGTTTGAGTATCAGCCCGCAATTCCTTCAGGATTGCCTTTGCCCGGTGATTCCACTCGCAGATGATAATATGATCTTTAACTTTGGAAGGGCACATCCCTTTATTCTCCTTCATTTTCCTGCTGATTAACATCGTGGCAAGCCCAGCGCTGAGCATTCCGAGCAACCCTATACCAAAAAGCATTACAAGGACTGCCAGCACTCGTCCTGCCGGGGTTGCCGGAGAAATATCACCGTACCCCACAGTGGTGAGGGTAACTATACTCCACCATACTCCACTGGTAAAAGAAACCTCAGGTTCAAACCAGGCGATTAAAACACTGCTTATCAGAATGATCACCAAGATAACAACAAAGAGATACAGCAGTTTCTCACGCTGAAGAAAAAGATAGAGCCGCTTCAGTCGATTTTTCATCGCGTTTGCTTATCGTTTCTTTTAGTGGCTGATTTCTTTTTCACGGTCTTGTTGACCTTTTTCTTTATTTTTTTCTTATCCCGATCATAAGGACTGTCAACCTCATATAATTTGCCGTTAATAGTCAAATCAAGATCACCATCTTTTTCAAACCGGTAACTGAACGGTACAGAAGCTGGAATACCATAGCGTTCCAAGATATACTTTTTGCCCTGATACTGGATAACAACTTGATTTGGCGAGCTGTACTCTGCTGTAAATGGAAGATCCGGGCCACAAGCAACCAGAGAACATCCTAAAAACACTCCTGCTATTATTCTACTTTTTCCCTTCATTTCGCAAAATTAGTTAGTTACAATAAGATTTCACAGGCCCCTGACAGCCTTTCTGTAAAATGGACATAAGGCGCAATAACCCGACAGCCCTCAGGTTGGAGGCTCTCT
>JAABTP010000168.1 GCA_011389815.1 Desulfobulbaceae bacterium | reverse complement strand
CCGGATGAGGAGAAAACAATGAAAGGTTTTGTGGAGAGATATACGCAGAAAGGTATGCGGGAAGGCATGCAGAAAGGTATACAGGAAGGTATGCAGAAAGGCAGAAAGGAGGGTGAAGCCTTGGTGCTGGCCAGACTGCTACAACGTAAATTCGGCGAGCTGCCCGAAAGTATCCGCATCAAGATAGAAAAAGCGGACAGCGACACCTTGCTTGAATGGCTGGATCGGGTTTTGACCGCCGACAGTATCAATGAGGTGATACATTAGTTAAGGTTAAGCAATTTTAAAGAAAAAAAAGGGTAATGCAGCTACATAATTTTTCTTGCAATGCCTCGTAACAAGAGGTACACCTCCCGCTTTCGTTTATTAACATGAGCGTAAGACAATCCGTTATTTTACCCAAAGAGTTCATGACAACAAAAGTACCTCTTGATAGCATTCTGCCCCTGGTGCAAAAGCCGGGACGATATATAGGCGGCGAACTGAACGCCGTGCGTCCAGATTACAGCCAGATTGATCTTTCCTTTGCCTTGGTCTTTCCAGATCTCTATGAGATCGGCATGTCCCACCAGGGGCTGCAAATCCTCTATCATATTATCAATAGGCAACCCGGCTTGGCCGCAGAACGCTGTTATACCCCGGATGTGGATATGGAGGCGCAGCTGCGTCAGCACAAGCTCCCCCTGTTTTCCCTGGAATCACGGCGACCGCTGGCCGAGTTTGATGTGATCGGTTTCACCCTGCCTTATGAGCTTTGTTATACCAACATCCTGACCGTGCTCGACTTGGCCGGGATTCCTTTTCGCTCCGAGGAGCGGGGCGAGGACTTCCCGTTGATCATCGGCGGCGGGGCCTGCGCCATGAACCCGGAGCCGGTAGCGGATTTCTTTGACCTGATCGTGCTGGGAGACGGCGAGGAAGCGGTGCCGGAGCTTATTTGGGCTTTGCGTGCTTCCCGCGAGCAAGGTTTTTCCCGCGCCGAGACCCTGCAATGTTGCGCAGATATTCAGGGTGTCTATGTACCCTCCCTGTTCAAACCCCGTTACAGCGACGGGCGGCTAACCGCTATCGAACCGCTCAAAAAGGATTACCCCGCTGTCACCCGCCGCATTGTTGCCGAACTGCCGCCGGTGGAACTTCTGACCCGTCCGCTGGTGCCGCTGGTCAAGCCGGTTCATGATCGCCTCGGGGTGGAGATCGCTCGTGGCTGTACCCGGAGCTGTCGCTTCTGTCAGGCCGGGATGATCTACCGACCTGTGCGGGAGCGCAGCAGAGAGCAGATCATGAAGCTGGCAGAGGAGGGCGTGCATAATTCCGGTTTTGATGAGCTGGCCCTCCTGTCCCTGTCCACCGGGGATTATTCCGATCTGCCCGGACTGCTTCTTGAGCTGATGGATCATTTTGCTGAAGAGCATGTCTCGGTGGCCCTGCCGTCCATGCGGGTGGGAACCCTGACCCCGGAGGTGATTGAGCAGATCAAAAGGGTGCGCAAGAGCGGCTTCACCGTCGCGCCGGAAGCGGGCACGGATCGTTTGCGCGAGGTCATTAATAAGGGCATCACTGAGGAAGATCTGCTGACCGGCTGCCGGGATGCCTTTGCAGCAGGCTGGAACGTAATCAAGTTCTACTTTATGATCGGCCTGCCCACCGAGACCCAGGAAGATTTGGAGGCGATTATTGATCTGGCTGTGCGGGCAAAAAAAGAGGCCAAGGGCGGCAGAACCCAGATCAATGTTTCCGTGTCCACCTTTGTCCCCAAACCCCATACCCCGTTTCAATGGCACGGTCAGCTTTCCATTGCCGAGACCAAGGAGCGGATTGATTTCCTGAAACGGAAGCTGCCCCGTAAGGGTTTTCGTCTGAAATGGCATGAACCCTATCAATCTTTTCTGGAGGGGCTGTTTTCTCGGGGTGATAGGAGGCTGGCTCCGTTAATCGAGGCGGCTTGGCAGGCCGGGGCGCGACTGGATGGTTGGTCAGATCATTTCCTGCTGGAGCGTTGGCAGGAGGCGGCAGAGCAGCTCGGGCTGGATCTTGAGGCGTATTTGCGCCCCAAAGATCAGGATGAGGTGCTGCCTTGGGATCATCTCCATTGCGGGGTTGATCGTGCTTTTCTTAAGGAAGAATATCAGAAGGCTTTGGATCAGGTCTATACCCCGGATTGCCGGAACAAGGGCTGTCAGCAATGCGGGCTTTGTGATTTCAAGAACATCAAGCCGCTCATCCAGAAGAATGATGAGGCAGATCAGACTGGTGAACAGCAGGCTGAGACCCCAAAAGGCACTTGGAAACGTACCGAGCAGGGACAGCAGCCGATATTCCGTTATCGGGTCCATTATTCTCGCGTAGGCGACGGACGCTTTCTGGGGCATTTAGAGGTCCTGCAATTGGTCTTCCGTGGTTTGCACCGGACACGCTTACCCATTCTCTTTTCCCAAGGCTTTAATCCATCACCCAAAGTCTCGTTCAGTCCGGCCCTGCCGGTCGGCGTGGAAAGCCATATCGAGTATTTTGATATAGACCTGTCCTCGCCCATCAAGAATCTTCAGGAAGCAGCGGAGTTGCTGAATATCAGTCTGCCGGATTTTCTTGCTGTGCAGGAAATGACGGCAATTCAAAAAAAGCCCCCGATAGATCAGATTATCAGTTATCAATGCACCCTGCCGGACTCGGTTGATCTGGAACAGCTTGCCGGTCACGGCAAAGACTTTCTGGCCGCCGATCAATTTGTTATTGAGCGAATACGCAAGCAGAAGAAGCGCGAGCTTGATCTCCGGCCCTTGGTTAAACGATTGGACCCGGACTCGGAAGATGCAAGGCTGCTTTTGTTGGACTTGCTTCACCCCCACGCAGCAGCCGGAACCAGCCCGCGTGAGATCCTGGAAAAGGTTCTGGGATTGAGCGAAGAACAGAGCCGGTTGGTGAGGATCGTGAAATGGAGGGCGCAGGAGGTGTAAATATACCATGCGGTTTTCGTACCCGATGTTGAAGCCGTGGGCAGCAAGCTGGTTTCCAAGCTCCGGCTTGGAAACTGTTTCTACGGAAAAGCTTTCCTTCATTTCCGAAGCCGGAGCTTCTGACTTTAAATACCCAAGCAGAGCTTGGGCACCAGGAAAGCGATCAACAGAATCATCCCAAGGTAACACCTTGAGCAAAGGAAAAACGAAATGAGAACACAATCCCGCGATACCCGTCCTGAAGCGGAAAAGGTGCTGGTGTCACTGCTCAGGAATGCCACGACAGCACAAAGAATTTCAAGAGTGCGTTCATTGTCGGCAACTGCAATGCAGCTTTCACGGCGGGCCATCATGAGAGCCAATCCTGATCTGGATGAAAGAGAAGTGAATTTAAAATGTATATATTATTATTACGGGCCGGAGCTGGCAGAACGTCTTCGTGAATATATGAAGGGTAACTCATTGTGAAAAAAAGTGATATACTCGTGGCGACTGAACCTGTTGCCGGAGCATTCGAGCGGCTTGGAGTTCCTTATTACATCGGAGGTTCTGTTGCCAGCTCTGCGTATGGAATCCCTCGTGCGACAATGGATGTTGACATGATTTCGAATCTGCAACCCCGACATGTTCGTCCTCTTGTTGAACTGCTTGAACCCTTTTACTATATTGATGAAAAAATGATTTTTGATGCGATTGAACAGCGTTCATCATTCAATCTTATTCATCTCGAAACTATGGTGAAAATTGACATATTCATTGGCAAAAATTCACTTTACGAAAGAGAAGCATTTAAACGAACCAAAAGAGATACCTTAGATGAACAAGCCGGAACAGTTACATTTTATCTCGTTTCACCGGAGGATATTGTGCTGAATAAGTTGGTCTGGTTCCGTTCAGGAGGGGAGATTTCCGAACAGCAATGGAAAGATATTATTGGTGTACTTAAAGTTCAGGGAAACAGGATAGATAGAGAATATCTTCAGCACTGGTCCTGTGAGTTGGAAGTGACAGATTTATTGGAAAAAGCTTTTCAGGATGCCGGTGATGGTCCATTTTCAGGATAAAGCTGTTTCAGCAGGATATGTTTGTAATTTATAAAAAAGTCGCAAAAAACATACCAAGGTAACACCCTGAGTAGAGGAATAAGATATATGAGTACAAAAAAAAAGAAACCGCAGATCACCCTCAACAGTAAACAGAATAAATACCTACGCGGCTTAGGACACCATGTCGATCCCACCGTGTATGTGGGTAAAGAAGGCATTTCTGAGAATGTGGTGCAATCAATGCTTGATGCCCTGCGGACCCGTGAGTTGATCAAGGTAAAACTGGGCCAGAACTGTGAAGTGCCCAAGAAAGAGGCAGCAGAGCAGTTGGCGAAAGACAGCGGTGCTGCCCTGGTCCAGCTCATCGGCAAGATGGTTCTGCTTTATATGCCGAATAAAAAACTGGAACGGGACCAGCGAATTGTTCTGCCCAAATAAAGAGAACGGCAGAGAAAGAATATGGATAAGCAAGATCATTATCGTATAACCTCATCCTGCACCATTCCTGCAGCAGAGTTGTTTTTCACGTACTCACGCAGCAGCGGTAAAGGGGGCCAGCATGTCAATAAGGTTAATACCAAGGTCTCGCTTACCTTTGATCTTGAGGCATCACCAAGCCTGACAGAGGAACAGAAAACCCTGCTCAAGCAGCGACTCGGTAATCGTCTCAATAAGCAGGGAATCTTACGCCTGGACGGGGACCGACAGCGTAGCCAGCGAGGCAATCAGGAAGAGGTGATCCAACGCTTTATTGCTTTATTACGGGATGCCTTGCATATTCAGAAAACACGAAAAAAGACCAGGCCCTCGCACAATGCCAAGCAGCGTCGTTTGCAGAGTAAAAAGAAACGGGGGCAACTGAAGCAGCAACGAGGGAAACGGAATTTTGAGCAGGAATAAACCACAGGAGGAGATGTCATGGACGTGCAGGAAACCGTGGGTAAGACCAGAACCTTTATTCGTACTTCAGCAACCCTGAAAATCATCGCTATTGCTTTCCTGGTGCTGGTGTTACAAATTCCTTCTTCCATGATTTCTTCTTTGATGCACGAGCGGGAATCCCGACGTGATTCGGTTGTGCAGGAGATTAATGGTAAATGGGGTTGGAGCCAGACCATTACCGGCCCCTTTTTTACTGTTCCCTTTAAGGAGTATTACACAGATAAGAATAAAGAACAGAAATCTCGTATACGGTATTTTCATTTCCTTCCTGAGCAACTGAACATTACAGGAGAGTTAACACCGCATATCCGCTACAGAAGCCTGTACGAGGCTGTACTGTATACCAGTCGCCTCAAGGTTTCTGGCAGGTTTACAGTTCCGAGGATGGAGCAACTGACCATTTCACCAGAGGATATTCTTTGGGACAAGGCTCTTTTCTCCATCGGTATCTCGGATATGCGGGGCATTCAGGAGCAGATTGCCGTGACGTGGAACGAGGCTACCTATGATGTTACCCCTGGTTTGCAGACAACAGATATTGCCTCAGCAGGAGTGAAAACTCGTGTTCCCCTGTCCCCGGAAGCTGGATCAGCCACTTTTTCCTTGCAATTGCACCTGAACGGCAGCGAGGAGATTCGTTTTATCCCTGTGGCGGAAGAGACCGTAGTTGCACTGCGTTCTGACTGGCCCTCGCCAAGCTTTAACGGGGCCTTTCTCCCTGTCAAGAGAACAGTGGATGAGAAGGGCTTTTCTGCGTCCTGGAAGGTCTTGCATCTGAATCGGAATTTCCCTCAGGTTTGGCAGGACAATCAGTACAAGGTCAATGAGGCATCCTTTGGACTCAAGCTTTTGATCACTGCTGATATTTACCAGAAGTCCATCAGGATTTCCAAGTACGCGCTCATGTTCATCGTTTTCACCTTTGCAGCCTTTTTCTTTACCGAAATAATCAATAGAAAGCGGGTTCATCCGATTCAGTACCTGCTCATCGGGCTTGCCGTCACCCTGTTTTATGTACTGCTGCTCTCCATTTCCGAGCATCTCAATTTTGATGCTGCTTATCTTATCTCAGCAGGAGCCATTACCTGCCTGATCACAGGATACTCCCAGGGAATTCTGCGGAACAAATACTTCACCCTGACAATATTTACTGTTTTGTTCATCCTCTATGCCTACTTGTATATTGTGTTGCAATTGGAAGATTATGCTCTGCTCATGGGAGCCTTGGGCTTGTTTGCGGTACTGAGCACAGTTATGTATATCACCAGAAAGGTTGATTGGTATGCTACCGGGGTCAGCAGCAAAGCTACTGAAGAGGAATGATTGAAGCTCCCGTCTCAGTTCTACATTCGTTCCGTTATCATTGCATTGGTCGGCATTGCCTTGGGTGTGTTGACCATATACTTCGGTTTGCAGCCGAGTCATCGTAGCTTTGTTTTCAATACCGACTATACGTCTCTCGGTTATCTTCTTCGAGGTACCTGCCTGCTTTGCGGAATTGTCTCGCTGTATTATGCGGTTCTCAGTAGAGTAAGCAAGGAAGCGTTACGGGGTAACCGTTCAGACCCCTCTCATTTTTTTTACGCAGCAAGAGGCAGAGGAGGCACATCCAGCCCCTGGCGCCGA
>JAABTP010000167.1 GCA_011389815.1 Desulfobulbaceae bacterium | reverse complement strand
CTCATTATACAGGCTTTTTATTATCTAAGCAACTGTTTTTGTGTGGCGTTGAGATATTCTTTTCAACACCCTTAAATTGGAACCTGAGCGTTGAGAAGAAAGAAAAAGGCTCGAAGAATGGTCGGAACAACTCAAGATAACACATTATCCGCTTTGCATAAGAAGGAAAGAGCTGATCCGCCAGCTGATCCGTTGAGAGCGACTGGCTCTGAACGAGCCCAATTGCTGGTGGAGCTTTGGCAGGCAGGGCAGGTCCGGGAAATGCGGGAAGTGAATCTGGGACCGGATTTCCTCCACCCTGTTGTACTGGAACTGCATGCCAAGGCCGCCTATCTGGTACTTAACCAAGAGGGCAGGCAGACCGAACCTGCTGCTGTGCATCATTTCATTGATTGCTGGCTTTCCTTTCTTTTTCATCCTTCCCTTTTTCATTCTTTGGCCAATAAGCCGGAAACACCAGGGGACAGAGAGCAGTATCGCCTTGAGCTCCTTGAGATTGGTGAAACCATGGTGCGGAAATATGCTGACCAACAGCTGGAACAGGGGGCATTATTTATCCGTCATTGGGAAGAGGACTATGCTGTGCTCAAGGTTGTTGCCAAAGCAAACAACGAGAAAAAGAAAGAGCCCGAGGAACTGCCGTTCTATACCCCGGCCTTGGCCTGGCAGGCTGGTATTGCTGAGAAAATTTTTCATCTGGTGCAAAGAGGGAGGGGAATCGTTACAGAGCAGGAAGATGAAGAGTACCTTGCTGCTGGTGCCTGGTATTCCTCGGTTGGCCCGGCCCTGTTATTGGCTCGTGAGTTGGCCCACCAGGGAGAGGCGGCAGACAATGCATTTGCATCGCTGAAACAAGATGTTTTCCATAAGAAGAGCAAGTACAAGAAGGCAGAACCCTTTTTCCTTTACGGCTTGGCCCGCCTGAAGATTGCCTGCGGGATATATGCCCTGGATCAGGGACGCTACAAGGAAGCAGAAAAGGTGCTCACAGGTCTCCTGCCCCTGCCTCCCCATTCTGCCAGACTGGAGCAGGAGTTGCTTGCTGCCCTTGACCAGGAAGACAGGTATCTGAATCCGGATGAATTAACAGTCTGTGTTCATGTGTTAACAGACCTGCATGAGCATTCTCCAACCAAGGCCGTCAAAAAAGCACTCTGTTCACTGTTGACGCATCAGGCGGTTCTCCTGCATAATACAAGGAACATTGATGGTACGGCACTCCAGCATATGATGGAGCAAGCAGTCAGCCTGAACCCGGATGACACATTTGCCCGTATGACCCTTGATGATGCCCGGATGGATGCAGAGATTTTCTCCCTGCACCAGACCATGAGTGCTGGCAAGTTGAGCAAGGCATCCCGAATAGCGAAAAAGAGTTCCTACCAAGGTGTGGTGGACCAGTTTTTTGTCTTTGCTGCCCAGGTCATTGAGCAGGTTGAGGCAGGAGACTATCCTGATATTGAGTCAGCGTTTTTTATGGTCAGTCAGCTGCTGGAAGGTGCTTTACAGGTTGATCCTGAGCACAGGATGATCAAGAAGATTACCCTGCTTGCGGATGAATTGGAAGAACGACTGGAGGCCCCATGAATTCCCATAATCCCTATAGATTGTTGAATGTCAGCCCAGAGGCCACAGCACAGGAGATAGTGCAGGCCTCGGCTGTAGCCCTGCGTGAAAATACATGCTCTGCCCATGATATTGCAGAGGCAAGGAAACAGCTGATGCATCCTGCCACCCGCAGACTCCTTGACTTCATTTATACGGTCGATGTTGAGCCGTTGTTACAGGATGCAGAACAGGGAAGAGCTTCCTGGGCAGACGGGGATCTTTCTGATAAACAGGTATGACCATGCCGGACAAGGGAGCAGACAAGGGAGGAAAGGCAGCACCGGATGTGCTCTTGCGGGAAAAGTTGATCGGATTCCAGCGGGAGATTGCAGAGCTGAAGCAGATCAACAAGGAGCAGAAGCAGGCTGCTGAACAAGGAGAACAGAAGCTGTTACTTGGCTTGTTTGAGGTTCTGGATGCCTTTGATAACCTGGAAAAGAATATTCAGGACAAAGAGGAATCCCTGGGCAAGACCGGGCAACGCTTTGTCAAGAGTACCCGTGCTGTGCAGCGAAAGCTTCTGCGTCTACTCCGATCCTGCCATGTTGAGCCTTTGGAGTTCCCAGACAACAAGGCCACAATGGAGCAATGCAAGGTCATTGCCACCCAACATGATCCTGCCCGGGAAAACGAAGAGATCATTGCTCAGGAAAGAAAAGGGTATATCAATACCGAACGCAAGCAGGTTCTCCGTAAGGCCGAGGTGGTGACCGTGTACAACGATGGCCCGTCCATGCATTCAGCCTATTCTTCACAGAACTCCTCATAACGTTTCACAACTCCTGCCGCTTCCTGCGTGGGAGATTACTCCATAGCCAAAGCAATCAACCGATCCAGCAGGGCCGGGAAGTCAAGCCCGGCCTGGGCAGCAGCCTGGGGCAGGAGACTGGTCGGGGTCATGCCAGGGATGGTGTTGGTTTCCAGGAGGAAGATCTCATCGTCCCGGACAATCATATCGGTGCGGCTGTAGCCGTGCAGCTGCAAAGCCTTGTGGGCGGTAAGCCCATACTCCTGGGCCTTAGCGCAAATGCTGTCCTCCACCTCTGCCGGGCAGACCTCGCAGCTGGCACCGGGCTGGTACTTGGCCTCGTAATCAAAGAAATCATACTTTGCATCCGGGATGACCTCCACCAGGGGCAGGGGCATGAGTTCATCATTGCCGAGCACCCCCACTGTGATCTCCCGTCCCTGAATAAACTCCTCCACCATGACCTGATTATCATGCTCAAAGGCCGTAGCAAGGGCCGGGCCGAGCTGGTCTGCCTCCCGAACCACAGACATGCCCAGAGATGAACCCTGTCGGATGGGCTTAACCACCACAGGCAGGTTGAGTTGAGTCAGCAGCGGGGCTGGGTCGGTGATGTGTTCTTTGTCTGCCATCTCCCAGGTCGCAACAGGCAGGCCATGCAAGCGGTACATGGTCTTGGCCAGGTTCTTATCCATTGCCAGGGCACTGCCCAACACGCCTGAACCCTGGTAGGGAATCCCCAGCAACTCCAGCATGCCCTGAACCGTGCCGTCTTCGCCATGAATGCCGTGCAGCAGGATAAAGGCCGCATCAATCTGCTGTGCATCAGCAGCTAACCGGGCCAGATCAGTGGCTGGGTCATAGCGTATTACCTCATATTTGTCTTTGCTCAGGGCCTGTTCTACTCCAGCAGCTCCTTTCAGGGAGACCTCGCGTTCGCCCGATGTGCCTCCAGCGATCAGGGCCAGTCGTATTGTGTTCATGGGTGTTCCTTGTTCTTGGGTTTGTCCGCAGTATATTGTGCAGATACAGATCAGTGCGCTTCACTTGAGTTCGTATATTGTAACTGACCATCAAGGTGGTTACAACGAATTAAAGGGAAAGGGCCTTGTTCGCAATTACCCGGCACCGTAGGGGTAGATTCCCTGTGTCTACCCTATACCACCCCGGCACCGTAGGGGTAGACCCCTGTGTCTACCCTATATCATCACGGGCAGGCACGGGGAACTGCCCCTACACTCTCCCTTTCCTGCGAACCCACGCATTGGTAAAATATCTGACGAACGTCAGGATCAAACGCTGACGAACGTCAGGATCAAACGCTGACGAACGTCAGGATCAAACGCTGACGAGCGTCGGGGTCAAACGCTGACGGGCGTCGGGGTCGAACGCTGACGGGCGTGAGGATCATCATCCAACCATGCATTTCATCTTCCCATCTTACTGCTTGCGGTATCTGCCTGAAAGTTTTATCCTAAAAAATAATGCTACCGGTAAGGTGCCGGTACGCGGTATAAATCTATACCTTCAACACAAGGAGCACGTCATGCCGATCCCATACAAAGTCATCCCCTACTATCTGACCAATCCGCCTTCCTACACTGCACGCCCCATTGCGCTGGAGACCCTGGACTATGATGCCCTGGCAGAGCAGATCAACCTGCATAACCCCACCATCCCGGCTGACACGGCCAGAGCGGTGCTTGAGGCATTCCGTGATGAGGTGATCCGCCAGCTTGCCCGTGGCAACACCATCAATCTTGCCGGGTTCATGTCATTTGTCACCACCCTGCCTGTTCGCCTGGATCAGCCCACTGACGATCTGCCGCCCAACCCTGTTGATGTCAAGGCAAAGCCTTCTGTTGTGCTGAAACAGCAAGTAGCGCAGCAGGCAGAATATGAGCGTCTGCCGTATTCGGAAAAGACTCCTGATATCGGTGCGGCTTATGACACAAACAGCAACATTGCCGACTGGATTCGCCCGGATTACGGCTTCCGTCTGGACGGCTCCAATATCGGTTTTGATGCCGCAGACCCGACCCAGGGCGTTTTCCTGACCGATGCCGAGGACAATGTTGTGCAGCAGGCAAAGATCAGCCTCAACACCCCCTCAAAGATTATCATCACCCCTGATTTCGGCGAGGCAGCCGCAGTCCCTCCCAATGTGGAGAAGACCATTGCGGTGCGGTCACGCTACACAAAGAATGGGCAGGTGCGTATTGGCGAGTATTCCAGGCATCTGCGGTCTACCAATGTTGTCACTCTAGAACAGCCCAAGTTGTTTGTTACGGGAGATAATACAGACGGCCCGCTGGTGGTGAGCAATTATTCCGGGGAACAGGTGATGTGCAGATTTGAGGCGGTCTATCGGCCAGATGAACAGATTTCCCTTGCGGTCGGCCCCCTTGATGGGCAGCTCGGCCCGGAGGTGATTATTCCTCCCACAGGGACGGACATGGTGCTGACCGGCCTGGATGCGGACGTGACAGTGAATTTCATTGATAACACGTCGTATGAGCTGTTCGTGGCAAGCCTGCTTTCCTATGGCCGCTACATGCTGGAGATCTGCGATCTTTCACCTATCGCACCCATCATACCACATTGATATCCGTCATGCTGGCAGGGTGGCCGGGGTTCCGTAGGGGCGAATCCCTGTGTTCGCCCTTTTCTCTTCACTCTTTCCGGTTGCAGGCTACCACTCTTTCATGGTATCCATCAAGGCAGCTCTACGCACCATAATGCAAAGAAAGGAAAGCGTAAATGCAAGGCCGACGACACATTGATTTGCATATTGTAACTGACAGTCAAAGTGCTTACAATGAATTGAAGGGACACCACGAACATAGCCCACCGTTTTAACGGAGGGTGAAGAGAAAACAAATCATGCCAATGATTAATGTACAATGAGGAAGAAAACGTTCCATCTATTATTCCTGATTATCGTCTCTATAGCGGTTTGCGGTACGCTTCTGTGGCTTGTTTTCCCAGGTTCCTGGCAATCAACAGGGGTCATGCGGGAGATTCAGGAACAGGGGAAACTCCGTGTCATTATGACGAACAGTGCCCATGTGTACTATCGTTATAGAGAAGAGTACATGGGCTTTGAATATGATCTGGCACAGGCTTTTGCCGATTATCTCGGTGTTGAACTGGAAGTCGTGACCCCGGACTGGGATACTCTATTTCAACGGCTTGATGCAGGTGATGCCCATCTTATTGCTGCCGGCCTGACTGTCACGCCGTTGCGGGAAGATCTCGCTGATTTTTCCAACGGACATCTGGATGTACAACAGCAGGTTATTATCCATAAAGAGAATAATACAATACATGAGCTGGCTGATCTGGAGAAAAAGGTTATTCATCTCCGGGCAGGAACCTCTTATACAGAAAGAATTCGTGAACTTCAGGAAGACGGTTATTCATTACAAACAGACTTGGATAATACAGTACCAACAGAGGAGTTGATTCGTCAGGTTGCAGAGCAGACAATTGAAGTGACTGTGGCTGACTCGAATATTGCCCTGTTAAATCAGCGGTATTATCCTGACATACGCATTGCTTTTCCCATTGAGGAGCCGCAAACAATTGCGTGGGCTGTACGGAAGGGAGAAACCAGGCTCCTTGACGAGATCAATGCCTTTTTTGAGTCAATCGAAGAGAACGGTGTCTTTGCCAAGATCTATGAGCGGTATTACCGAGATGTGAGCATCTTTGACTACGTGGATCTGAAAAAATTTCATAAGCGTCTGAAAACCCGTCTTCCCAAGTACAAAAACAGTATCCGCAGGGAAGCAAAAAAATATGGCTTTGATTGGCGTCTGATTGCGGCCATGATGTATCAAGAGTCTCATTTTAACCCAAAGGCAAAGAGCCATACCGGTGTACGCGGGCTTATGCAGATAACCATGACCACAGCCCGGGAAATGGGGATGAAAAATCGGTTGAACCCGACGCAGAGTATCCGGGCCGGTGTGGGATATCTTGCCAAACTTTATGGTCGTTTTACTGATATTCCTGACCCATATGACCGGCTGCTCTTTGCCTTAGCCAGTTATAATATTGGGTATGGTCATGTGCGTGATGCCCAGAAAATTTGCCAGCAGCAAGGCTGGAATCAGCATCAATGGGCTGCAATGGAAAAAGCTCTGCCCTTGCTCCGTTTAAAACGATATTATAAGGAGACAAGGTATGGTTATGCCAGAGGAACAGAGCCGGTTCGCTACATCAAACGCATTCTGCTCTACTACGATATTATCAAACAAAAAAGCAGATGGTCACCCTCCTGAGTGTTGTTCGCCGACAACGACAGTTGTAAACAGTTCTTTTAATGTCCATCTATGATCAG
>JAABTP010000166.1 GCA_011389815.1 Desulfobulbaceae bacterium | reverse complement strand
TTGAAATCCGGCTTCAGGTACATATCAGACTCGTTGATGCGAACAAAACCATCAATTGAAGAGCCGTCGAACATCATCTGACCGTCCAGAGCTTTTTCGATCTGGCTCAACGGGATGGCAATATTCTTCATATTCCCAAGAATATCGACAAACTGGAGCCGGAAGAAATGTACATTCTGCTCCTCAATGATTTTCATGATCTCTTCACGAGTTGTTTTATTGCAGTTGCAGCCCATTTTGATCTCCTTATTGCATTAGGTGTTTATATGAAAGTACTCGGTGACTCCTTGGAATCACCCAATCAACTTTCATGTTTTGTTGTCCCTCCCAGAGAGGGAGGGAGGGGGTTATTACGTTATTATTAAAATAATCCGGCAGGCCGGATGATTACACGTTATGAGGGATCCTCTTCTCCATTGCTGACGATATGGAGCAGGGCATCTTTTACCCTGGCAAGGAGTTCTTTATCAAGGACTTTCTCCTGGTTTTCCGTAGTCACATAAAAAATATCAATAAGTTGCTCCACTTCAGTGGCTATTCTGGCTCGATGGATATTCAAATGAAAATCAGACAGGGTCTGGGTCAGCTGATACAGGGTTCCAGGTTGGTCATCACCATAGACTTCAATAACCGTGTGACGGGCTGAGGTCTCATTATCAATAACCACCTTATTGGCCAGCTGCTGCACCTGACGTCTTTGTCCGTACAGGGAGGATTCCAGTTTACTATAAAGGTTTCGGCCCACATCAAGACGATAATTAACTGCCTGATTCAAATCATACTCTAAAGCATTCCAATCCTGCTCATCAAAAGTAAGGCTTACCTCTGGAGCCAAATCCAGCAAGTCTACCACTGTTCCATCAGGCCAGGTAAAAATCCGGGCAGCCAGCACAGACAGGTTATGCAGGGCCAGTACCCCACAGAGTTTTGCCAGCAGGCCCTGCCTATCCTGGCAGAGCATGAGCAAAGACCAGGAGCCTTGCTTTTTCTCGGGAAAGAGCAAAACCTTTTGTTGCAGGACAGCTGCCTGATCCCGGTGCAGGCGCAGATGATGCATAACAAGTTCCGGGGTAAAGCTGATCAGATAATCTGTAGGCAGCTCTTCCACAGCTATCCGCAACAGAGCCTCATCAGCTTGTGCCAATGCATTAACCTGTTCCTGCAACCAGGCCAGCCCCTGCTCTTTTCCCTGTTCAACATCAATATCGGTGGTGCATTCAGCTTCCAGACAGGAGCGTAATTTAAGAAACAAATCATTCAGGAGCGTTGCCTTCCAGGTTGACCAGGCCGAAGGCCCTGTTGCCTTGGAATCAGCCACAGACAAAAGATAGAGCATGGTCAACAGTTCAGCCTCTTTGATCAGCTCTGCCGTATCACGGATAAAATCCTGATCCTCAAGATCGCGACGCAGGGCGTTTTCCGGCAAAAAAAGATGATAACGAACCAGAAAGGCCATGATATCACAATCCTTTTCTCCCAATCCCATCCGCTGCCCAACCTCATCAATGAGATCTGCTCCCAGAACAGAATGATCTTTGCGCTGCCCCTTGCCAATATCATGGAGCAAGGCTGCCACATAGAGCAAATGGGGTGCTGAGAGAGAGGCAAACAACTCTTCTTCTTCCTGGCGCAAGGTGTACAGTTCAGCCACGGTCTGGATTTGATGACGATCCACCGTATAAATATGGTAAAGATCATGCTGGGCCAGGGATTCCACAGTAGCGAATTCCGGAATATAGGCTGGTAGCAAGCCGGTTTCCAGCATGGTTTCCAGGGCCGGAGCAGGGTTGTTTTTCGCTGTCAACAAGCCAAGAAAGGCATTGGCAACCCGCTTAGAAGAACGAAAAGAGTCATCCACCAAGTGCAGATTCCGGGTAACTGTCCGATGCGTGCTGTGATGAACCGATAAATCCTTTCGTACGGCCTGTAAAAAAAGACGCATAAGCAGGGCAGGGCGATTTGCCAATTCAGACTCTGAGGCGGTTAAGCGCAGGGTCTTCGCCCGGATTGAGATTCCTCGCTCAATTTCCTGCTCGCCCTTATCCTTTTCACTGAGTCCCAGCAGCTCGTGAACCTGCTCAAAAAACAGATCAGTCACCACAGCAATGGTTTGCAGATGCGCATAGACCTCACGCATAAAATACTCAACTGCCAACATCCCCATCCGATCCTCATAACCAAAGGCTGCTGCCATTTCTTCCTGCAATTCAAAATGCATCTGGTCGTTATGGCGGCGGCTGATATAGTGAAGGCGATTGCGGATACGGGCCAGCATATCCCAGGACTTCTGAAAACTGGTACGATCTGCCTTTGTCAGCATACCAGCATCTTCCATAGCATCAAGACCAGCAAGGCCAAAGACCGCTTTTGCTGTCCAGAGCATGGCCTGGATATCCCGCATGCCGCCTCGCCCCTCTTTAATATGAGGCTCAAGACGATAGGCATGGGTTCCGTATTTTCCCCGTCGCTCTATGCATCTTTTATCCATAGTGCGGACGAATTTCTGTCGCTGTCCGTACAGGATCTTTTTCTGATAACGTGTAAGCAGCTTCTGGTACAGGGATGCTGATCCGGCCAATTGCCGGGCATCCAGCAAAGAGACCTCAAAAATAAAGTCTTCCTTGGCAAAACGGATCGCGTCTTTCACGTTACGAACGCTGTGTCCGACCTCAAATCCTGCATCCCAGAGTGGATACAGGAGAGACTCGGCCACAGCCTGCATATCTTTTTTTGACTTGCGATCATGGAGCAAGAGCAAGTCTACGTCAGAGTAGGGGTATAACTCCTGCCGACCATAGCCGCCCAAAGCAACCAGAGCGATTTCACCGTGTGCCTGCTGAACTGCTGGTGAAGCGTTAAAATGGTCAATTATAAAGGCATCAACCAGTGCAGTATGTCGAAGCAGTAGTTGGTGACCGCTCAACCCTTGGTGCCAGAGTTCTTCCAGGGCCTGTTGCTGGGCATGCAATTCCTGGGACATCAGCGGACAGCCTCAACCAGTACCTTAAAAGGATCTATAATAACTTTTATCTTCCTCATATCTTTCTCTCAATTCTTTATCAGGATCCTTTTTCAGCTCCTGCTCATCCAACAACAGATGCCAAGAGCCAACATACAACGAGAACTCAAAACTTGAAACAGCTAAGTCAACCCTGCTGCTGCCAAAATAAAGACCGTATCCGCTCTGATAATCATTCATTTCTCTTTTGTCAAAAAAGATTACATTTTTGTAATTCAGGAAGAACGAAATATAACAAAGAAGAAATAACCTTTCAAGCAATGCATTCCAGATACGTAGAAAAACTTCATCCTCCAACAAATATTATGAGAAAAACCAGATAGTTTAGTTGATAGAGATCAAAAACAACATAATATGACCCCTTCAAGGCATTACCGATAAAAAGCAAAATCCGTTCCATTCCGAAAAAAACATACAAATTGGTCACGTACAATCATTACCCTGCCCTCAAAAAATTCTTCAACTTTACTCAATTCTTCCTTGACGCTTCTTCCCGAAGGTATAACAGTATAGAAGTCCATCATCAGTGAGAGTAAACAGGGAAACGCCTTCCTTGAATGTATTCCCCTTTGTATCAAACATCATGGAGTAATCACATACTATGAAACTGGAACTAAAGCACATCTTTACACTGTCAAACCTCATGACAGCTTTAGCGGTCTGTTTTTTTCTGCTTGCAGGGCAAGCCGGAGCAACAACCTCTGAAAATGAGATTGCGATGCTGGATCGTTCTGCTAAGGCCTTCAGCTCTGTTGTTCGCAAAGCCGGACCTGCTGTGGTCTATATTGGTGTGGAAAAAACAAGCAAAGCCTTTAACGGACGGGGCCAACTGGACATGTTCAACGATCCTTTTTTTGAACATTTTTTTGGCAAAAAATTTGATCGTTTTCGTCAAAAACCAAGCCCATTTAAACAGCACGGAGCAGGATCCGGCTTTATTATCTCCAAGGACGGTTTAGTGCTGACCAATAATCATGTGGTTGATGACGCAGACACCATCCGGGTTCGACTGACCGATAAACGGGAATTTACCGCCTCAGTGGTAGGAACAGACCCTCAATCCGATGTTGCTCTGATTAAAATTGACGGAGAGAACTTACCGACCCTGCCTCTGGGGGATTCGGACCAGCTGGAAGTGGGTGAATGGGTTATCGCTATTGGCAGCCCCTTTGAACTGAGCCAGAGTGTAACTGTGGGCGTGGTCTCAGCCAAGGGACGTTCCCGGATAGGCATCAATGATTATGAAAACTTCATCCAGACAGATGCGGCGATTAATCCAGGGAATTCAGGCGGGCCATTGCTCAATATTTACGGCAAGGTCGTGGGCATCAACACAGCCATCTTTTCCCGAAGCGGTGGATCTATGGGTATCGGCTTTGCCATCCCTGTCAACATGGCAAAATCTGTGGAAAAGCAACTTCGTAGCAACGGCAAGGTAACGCGCGGCTGGTTGGGTCTGGCGATTCAGGATATGAACGACGATCTTGCCCAGTCCTTTGGCGTACACAAGGCTGAAGGCATTCTGGTTGCCGAGGTGACCAAGGGTTCCCCTGCGGAAAAAGCTGGTCTCCAGCCCGGCGACATCCTGCTGGCCCTGAATAGAGATAAGGTTGTTGATGTGACAGATCTCCGTAACCGCATTGCCATGACCACACCGGGCAGCAAAATCAGCCTGCAAATTATTCGGGAAGGGAGAAAAAAGGAAATCCAGGTGATCATTGCTGAACAACCAGCTGACTTCAGTCGAGCCACCAGAATGCGTTCACAGAAAAAGAACAGCTCGCTGCTGGACAATATGGGGCTGACTCTTCAGGAACTTACTCCCGAACTTGCCCATCAGTTTGGCTACAGGGAGGGGCAAGGTATTCTTATCACCCAAGTTACTCCAGGAAGCCCTGCTGACAGCGTGGGCATTCAGGCAGGACAGCTCATTGAAGAGGTAAACAGGATACGGGTTCATAGCCTGATTGAACTGAAAAAAGCTGTAAAAAAAGAAAGAAATCCCGACCAAATTCTTCTGCGGATCAGAGCTGGTCAGTACAGCAAATACGTGGTTCTCCGAATGAACAAATAACAGACCTGCCCCCAGGTTCCCTGAAACTGTGGGGGCAACCTTCTGAGTCTGCTCTTTATTTTTTATGAGGGCAAGGGTAAACACACAGGTTTACCCCTACGATACATACAACAACACTACACCCTTTTATACCTCTTTCTCTACCGTTGCCTTGATATGTCCTCCAATCCTCCTGCTGAATCTTCGTCTCAGCTATCCATTAACTCCCTGGCAGATTTGACGGCTGCGGTCAACCGATTTGCTGAACAACGCAATTGGGATCAATTCCATAATCCCAAAAACCTTTCCATGGCTCTTATCGTGGAAGCTGCGGAGCTGGTGGAACATTTCCAATGGTTAACACAACAGCAAAGCAACACACTTGATCCAGAAAAACATGAAGCTGTGTCCATGGAGATGGCCGATGTTCTCATCTACCTTGTTCGCATGGCAGATCAACTGGATATTGACCTGTTAGCGGCTGCTCAGAAAAAAATTCTCCTGAATGGTGAAAAATATCCGGTGGAAAAGGCCAAAGGGAGAGCAGATAAGTATACTCGGTATCAACAGTACCCCAATCCGTGATTGCAAAACATCAACAGGTTGTCTGCTTCTTTTTCCCCCAGGATGGAATTGCCATTATCCAGCCCTTGGGAGGCGGTCTTGTTAATGATACCTGGCAGCTCAGCCTGCAATCTGGCAGGAAATATATTCTTCAGCGCCTGAATCCCTCGGTCTTTCCTGATCCAATGGCGGTTCAGGATAACCTCCGCAAGGTCACCGAACATATCCATACTCAGCTCACTACCCATCCTCACCTGAGTGATTCAATCAATCGCAAGTTCAACCTCTTTCACCTGGTCAGCAATCAAGCCGGAGAAACAAGCTACCAGGACAGCACAGGAGCTGTTTGGCGCATCCTGACCTATCTTGAGCATACATGCTCTCTGCGTTCAATCTCCACTCCTGCTCAGGCGGAAGAGATCGGGGCAACTCTGGGCCTGTTTCACCAACTGCTTGCAGATCTGCCCCTGGACGCGCTCACAGATCCTCTGCCAGGATTTCACAATACACCTCGCTATCTTGAGCAATATAAAGCTGTGCTTGCATCTTCCTATAATCCTGAAGATGAAGATTGTCGGAATTTCATTGAGCAGCACCGGAACCATGCCTTTTTCCTGGAAAACGCCCAGCAGCAAGGCAAGCTGGGCCAGCAGATCATTCATGCTGACCCCAAGGTTGCCAATTTTCTTTTTTCCGCAGACAAACAGCGAGTTGTCAGTCTTGTTGATCTGGACACGGTCAGGCCGGGCCTGCTGCTCCATGATATTGGCGACTGCCTCCGCTCCTGCTGCAATCCCTTGGGTGAAGAGGTAGAGCACCCTGACGAGATTATCTTTCATGCGGATTTTTTTGCAGCAGCTGTTCATGGGTACCTGGCAAGAGCTGCCAAACTGCTCACTTCCGAGGATAAGCGTCTTCTGGTTGACAGTGTCTGGCTGATCAGCTTTGAACTCGGGCTGCGTTTTTATAGCGATTATCTGGCTAATAACTGTTATTTTAAGGTTGATTATCCAGAACAGAATCTGTTCCGGGCCCGGATTCAATTTGCCCTGGCCCGCTCCATTGAACAGCAATATGAGCAACTGCGCAGAATGATCAGCTGAACAGCAAAATCACCTCTGTCTGATCCACTCTACCAGGCCCCTGACAGCCTTTCTGTAAAATGGACATAAGGCGCAATAACCCGACAGCCCTCAGGTTGGAGGCTCTCTCA
>JAABTP010000016.1 GCA_011389815.1 Desulfobulbaceae bacterium | reverse complement strand
GAATAAAAAATGTTTACGAAAATATTTTTGTTCAACTATGCTATTTCAGCATTTGAGAGGGGTTCGGGAATTGCTGAAACATTTTTTCTGACATTTTTTTGCAGGATAGCGATCATCACACTTGCACATGTGCATGCATTGCCCCGTACCGTCGCAGCGTTCACTAAAGAGGAACTTTTTTTCACCACTCAGGTAGAAACCACCACATCCCCCACTGCATTGGCACTTTGTGTTTTCCTGTATAAAATCAACAGTCATAGTGCCGCAGGATGTGAGTAGATCACGGTTTACAACAAAACGTAAATCCATGAAATCGACGATATGATCATCCTCTTGTACCTGATCCATGCAGATTTTCAGGTGTGAGCCTGCGCAACAACCGTCTTGCACAAATATTCGGATAACAGTGTCAATGTTGCGGTTTGGTACCTGTTCTCTAAGGGCTTCAAGAGCTTGCTCTGTTACACTCAACATATATTTCACTTTTTTTCAAATAGAAGAATAACACATTCCATTTTGTTACATCCTAAAGAGATTGTGCATGTACCACAATTCTTCAAGATTACAAATTTGTGGAATGTTTTGTTAAGAATATCTCTTTTTATAATATAGAATAAACTTTTAGTAAAGCACCTCAATGCCATTCGTGATATTTTTTGTAGAGTAATAAGATAATTTATGATGTAGCAGAGAAAATATTTCAAAGAAATAAAAAAAAGTCTTGTATTTAATAGTATTATTTTTAATAAATATCGTATTATTGCAAGGGTTGTTAGTCTGTTATTGTAGTTTTCTTCTCTTCTGAATGAGTTCGTGCTGTATCCGGCCTTAACTCTACCCTGTTTGGCCCGAATCCGATGAGCCGGGAAAATTTTTCATTGCTTTTCAAGAGACCAGAGTTAGAATGCAGCCTATGCTGGATTGATATAACTACTATATTTCAGGAAGGTTGTCTGCCCTCTGGGGCGGACTTCATATAACGCAACATCTATCTAAATGGAGGATATAATGAGTTCATGTGGTTCATGTGAGAGTGAAGATCATTCAAGTTGTCACTCGGCAGATGCGCAGGTTGCCCAACAGGATATTGCCATCACCCGATCACTGGGGAAGATCAGGCAGAAGATTCTCGTGATGAGCGGGAAAGGGGGAGTAGGGAAATCCACTGTTGCTGTGAATCTTGCGTTAGGGCTGGCTAAAAAGGGATACAAGGTTGGGCTGATGGACGTGGATCTGCATGGGCCGGATATCTGTCGAATGCTTGATCTCACAGATTCTTTGGAACCGCACCAGACTGAAAATTCCTTGGTTCCTCCCTTAATTTATAATGAAAATGTAAAAGTTGTTTCCCTGGAATATATGATGAAAGACAGGGATGAAGCCATTATTTGGCGTGGCCCCTTGAAAATTCAGGCTATTCGTCAGTTTATTGCTGATATGGACTGGGGAGAGCTGGATTATCTTGTTGTTGATGCTCCTCCGGGAACAGGTGATGAACCGTTATCTGTGGCGCAAATTATTGCCAATGTGCAGGCTGTGGTTGTGACAACCCCACAGGCCGTGTCTTTGGCAGATGTTCGTAAGTCCATCAATTTTTGCAAAACAGTTGAAATGCCCATTACCGGTATTGTTGAAAATATGTCTGGTTTTATCTGTCCTCATTGTGAAGAAACCGTTGATATTTTCAGTTCAGGAGGTGGAGAAAAGACAGCGCGTGATTTTGAGCTGCCCTTTCTTGGCAGAGTGCCTATGGATCCACGGGTTGTTGTTGGCGGTGACAGTGGACAGCCTTATCTTTCCTCGGATGAGAATAGTCCGGCAGTCAAAGCATTTACTGCTGTGGTGGAAGCGGTTGAACAACGTTTACCGATTACAGTAAAGCCTACAGCTCAACCGGCACAGGGCCTGAAAATGGCAACAGGTTTGCAAATGGCCTCTGGAACAGCTGGTGGTTGCGGCTGCGGAGATGATGGATGTAATCCTGATAAATGCGATTGCTGATACACGACATTTTTTTTATGTTGAAGTCCTCTTTGCAGGTTGAAGGACGGCTTTTTTGATAGAACAGAACAAAGAGAGTACCCGGTTATCATGAAAATACAACAGCTGACAGTCGGTATGATGAGCGTGTGTTGCTATATTATTTCCTGTAAAAAAACAGGCAAAGCAGCCATTATTGATCCAGGAGGAGATGAAGAGAAAATACTCGCCGCCTGCAAAGACAATAAGCTTGATGTGGTGTATATCCTCAATACTCACGGCCATCCTGATCATGTTTGCGGTAACGGGCCTGTTCAGAAGGCCACTGGTGCGCAGATTATTATGCATCGGTCAGATGCTGAGTTTTTTAGCACGGCAGATGCAAAAAGCTATTTTTCCATGCTTGGATTACCCGATTCACCACCTGCGGATATTGTGGTTGAAGATGGAGAAAAAATAATTATTGGTGAAGAGGTCTTGACCGTGATTCATACCCCCGGACATACGCCAGGCGGGGTCTGCTTTTATAATGCCCCTGATTGTTTTACCGGGGACACCCTTTTTGTCGGTGGTCTTGGACGCACGGATTTCCCAGGTGGATCTATGCCCGAGCTTTCAAAGTCTATTCAGGAGCGTTTGATGACTTTACCACCTGAGACAATTGTTTGGCCTGGACACGGCTATGGTGGTTTTCAATCGACCATTGGTGATGAGGCGGAAGGAAACCCGTATTTTTGAAAATTTGAAAAGGGCCTTGTTATTATGAATTGGCTGGAAGTATGTGAACATCCCAGGCTGCAAGATTTACCTTTTAAAATTGAGCTTGATGAAGACGGGAAAATACTCATGACTCCGGTGAAAGTTTCTCATTCGGCCTTTCAGGGGGAACTGGAATTTCTTCTGCGATCTTTGTTGCAAACAGGAAAAACGTTGCCAGAATGCGCCATTGCCACTCAGAAAGGAACAAAGGTTGTTGATGTTGCCTGGGCCTCAGATGCGGTTTTTGCAATAATAAAAAATGAAATAGAGTGTTCTGTGTGCCCTGAGATTTGCGTTGAGGTCTTTTCAGCAAGCAATACCTCTCAGGAGATGGAAGACAAGAAAAAGCTCTATTTTGAACAGGGAGCGTTGGAATTTTGGCTATGTACAGAGCAGGGAGATATGAGTTTTTTTAACCGCAAAGGAGAGCTGCAACGATCCGGGTTGGTGCCTGATTTTCCCTTATCTATTCAGTTGTAAATTGGATATTGCATTGCTCTTTTCACCTTTTTTTCATACAAGACAGGGGTATTGAAGCCAAGCTCAGAAAAAAGAATCGTATGAATCCGATAATAACCTCGCTTTCCGGCTTGATCGCCACGCTGACCGGGGCCATTGCTCTGCTCCTGATGTTGGAACTGCGGGGTAACCCTGGAAAAGACAGTACGACGAATCAGCGTCTGGTCATGGCGCATAAGGTAACAGGGTACATCTTTATTGTCTTTTTTCTGGTTATCCTGGCAATCATGCTTTCCAAAGTTGAAGCCTCTCAGGATGAGTTTTCTCCCAGAACCATTTTGCATATTTCCCTGGCACTCCTGATTGTTCCGCTTTTAGCTTTTAAAATCCTTATTATCCGACGTTTTAGACGTTTTGAGCACTATGTTCCAGGGATTGGTATAGCTGTTTTTTTAGCGTTTTTTCTACTCAACACCATGACAGCTGGATATTATTTTATTCATGGATCACCTACGTTGTATCCGTTAGGTTTAACAGAAGGAGATGCAATCGTGTTGGATGAGCAAAAGGGGCAAAAATTAGTAGCGCAGAAATGCGGGAAATGCCATACTCTGGAGCGGATTTTTAAGTCGTTAAAAACTGATCAGGGGTGGACAGAGACTGTCAACCGTATGGTTGCCTTTGATGCACCCAATATCACGGAAGGGCAGGGGAAACATATCCTTCACTATCTTATCAATCAGCAGAAACGACGGGAGCAATTAGTTGCTACGGCTTCTGGAGCCAAGGAAAAGGCCGGGCAGAAATTGATTGAGCAGAAATGTTCGTATTGCCACGGCCTGGATCGGATCTTTCTGGCCCGGAAAACACCCAATGAGTGGGCAGAGCTTGTTGACAATATGGCGGGATATTCTGAGCAGGAAGACTTTCTGCGTCCTTTGGAAAAAGAGGCTGTGCTTGAATTTCTATCTAACCGAACTGTTCCCCAGGCTGAGGGTGAAAAATAAGTCGGTTAACGGAACATGTGGAGGATGTTATGAAGCAACAAAAAACGTTTTCTTGTTGGTCTGGTTGCATTGTATTCGGGTTTGCTTTGATAGTGGCGGTCTCTTCATTTGCTGAAAATAAGAAAGAGGCAGCAAAAGCCCTGATTGAGAAAAAATGCACTGTCTGTCACAGCATTGATCGGGTGTACGAAGCAAATAAGAATCATGTTGAATGGGAACAGACTGTGAAAAAGATGGTTGGCTATTCTGATCAGATGAACTTTCTCAATCAGAAAGAAAAAGAGACCATAATTGAATTTTTGGCCCAGCGGAAGGCTCCGCAGGTTGACACAGAATAATTCATTATCCCATCCCTTGGGGTGGGATAATGAATGTGATATAAGCAGAAATATTTATGCGTGAAATAATCCTCGGCACTGCCGGTCATGTTGACCACGGCAAGACAAGTCTGATCCGTGCCTTGACCGGTATTGAAACCGACCGGTTACAGGAAGAAAAAAAACGGGGCATCACCATTGAGTTGGGTTTTGCCTATATAGATCTTGCCTGCGGTCATCGTCTGGGCATTGTTGATGTACCGGGTCATGAAAAGTTTGTTCGTAATATGGTGGCCGGAGCCGCTGGTATGGACATGGTGGCCTTTATCGTGGCAGCGGACGAGGGAATTATGCCACAAACCAAGGAGCATTTTGACATCTGCAAGCTGCTCGGGGTCAAAGACGGCCTGATCATCCTGACCAAAAAAGATATGGTGGAGGAAGAATGGCTGGAAATGGTGGAAGAAGAGGTCTCGGATTTCTTTGCAGACAGCTTTCTGGAAGAGGCCCCGATTCTTGCTGTTTCATCCACCACTGGCGAAGGGATTGAAGAGGTCAAAAAAGTCCTGGATGAAAAGGTTCATAAGATCAACTTTCAGGAGGAATTCGGCCCCTTTCGTTTGGCTGTTGACCGGGTGTTCTCCATGAAGGGTTTTGGCACCGTGATCACTGGCTCTTCCCTGTCCGGGCGGATCGCTGTGGGTGATGACCTGATGTTTTATCCTGAAGGGATCACAGCCAGGATACGGGGCATCCAGGTGCATGGCAAAGAGCAGGAGATTGTTGAGGCTGGACATCGCACAGCTATTAATTTGCAAGGCATTGAAAAAGAGCAGATTCATCGGGGTGATCTTGCAGCCACCCCAGGCACCATGCAGCCTTCAACCCTGCTGGATGCAGATTTTCATTATTTGGCTCATAATACAAGAAAATTAAAGAACAGAACCCAGGTACGTCTCCATGTAGGAACCCGTGAAATCCTTGCCTATGTGGTGTTGATGGACAGGGACCGGGTGGAGCCTGGACAAGACGCTGATATTCAGCTCATTACCCAGGAACCTGTGGCTGTCTGGCCCGGAGATCGTTTTGTTCTGCGCAGTTATTCTCCTATTGCCACGCTGGGTGGTGGGGTTATTCTGAATAATGCTCCACCCAAGCGAAAGCGGGCTACTGATCAGGACAGGGAACGTAATCAGGCGGTTTTTTCTGTGTATAAGGCTGATACTGAGGGAGACGGCCTGGTCGAAAAGATGCTGCTCTTTCTTGAGGAGAGTGGGGTACAGGGCATCACAGCGGATCAGCTTTCCACCCGTTTGGGGCTGTTTGGTAAAAAACTCAAGAAACAGCTCCAGGCCCCTATTTCAGCAAAAAAAGTTTTGGTGGTGGAGTCTGACAGCCAACGTTTGGTTGCAACCCAAGTGATTGAGCGACTCAGCCAGTTCGTGCTCAACATGCTCGAACAATATCACCAGGAGAATCCCTTAAAAAGCGGCCTGGCACGGGAAGAGATACGGTCCCGGCTCCGGCCCCCAGTGGATCAGAAGCTGTTTCAGTATCTGATGAACAGCCTTGCAAAAAATGGTGCCCTTGTTCAGGAAGAAGCAGAGGTTCGCTTGAGTAGTCATGAGGTGAAACTGCAGGTTGATGAGCAGGAGATGCAGGAGAAAATTGGTAACCTGTACAAAGAAGCTGGCCTGCGTCCGCCGAATTTAAAAGACGTGCTGGCTCAGTTTGGGCAGTTTCCTGAAAAACAGCTCCGCCAGGTGATTGCCTTGCTCCTGCAAAAGGGCACCCTGGTCAAAATAAATGAGGCTCTGTTCTTTCATAGCGAGCAGCTGGACCAATTGGCGGCTGACTTGCAGGAGTATCTGAGCAGGAAAGAGGAGATTGATGCCCCTGGCTTTAAAGACCTGACCGGCCTGACCCGTAAATTTTCCATTCCTTTATTAGAATACTTTGATAAGATCAAACTGACGCTTCGGGTCGGTGATAAGCGAATTCTGCGAAAGCAATAGTATGAGTACATTGACAGGGCAAGCAGGTTTATGGTGCTTTGTGTTGTTGTGCACTGCTCTGTTGGTGAGTTTTTTTGTACTGACCAGGCATTGGGATACGTTTAAGAAGAAATGGCAAAAAAGCGAGAAGTCTGAAAAGGAACAATGTGCAGCTCAGAGAGAATTAGAATACCAACTGCAATTAGATCAGATTATACTGGAAAATACCAAAGAAGCAGTTGTTATCACTGATGCTGATGCCAGTATTTTATATATCAATCAAGCCTATACCCAGATTACAGGCTATGAACCCAGAGAGATAATAGGGGAAAACCCAAGGGTTTGTAAGTCCGGACATCATGATCAGGCCTTTTATGAATCCATGTGGAACAGTTTGTTGCAGAAAGGCAAGTGGTCAGGAGAGATTTTGGATCGCCGCAAGAACGGGGAGGTGTATCCTAAATCGCTCACCATCCATGCCGTTTATAGTAAAAGCGGTGAGATCAGAAATTATATCGGTATATTTACTGATATTACGGAAAAGAGAAAGGTTGAAAAACAGCTCAAGGACCTGCTTTTTTATGACCCTCTGACAAACCTGCCCAACAGGACGTTATTTGAAAAGCTTCTTGACCAATCATTGCTGAACAGCCAGTTTCATGATAAACCTTTAGGTCTCCTTTGTGTTGATTTAGCGAGCTTTACAGACATCAATAATACTCTTGGCTATAAGGCAGGTGATGATCTGCTGATACAGGTTTCCAAAAGAATACGCAGTGGTGTGCGTGAAACTGATACTGTTTCAAGGTCGTATAGTGACCAGTTCATGGTGTTGCTTTCTGAGGTGAAACTCAAGGATTGCCCTGTTCTTTTGTCCCGCCGTTTGCTGCGTGCTCTCCAACAGCCCTTTCACATTGCTGGCGAAAAAATCTTCGTTGATGCCTGTATAGGTATTTCTCTGTATCCCGAGGATGGTATAGATACCCAGAGCCTGGTGAAACATGCGCATACGGCTTTGAATGTTGCCCGGAAACGGGGGCCAGGAAATTATCAGTATTTTCATACGCAAATGCGTGAAGACCTGGTTCATCGGGTGACAATAGAGCGGGAAATGCACCACGCCTTGGAACATAAGGAGTTTATTCTCTATTATCAGCCCAAATATGCCCTTGCCACAGGGCAAATGGCTGGAGTAGAGGCATTAATGCGTTGGCAGCATCCCCAAAAAGGAATTATTTCTCCGGCTGAGTTCATCCCCATTGCAGAAGAAAGCAGTCTTATTCGTGCCATTGGGGAATGGGGGCTGAAGCAGGCCTGTTACCAGGTCAAGGTCTGGCAGGACCAGGGAATGGATGTCTTACCCATGGCGGTCAATCTTTCTGCAAAACAATTTCAGGATAAAGGCTTATTACCTCTTGTGCTTGAAAGCCTTGAGGCCAACAAGCTCAAACCAGAGTGGTTAGAAATTGAGATAACAGAAAGTATTCTTATGGAAAACCCTGAAGATGCAGTCCGGTCTCTCAGAGAGCTCAGAAAGGTTGGTGTGCAGATAGCTGTTGATGATTTTGGTACAGGGTATTCTTCCCTTGCCTATCTGAAAAAGTTTCCTGTCAATACCTTAAAGATTGATCAGGCATTTATTACAGATATTGTTTGTGATGCTCATGACAAGGCCATTGTCAGTTCTATTCTTACAATGGGGCAAAGCCTGAATCTGAAAGTCGTTGCTGAAGGGGTTGAAACCAAGGAACAGATGGACTTGCTCAAGGCCATGGGCTGTGAAGAGGTGCAAGGGTATTATTTGAGTAAGCCCTTACCGCCAGAGGGGATTGCTGAGCTGCTCAAGAAGAGCAATTGAGAAATAGCTCCGTTCTGGCTTATACTACTGATGCCTGTGCAGCAGTTTGATGTTCTCATATAACTTTTTGGAATTATTCTGCGCATAGAGCTGTAGAATAGTCAACTTTTAGAAACTTGATAGTCGAGTATCAGCAGAGGATTTTGCAAATCAAATAGAGGAGAACTTATATGGCAATTATTACTATTAGTCGAGGTACCTATGCAGGGGGTAAAGATGTTGCCTCTCAACTTGCCAAGGACCTTGACTACCCAGTTCTCAGCCGGGAAAAAGTGCTCCACGAAATAGACAGGGACTACGGCATTCCGGCTAGAACTATTAATAAAACAATGAATGGTGCTCCACCATTCTGGCAGCAGGTTCCCGGCAAGCGCCTGGCATACGTAAAGTGTATAACAGCTGCAATCCTGGCACATGCGAAGGAAGGAAACCTTGTCTACCATGGGGTCAACGGTCATCTGCTTCTCTCACATCTCCCCCAGATACTTCGGGTCAGGGTAATTGCAAACATGGAGTACCGCGTAGAAGCTCTTATGAAAAGAGAAACGCTCAGCAAAGAAAAAGCCATTGCTCATATCCAACGGGTAAGCAAGGATCGAAGCCGGTGGACCAAACTGCTCTACAATGTTGACTGGAAGGACCCCGGTCTCTATGATGTGATTTTAAATTTGGATAAAGTCAGTACAGAGACTGCCTGTACAGCTATTGCCAGCATGGTGGAACAAAAGGAGTTTATGCCTTCCCCTGAAAACCAGAAAGTTTTTGAAGACTTCAATCTGAGTTGCAGAGTTTGGGCGGCATTGGCCAGTAATCCTGCAACCAACTCTGCTGTTATTGAGGTAAAAGCCAATGATGGAGAGGTGATAATTGGTGGTACTGTTGATTCCGTAAAAGCATTGGAGTTGATTCCTCAAATAGCAAGAAGCGTAGAAGGGGTAAGCAGTGTCCTGTGTGACATTGGAGTTGGAACGGGTTGGTACTGGTAAAGAATGTGCATGGATAGAACACATCACTGACTTCAGGTACAGGCTGAATTACCTGTTGGCACAAACAAGGATCAAGCTCTGCCTATGAGCAGCATGATACTTCTGCGAGGGAAAGAACTAAATGTCTGAAAAAATATCCAAGGTATCCTTATCGTCAAGTACTGTAAAAAACAGAGGATGGGTAGTTGTCTTTGCCGGTCTTGGCATCAATCTCGCTCTCGGTGTATTGTACACCTGGAGTGTGGTGAGTAAAGGAATTCCAGACGTATGGGGATGGTCAGAGGCAGCTAAATCTCTCCCTTACTCAGTCGCCTGTTTGGTTTTCTCACTGGTTATGGTGCCCGCCGGAAGGATGCAGGATCGAATTGGCCCTCGAACAGTAGCGAGTATTGGTGGATTACTGGTGGGCATTGGTTTGCTTACAGCCAGCCAGACAACAACGACACTTGGTTTTATCTTCGGCTTTGGACTCTTGGCCGGAGCCGGTATTGGCTTTGGTTATGCTTCGGCTACACCGCCTGCTGTCAAGTGGTTTTCTTCGGCTCGAACCGGCCTGATTGCCGGTATTGTTGTCTCAGGATTTGGACTGGCAAGTGTTTATGTAGCCCCACTGGTTAAAGCATTAATTCGAGCCTACGGCCTCTCTGCAACTATGATGATTTTGGGTGTTGGCTTTCTTATTATTGTTATTGGGTTTGCCCAGTTTCTTCAGCCTCCTCCAAGGGGGTATATACCTGCTGGAACCCCACCTGTGCCAACGCACAAGAATGCTGCCAAGATGGAGTATACCCCAAAGGAAATGCTTAAAACCTGGCAATTTTATGCTCTCTGGTTCATGTATGCCTGCGGAGCAGGGGCTGGTTTGATGATTATTTCCAAGCTTGCAAAAATAGCAGAGATTCAATCGGGCGTAAGCCTGGGCTTTGTTCTTGTTGCCATTCTGGCTGTTGGCAATGGTGCTGGAAGGATAGTCGCTGGCATACTCTCTGACAGGATTGGTCGGAAAACGACGCTCTTCATCTGTTTCGTCCTGCAAGCGCTGATAATTTTCCTCCTGTCACAGGCGGAAGCTGGTAATATTCTCGGGTCAAGCCTTGTTCTTGGAATCTTTTCAGCCTTGATCGGGGCAAACTACGGCGCTAACCTTGCTCTGTTTCCGTCGATCACCAAGGATTACTATGGCATGAGGAACTTTGGTGTAAATTATGGACTGGTCTTCACTTCCTGGGGCTTGGGAGGCTTTACCCTGTCACTGTTTGCCGGGCAAGTTTATGATAAGACGCAGACGTTTACCTTTGCGTATTACTGTTCAGTTGTTCTTCTTATAGCAGCTGCACTGATGGCTCTGTATATCAAGCCGGTACAGCAGAAGCTGTAAGGAAGTGGGGGGGCTCAAAAGGAAGTGCTAAAAGGGGTTCCCAAGCTGGAGCTTTGGGAACCAGATAAAATAAGGGATTGGAGAGAATTGGGAAAAGTCAGGATAAAAACAGATAAATAAAGCCCGACGTGATAAACGCCGGGCTTTTTTCATGTGCGTTATCCCGCACCAGAGAGGAACGGGATAGAGAAATTTACTACTCAGCTATTTGATGCAACTCCACTCGCCGATTCATGGCCCGTCCTTCTGGTGTTGCATTATCAGCAACAGGATTCTCCTGACCATAGCCCTTGCTCACTAAATGATCTGCGGCAATTCCTTGTTCAATGAGAAAATTCCGTACAGATCTTGCCCGTTGTTCAGAGAGCTGCTGATTTCTTCCAGGGCTGCCCATGCTATCAGTATAACCAGCCACTTCAAAGCGTTGATCAGCAGCATGTTTTTGCAGGAGACCTGTAATTGTTCGCAGGCTGGTTTTTGCCTCTTGGGTGAGGTCGGCTGTGCCCACTGTAAAGTTAACTCCTGAAAGAATAATAGTTGCGTCAACATTACCATCATTGTCATGATCCAGGCTGGCGAGTTCCTGAATTTCCTGCTGCACAGGAGAATCAGTTTCTACTGAAGCGTTTTCTTCAGGCTCTTCCTGTACCGGGCTGTCTGTAGATGCTGCTGCCTCAGCAGGTACTTCTTCCTGCTGTACCGGGGCCTGCTGTGATGCTTCTTGCTGCTCTTGTTGCTTGAGTTGCTCTTTCAGACGCGCTATTTCCTGCTCCAATTCTGTAATATTTGCCTGTAAAGCAGTTAATTTTTCGTTTGAGGTTGTCAACGCAGCGGTCAGCTGTTCAGCTTTTTTTGCTGCTTCTTCTGCCTCAGCTGTTGTTGCGGCCTGTTGTTCCAAGGTAGCCTTGACCTGAGTAAGAACTTCATTTTTTGCAACCAATGCCTGCTCTTTTTCCTCCAGATTTGCTTTTAAGGTCTTAATCTCCTCTTCAAGGGCTGTGGTTGTGTTGCCAGTAGCCTCCTGCGCTGCTGTCAACTCAGTGAGTTTTTCCTGCGTTGCGGCAAGCTCAGCTGCTAATTTTTCTTTTTCTTCTTTGGCAGCAGTGAGTTCTGCTATCTGCGCCTTGGCTTTTTCCAACTCTTGTGTCAAGGCGGTTATTTGTTCTTCTGTAGCTGCTGATTGCTGTTCAATCGCCTGAAGCTCAGTGATTTTGGCTTCCAGAGCATCGGTTTTTTGCTGTTCCGAGGCCAGCTGTTCAGCCTGTGCAGCCGCCTGGGCAAGTTCCTGCTCCATCTTTGCGATCTTCTCTTGAGCCACAGTAAATTTTTCAGTTTCTTGCTGGAGTTCAGTAATCTGTGCTTCCAGTGCTGTTACTTTTTCCTGTTCAGCAGTCAACAGCTTTGCCTGGGTTTGTGCCTCAGCCAGTTGTGTTTCCAGGTCGGCCACCTTTTCCTGGGTAGCATTGAATTCCTCAGCCGTTGTGGGTAATGCAGCAAGTTGGTTTTCCAAAGCAGTAATCTTTTCCTGGCTGGCTGTGAGTTGCGTTTGCAACCCCTGAGCATTTGCCAGTTCAGCCTCTAAGGTAGCAATCTGCTCCTGGGTAGTACGCAGTTGCTCTTGTAAGGGGAGAAGATCAGCAACCTGCGCTTCCAGTGCTGCTGCCTTTTCCTGAAGAAGATCATGAGCAGCTTCTTTTTCGTCCACCTGTGCTTCTAAGGCAGTGACCTTTTCCTGAGCCGTGGCAATATCAGTCTTTGCCTGATCAACAGCTGCTGTTGCTGCAGTTAATGCCTCGATCTTTGCAGCCAGTTGTTTGCTAAGTTCTGCCTCTTTGGCCTGTGCTGCTTCAAGTTCAGCTGCCAGACTTTCCTGCTGTTGCTTCAGCTCATCATTTGTCTTTTTCTGGTCAGCAAGTTCAGCTGTTAAGCGTGCCACCTCAGCTTTAATGACAGTCAGCTCTTCATGCTTTCCAGCAATACGTTGTTGCAGTGCCTGTTCTTTTTCCTGAGCCGCAGCAAGATTTTCTTGAGCTGTTTGTAAAGATGCCTTGGTTTGCGTCAGTTCATTGGTCAGCTTTTCAATGGATGCCTGTGCATCGTTAAGCTCCTGGGTCAATCGCTCCGTTTCCTGGTTCCGAACCAGTGCTGACTCTGTCAGGCTGGCAACCTGATTAACCAGCTCTGTTCCCTGGGCTGCACGTTCTTCTATGTCTTTTTGGAGGGCTTCCACCTCCTGTTGTTTTGCCTGGAGTTGTTTTTCCAGAGCAGCAATCCGCTCCTGAGAAGGAGCCAGCTGTATCTCTTTTTCTTTGCCGTATTGCAGTAAGGCCTCATTTTTAAGCTGGAGTTTTTTCTCAGCTTGTTGCAATTCAGTGATCCGGGCTACTGCTTCGCTTAACAGTTTTTGCTGTTTTTTCTGTTGCTGCTCTTTTTCTGCAACTAACTGGTTAAGTTTAGAAATCTTTTCGGCGAGATCCTGTTTTTCTTTTTCATGATCTGCCAGTTTTGCTTCAAGAGCCTTTGATGCTTCAAGGGCCTTATTCATTTCTTCAATCTTGCCAGCAAGATTGTCTCGTTCTTCAGTTATTTTTTTAAGCTCAGCCTGGGTGTTGGTCAGGGCATCATTTTGGGACTTAAAGGAGATTTGTTTTTCCCGCAGTTCACGACCGATTTTTTGTAGCTGTTCTTTCAAAGTAGCAACTACTTTCTGTTGGTCCTTTTCAGAATTTTTTAATGCAGTGGCTTGCTTTGTTAATTGCTGATTCTCTTTCGTGGCTGTTGCAATTTTTTTGCGGGCAGCTTCAAGTTCAGCAGAAAGTAGCTTTATTTGAGCCTGCTGCTCAAGAAGCTGTTGTTCTAAAATGGCTGCTTTCTGCTCAGACGGGGCCAGCATCCGGTCTTTTTCTTTCCCATAATGGAGCATGGCCTCTGCTTTGAGTTCAGCTTTTTGTACTGCATTATTGGCAACAGAAAGTTTGGTCGTGGCATCAGCAAGCCGGGCCTTGGATTGAGCAAGCTGGCTTTGCATTTCAGCAACCAGTTGCTCTTTTTCCTTGAGCTTTCTCTGAAGCTGGTCAGCCTGTTGTTGTTGCTTTTTTTCCAGTTGAACAACTTCAGCAAGCCGAGTCTTGGATTGGACAAGCCGCTCTTGTATTTCAGCAACCAGTTGTTCTTTTTCCCTGAGTTTTTTCTGAAGTTGCTCAGCCTGTTGCTGTTGCTTTTTTTCCAGTTGAGCAATTTTTTGCAGGTCAGATCGACGCCGTTCCTGCATCTCAGCAAGAAGGTTCTTTCGATGTTGCAGCTCCTGTTCGCTTGTGGTGAGTTTTTGGAGAAGTCTCTTGCTCGCATTGTTTTCTTTTTGCGTTACAGCATGGAGTTTTTTCCGGGTGCTGTCCAGCTGTTCCTGTAATTGGTTGATGTGGGACTCAGCCTTTGCCAGCTGCTCAGCAGTCTCAGTATTTATAGGAGCAGCCTGTTCCATAGGAGTATTTACTGCTTCAGCTGCCTTGGCTTCAGCTTCATGAGCTTTTTGCTGTACTCGTTTTAACTCTGAACGTAACCGCTCGCTTTTGGCCTGTGCATCGACCAAATTATCTTTGTATTCCTGTGCTTGGCTTTTTAGGTGGAGAATTTTTTCCTGACGCTGGCCTTCAGCGATTTGCTCTTGATGGTGTTTTTTGCTCTGAGCATGGTACACTGCAAGACCAATATACAGCAGGATACCGAGTGAGATGAAAAGCGCTAAACGCGGTGTTATTTTTTGCATGAGTTTCATAGCAGAGCCTATACGTTCATTGGTTGAAGATAAGAAAAAAAGTCTGGTTACGCGTTATACCGGTTTTACAATTAGAGTTGCCAGAGGAGGTAAAGTAAGCATAAGGGAGTGTTCCATACCATAGGATCGCTCGGAAACTGTGTGCAGCTCGCTGTTGCACACACCGCTCCCTTGATAAACTGTCAGATCGCTGTTGATAATTTTTCGGTATCGACCGCTCTGGGGCACGCCGATACAGTATTTTTCACGTACTACCGGCGTAAAATTACAGATTATAACAAGAAAGTCATCAGTTTTTTTTGCCTTGCGAATAAATGAAAAGACAGAATTATCTGAGTCATTGGCATTTATCCATGAAAAACCAGACCATTCATAGTCGTTTTCATAAAGAGCAGGTTCGTTCTTGTAAACCTTGTTTAGATCAGCAACATACCGTTGTGCTCCCTTATGAAATTTTGTTGTCAGTGCCTCCCATTCCAGTCCTTTATCGTGATTCCATTCCTGCCATTGTCCGAATTCGCAGCCCATAAAGAGCAATTTTTTGCCGGAATATCCCCACATAAAGCCAAGGTAGGCACGAAGATTGGCGAATTTCTGCCATTCATCGCCAGACATTTTATTGATCAAGGAACCTTTCCCATGCACTACTTCATCATGGGAGATGGGCAGAGTAAAGTTTTCCTGAAAGGCGTAGATCATACCAAAGGTCATCTCATTATGATGAAAGCGACGATGGATGGGATCATGTGTCATGTAATTCAGAGTGTCGTGCATCCAACCCATGTTCCATTTCAGGCTAAACCCTAAACCACCCAGCCATGTTGGTCGGGAAACCATGGGCCAGGAGGTAGATTCTTCAGCTATAGTCAGAACACCTGGATAAACGCCGTGGAGCACCTCGTTGGTCTTCTGGAGAAAGCTGATAGCATCCAGGTTTTCCCGCCCCCCGTATTTATTGGGCAGCCATTGTCCTTCTTCCCGGGAATAGTCCAGGTACAGCATAGAGGCGACTGCATCGACTCTGAGTCCGTCAATATGATACTTATCAATCCAGAACAGGGCATTGGAGATAAGAAAAGAGCGGACCTCGTTACGACCATAGTTGAAGATCATGGTGCCCCAGTCCTGATGCTCGCCTTGGCGGGGGTCTTCATGGGCATAAAGGTGGGTGCCGTCAAAATAATTCAGGCCAGATCCGTCCTTGGGAAAATGGGCTGGTACCCAGTCCAGGATGACGCCGATATTATGCTGATGGCATTGATCAATAAAATACATAAAATCTTGGGGCGTGCCATAACGACTGGTTGGTGCAAAAAAGCCCAGAACCTGGTACCCCCAGGAGGCATCAAAGGGATATTCCGCAATGGGGAGCAACTCAATATGGGTGTAGCCCATCTCCAGTACATAAGGGATCAACTTATCAGCCAGCTCACGATAAGTCAGGTAACGACTCCCCCATTTTTCATCCGGCTCCCGCTGCCAGGAACCAATGTGGACCTCGTAGATAGAAATGGGGCCATCCAGGGATTGGCGTTGAGAACGATTATTGACCCAATCCTTATCCTGCCACTGGTAGTTGTTCAGGTTGGCCACAACCGATCCCGTGTTGGGGCGAAGTTCCATAGCAAAACCATAGGGGTCTGACTTGTCAAATTGTTCGTTGTTTTGGGTGGTGATCCTGTACTTATAAACAGTATGCTCTCCCAGTCCTGGGATAAAGATTGTCCAGATTCCAGAGTTACTGGGATGCATGGGGCAAGCTTCATTGTTCCATTCATTAAAATCTCCGACTATGGAAACCTGCTGTGCATTGGGTGCCCAGACCGAGAATACCACGCCCTCCTGCCCCTCAAAGGTGACAAGATGGGCACCGAGTTTTTCATAGGAACGCTCATGGGTGCCTTCACCGAACAAGTATTTGTCCAGATCTCCGAGCCAGCTTTCAGGGGCAATGATTCCGTTATAATGATTTGCTTTCATAGAGTTCTGTGTAGTGGTTACCATATAGAGGACGAAGAGTAAGCAGGGTATGTCCAGGAAAAAAATTATGAGACGACTTTACCTATAATAAATACTACACTATATGTATCTTTTCTTTTTTTTCAAAGTTTTTTTTTATGGAGCGGGTTTTCAGACCTTTTTTGTAAGATTTTTTTGGGAGATTAATGCTTGAATTTCTGGTAAAGTAAGAAGTATTCAGGGTGTTACTCAGAGTTGATGAGATATAGCCCCCCCCATTCCTGCCGAAGTCGATTGACATGAAGGGTGGTTATGTTAGAATTTTCTAGTTCAGACTTGATGTTTTGCAAGATCGCTGAACTTGTAAATTCTGGGTGCCTTGACGCATGTTCCCATAGAATATATTGCTGTTCCTTGCTTATTTTCCGACTATTTTACTGTATAGGAAATTATAAAATTTCCCTTTCAACATGCTGTAATTGTGAATAGAGTATTAGTATTGTCGGGAACAAATCTCACTGCACTTACGAGAGCCACTTTTTTATCAGATTGGTACAAGAAAAATTTCAAATGCCTATTTTCATGCTGTAAAATTAAACTATTAATTCTTTGGCCGGGAAATTATGTCAAGGGGCTGTGTTATCAGAAAATTTTCGTTTTTCAATTTTCTATACAATTGAGCCGAATGAGTTCGTGGTGCATTCTACCTAGACACTTACGCACCTCCTTAGTTGATTACCTGGGAATCATATACGATGAGGTACTGGTAACAGCAGTGCTTGACTGTCGGAGGAATCCAAGCTGGATAAGAAAAAAGCTTACGGAGAACTAATTTTTTCACCAAAAGAATTCAGAATATTCATGACTACCCTGAAACAAGTGACAATTTATACTGACGGTGGTTGCCAGGGCAATCCCGGTCCCGGAGGATATGGTGCTGTTCTTTTATGCGGTAACCATCGTAAGGAACTGTCTGGCGGTTACAAACTGACGACAAATAACAGAATGGAACTGTTAGCCTGTATTGCGGCTTTGGAGGCGTTGAAATACAAATGCGATGTAACTGTTTACAGCGATTCAAAATACGTTGTGGACAGCTTTGAAAAGGGTTGGGCGAAGAGATGGAGAACAAACGGTTGGAAAAGAAATAAAAAAGATAAAGCCGAGAATCCGGATTTATGGGAAAGACTTCTTGATCTCTCCGAACAACATGAGGTGAAATTTAGATGGGTAAAAGGACATGCAGGAAACATTGAAAACGAAAGATGTGACAGGATGGCTGCTGAAGCGGCAAAACAAGACAATCTGCAGGAAGATAAAAAATATGAAGAAACGGCAAGATTAACTGTTCAAAATTCCACCAATTCCTTATTCTGAACATTATGTCATACAGTGACTTTAAAACGCTTGGTCAAGTCCACAAAGAATTAGGCATCAGCGTAAAGGATGCAAACAAGCTGTATACACTATTGATCTTGTAGAAACTGCCAACAAGAGGGAAAACAATGACGGAAACAGTTGCCATTATCGGCGCAACAGATAAACCGGATCGATACGCCAATAAGGCCATGCATGCACTACGAAAACACCGCCATGAAGTTGTCTTGGTCAATCCCTTTAAGCAAGAGGTTGAGGGGCAAGAATGCCTTGACTCTGTTGCTGACCATGATGGAAGCATTGACACGGTGACCCTCTATGTTAACCCAATGCGATTTCAGGATCATATTGATGACGTGATCAAAATGCATCCCAAGCGGGTGATCATGAATCCGGGCACAGAAGATGATGGGCATCAGCGTACCTTGGAAAATGCCGGAATAGAGGTTATCCGGGCCTGTACCTTGGTGTTGCTGTCGACAAATCAGTATTAACGATTTCGATTTTATCCTCATGACGATACAAAAAGCAGGAGCAGGGGATGCCATACGGTACGTTTGAATCAGTTGCAGAGGTTGCCCGGAAATTTGATATTACAGTCAGTGGTAGCGTATCTTTTGTGGAGCGATCAGCAATTGCAATCCCTGCGTATGATTTCAGCAGGATCGAGAAAAAGCTTATTGACGAGCTAAATTTTATCAATGAAGTAACCATTTGCGAAAGGATCATCAGCCCGATCCTGGAGCTGGTATCAGAGCAATATCCCTTGTTGAAGATTTGGTCACATGTTCCCTATAACGTGGATCAGGCAAAGGGATTGGTTGGCGAGCCCGATTATCTGGTTGCACCAAGAACAAAGTACGGCGACATGGGCGTTCCGCCGCTCTGTATTGTAGAGGCCAAGAAAGATAATTTTGAAGAAGGCTGGACCCAGGCCTTAGCAGAAATGGTTGCCGCTTCCCTGCAAGGTGCTGATGTATGTTATGGCGTTGTGACAACAGGTAACACCTGGGCATTTGGTAAGCTGGAACAGCACCAGTTCATCAGAGATCCCAAGAAACTCTCAGCTACGGTTGATTTACAGGAAATATTCGAGGTATTGAATTGGGTATTTCATCAAGCGGAATCGCTTCTCAGAGAAGAATGAATTTTTTATTTAATACGATAAACAGGAGGATACACCATGAAGAAAGCAATAATTACAACCACTATCACCGCCTGCAGCCTGTTCGCTCTGCTGGTCACCAGCCCGGTTATGGCAGCGGAACCCGATGTGGAGGAAATCGTCAGCAAAGCCAACTTGGCGGCCTACTATGCCGGTGATGACGGCAAGGCCGAGGTCAACATGACCATCACGGACAGCCAGGGCCGTGAACGCAACCGCGAGTTTATCATTCTTCGTAAGGATAAAGAAGACGGAGGACAGCAGTTTTTTTATGTATATTTCAAGAGACCCAGTGATGTAAGCAAGATGGTCTATATGGTTCATAAGCATATGAACAAGGACGATGACCGTTGGATGTATCTGCCCGCCCTGGATTTGGTCAAGCGCATTGCTGCCTCGGATAAGCGGACCTCTTTTGTGGGCAGTGATTTTCTGTACGAAGATGTCTCCGGTCGGAACCTGTCCGAAGATAATCATAAGCTGGTGGAAAGTAACGATACCCATTATGTGGTCAAAAATATCCCCAAGAAGCCGGAGGATGTGGAATTCTCATCCTATACTGTGCAGATCGATAAAAAGACCTTCCTGCCAGTCAAGGCAGTGTATCTGGATAAAAATGGCAAGGAGTATCGCATTGTCGAGGCCATCAAAGTGGAAGAGGTTGACGGCTTCCCCACTGTGACCGAATCTAAGGTGACAGACTTGGAAAAAGGAGGTCATACCGTATCCAAGTTCAGTAATATTAAATATAATATCGGGCTCAAGGAAGATATCTTTACCGAGCGCTATCTGCGCCGTCCGCCTCGTGAGGCCCGTCGCTAGGAGGAACCATGAAGAAAACAGCATTACTTGCATTATCCGCCCTGTTGGCCTGTCATGCTGGATCAGGTGTCGGGTCAGCTATGGCTGAAGAAGAGGTCTCATTGACCGACCGTCTCTACGATGATTACGGCATTGAAATGCTCGGTTTTGCGGAAACCCGCTTGGGCAGCCGACTGGTGGATGATGAAAATGAGGATACTCTGAGCATCGGCGAGGCCCGGGCGCAAGTGGAATTGACTCGCTTCTTTGATTCGTTCACGCTCCTGTTTAAAGGTGACCTGCTGGCTGATGCCATAACCGAAGAAGTGGACGCGGATATCCGGGGTCTGAACGTGGCCTTTCGGCCCAGCGATGTGCTGGATGTTAAGATCGGGCGCATGGTTTCTACCTGGGGAACCGGTGATCTGGTCTTTATTAATGATATGTTTCCCAAAGACTGGCAGTCCTTTTTTATCGGTCGGGATGACGAGTACCTGAAGCAGGCATCCAATGCCTTCCGAACAGGAATCTTTCTTGGCGATTATATTATTGATTTGGTCTACACCCCGCGTTTTCAGGGATCCGAGTTTGTCAAAGGCGAACGTTTGTCCTATTTCAATCCCGGTGCGGGTCAGATTGTGGGCCAGAATATGGTCATGGCGGATAATGCCCCGGATGACTATTTCGAGGATGATGAGACCTCAATTCGTCTGTCCCGCCGCTTTGGCGGCGTAGAGACCGCCCTGTACGGATACATGGGCTTCTGGCAGGAACCGGAGGGCATGGATGCCGCCATAGGCAAGGCCATATATCCCCGGCTCAATGTCTGGGGGGCTTCGGCCCGTTCCCCTGTACTGGGCGGTATCGGCAATATCGAAGCAGGCTATTACGATTCCTTTGATGACGATGATGGCAGGAATCCGTACATCCGGCCTTCGGAATACCGTTTCCTGGTCGGGTTTGAACGTGAGCTGGCTCACGAACTTACTGGCGGCTTTCAGTATTATCTGGAGGTGATTGACGAGTACGAAAACTACGAGCAGACCGTTGCGCCGGGCATGGAGGCCAGAGATGAGTACCGGCAGATGCTCACCATGCGCCTGACCAAGTTGCTCATGCAGCAAACCCTGACCCTGTCGCTCTTTGTCTACTATTCACCCACGGATCAGGACGGTTATGCCCGGCCCAAATTTCAATATAAGGTAACGGATAACTGGTTGGTGGACGGTGGTTTCAACCTGTTCTGGGGAGAGGATGAACATACCTTCTGGGGCAGGTTTCAGGATAACAGCAACGCTTTTGTCGGGGTGCGCTATAGTTTTTAATAATCCGGGGATACAGCAGGTACTGTAGGGGCACGAATTCCTGTGTTCGCCCTTATTATGCTCCCCTCACACGGTAAGCAGCTAAACACGGTTGCATTACAAATATAATGGAGATTTATCATGATTGTAACAGATTGGATTCACAGTATAGCAGGTTTTTTTATTATCGTCGGGCTGGCCTTGGGCTTTGATTGCGGCGGCAATCCGATCTTTGTTCACCAGTACTTTCTCTTCCTCCCACTCTTTGTCGGCCTGAACCTGTTTCAGTTCGGGTTCACCAAATTCTGCCCGTTGGGGATCATCCTGAAAAAGCTGGGTGTGCCGGAAACCAGAGAAGGCGGAAAAAGTTGTTGCGGGAAGTAAAAAAGTGAAAAACTTTGTTGTCCCGGCCCGCTCGGGTCGGGACAGGCTTTGTCTTCTTTTGCCCGCATCAATCATTTTTTTACGGAGGAAAAATCATGCAGGCTGCTGAACAGGAACTGTTTATTACCGAAGAAGAGTATCTGGCAGCGGAAAGGGAAGGTGAGGAAAGGCATGAATGGTACAAGGGAGAGTGTTTTGCTATGGCAGGAGGTACTCGCTGGCATAATATCCTGTCCAGTCGAATTGTCGCGGCCTTAGTAGATTGCCTTGAGGATACCCCCTGCACACCCTACATGGCGGATTTCCGCCTGTCCATTGAAGCGCATCAGCATTATGTTTATCCGGATATCATGGTCGTCTGCGAGGAATCCTCATATATTGCTGACGATATGGTTAATAATGCTGAAATTGTCCTTGAGGTGCTGTCCAAAGGAACGGAATCCTATGACAGGGGACAGAAATTTCTTCATTATCAAAGTGTCCCTTTGCTTCGCGAATATATTCTGGTCAGCCAAGAGGCTATGCAGGTTGAGGTGTATCGACGACGTGAGAACGGCAGGTGGGAATATCAGCGTTTGACCCGTCCATCCGAAATTCTGTTTTTCGAGACAGTCGATTGCTCGATATCCTTGGATAAACTCTATCGTTCCATCCCATTATAAAACTCCCCCCCTCTATCCCTGTTTATTCATCAATGAACACAGAGGTCAACTCTATCTGAAGCAGACCGAATTGTTTAGAGGTCAGAACATCTTCTCCGTTGATCGGCTCACAACGTTCCTGATCATCCCATGAAAAGGTCTCCGGGTTGATTTTGCTGGGTTATCCCGGATTGCTTGCCAAATCCGGGCGGGCAAGGTAATATTGCCGTTTTATCGTAGATAGAAATGTTACCTGTTTTTATTAAGAAAGACAATGAGGTCTGATCTCATTTTTCCTTTTTCAGTTTGCACGGGGTGTTACCCCATGCTGAAACTATGTAACCCTTTCAGGGTATGGATCCGGCCCATTGTCCTGAAGGGACAATATACATCAGCTCAGGGTAGCACCCTGAGTTTATGAGGATATAGAAATTCCACAGGTTATGCCAAAGGATTCAACAGAAAAAAAGACAGCGGCCTATGTTTTTCCTGTTCCGCAGCCTGGAAAAACCACGAAACAGGAGAGCAAAACCAGAAAGGAGCGGTGCAAAACGGCAAATCAGCCCGGCAAAACCACAGAGCAGCACGGAAAAATGACCGAGGAGCAGAGAAAAATCGTTCAGGAGCATGGAAAAACCATCAAGGAGTACTGCTTTGTTATTTTTCCACCCAGCGCAGCCGCATCGCAGGCCTGCTTTCTTGGTTTTCCCCATTGCTGCCCCATTGCGACATGCTCCTCTGCCTCTGCAACCGTCTTCTTTGTGGCTGCTCGGAAGATCCGGGAAAGAGATCGACATCCCCTGCGATAATGACGGCATTATCAATGCCCCAACGTGGCTTTATAGAGCTAGCTCAGGGTAACACCCTGAGCATACTCCCTCTTACAAATAAACCTATGAGTAAACAACGCATAAAAAAAATTCAGAAGAGTTTGCAGGGACGCAAACTTGATGCCGTCCTTATCACTGAGCCGCATAATCGGCACTACCTGAGCGGCTACACAGCTGCTGACCACGGCATTCAGGAGAGTTCCGGGGTGTTGTTAATCCCGAAAAAAGGTAAACCCTGGCTCCTGACAGACTCCCGGTTTTCCTTGCAGGCAGAGGAAGAGGCCCAAGGCTTTACAGTAGAGGTCTACCGTAAGGGATTGTTTGCTCTACTTAAGAAATTGCTGCCTGCCCTGAAGGTACAACGCTTGGGCTTTGAAAGCCATTATTTCCTCCATTCATCGGTGAATAAGCTGGAGAAAATAACAGGAAAGATCAAGATTAAACTGGTTCCCCTGCTTGATTTGGTGGAACGGATGCGGGTGATCAAGACCGAAGAAGAGATTCAGCTTATCAAACAATCTGTACACTTAAACGAACAGGTGTTTCAGGCCATTTATAAAATCATTGCTCCGGGTATGACTGAAATTGAAATAGCCTTGGCCTTAGAACAGACCATGCGAAAAATGGGGGCCGAGAGACCAAGCTTTGAGACCATTGTTGCCTTTGGCAGCAATGCGGCAAAACCCCATGCCATACCTACTGATCGGATTCTCAAAGACGGAGAGGTCGTGCTGATTGACATGGGCCTGCTCTTACAAGGCTATTGCTCCGACATGACCCGTACCTTTATGATTGGTAAACCAAAGAAGAAATTTCAACAAATTTTGCGAATAGTACGTAAGGCCCAGCTGATCGGTATCAAGGCTATCCGGGCCGGGGCAGTATGCCGTGAGGTGGATAAAGCGGCCCGTAAGGTTATTGACGACGCTGGATATGGTGATTTTTTCGGGCACAGTCTGGGGCACGGAGTTGGGCTGGCTGTTCACGAAGCACCTGGATTAGGACCAAGGAACAGGAAAAAACTCCAGGCTGGTATGATCGTTACTATTGAGCCGGGAATCTATATTCCAGAATGGGGAGGCATCCGCCTGGAAAATATGGCTGTGGTCCGGAAGGACGGTTGTGAGGTGCTAAATCAGGATACTACCGGGTTAGACCTCTAGTTCAGTATAAAAACGAAAAAAAAGTGCAAATACGTGTTGTTGCCGGAAACCATTTTAAACGGATAGGGCAAAACCTTCATTATATTAATAATATAGCTTACTAAGGAGAATCTGATTATGAAGTATCTTTCCCTGTTGCTGTTCAGCTGCTCAGTGCTCTACTGTGCCACTACGGGCTACAGCCATGAACTTCCTGAAGGAGCTGTCCCTTTAGCAAGATCTGAGGAATGCGCATCTTGTCATCCCACCATCTACAAAGAGTGGATGGAGTCATTTCATGCCAAGTCATCAGCCCTTGAAAATCCGGCCCACGGAGCAGTACATCAGGCCTTTGTTCAGGCTATGGAAGAAAAAGGTAAAAAGGGCAATTATCATTGCGCCAATTGTCATACCCCTATGGCTGATAATATCAAGGAGTTGATGGCAGGTACGGCAGAGCTGGACAGTAAAAACTGGACCCACACCGAAGGAACCGGCTGTACTTTTTGTCACCGCATAGAATCAATTATCGAAAAAGACAAATTCAACCAATATAAGCTTAATAAGGATGGGGCAATTCACACCAGCAGACCAGCAAAAAAAGGGTTACCCCATGCAACAAGACAATCTGATCTTTTTGCGGAAGGCAAGGTCTGTATGGGCTGCCATAGCCATAAAATAAATAGCAATGATGTGGCAATCTGCCAAATGAAGGATGAAGTCCAGGGTAACTGCCTGGAATGCCATATGCCTAAGATTGCAGGCCGCTCCACCGTTGGCACAGACGGCAAAACCCATCGTTCCCATAAGATGCCGGGTGGTCATGATAAAGAAATGCTGAAAAAGGCAGCAAGCCTTGATGCAACAATCAGCTCTGAAGGCGAAGAAAGAAGCCTTGTGGTAACGGTACAAAATATGATCAAACACACCTTTCCCTCAACCAATCCCATGCGTATCGCCTTTGTTAAGGTGGTTGCCAAGGATAAAGAGGGCAAAAAGATTTGGGAGAACTTTAAAGAGAGCCCGCTGGAAGATAAACAGGCCCTGTTCTTTCAGGCCTTTCGGGCTGGTGAGAAAAAAGGTGTGCCTTCCTGGGCAGCAGAAGGTATTGCTTTTGATACCCGGCTAAAAGCTGAAGAAACGCGGACAATGACCTATCCCCTTGCGGATCCAACAATTGCTCAGGTGGATGTCATGCTGATTTACCGACTTTTTCCGCCTAAAGCGATCAAGGGTTTTGCAATCCCTGAAGATGGGGTGAATGAGAAGGCGCATATCATTGCCATAAAGAGCCTGACGCTGTAATGCACCGTCTTCATATATGAACTCTTATGAATTTCTATAGATGTGGAGGGGGCCGTAGGGGCAGAACTATGTGTCTGCCCTTTATTTTTCAGTTGACTGCTATCTTTTTTCTTCCCCCTTTGCTCCCTTTAGCAGCATTCTTCTTATGACTCTTCGGCGGATTATCCCTGGCAATCACAAAGGCGTGTTCATAGCCTTGTTTTTTGAGTTTCTCTTTATGCTGTTTTGCCTTTTTTAACGAGGTACTGCTGAAAACCAGAACTCGGAAGAAGTGGGTTCCAGCAGCAGCAAATTCCTGAATAACCACATTACGCCCTTGAACAGCAAAAATCCGGGCCAATTTTCGCGCCCGTGTTTTCTCTTCAAAGCTTCCTACCTGAATATAAAAATTTCCCGTATCAAAATCCTGACGTATACGCTTTTTTTTGCCATTTGGAAGGATAACAGTACATTGGGTACCACTGATAGCTGAGGAGGAGATCATCTTCTTCTTTTTATTGTGTGCAGCAAGAAGAGGCAGTTCCCTCCTGTCCCCACTCTCTTCCAGTTCTAACGCCTGATAGTCTTCCGGGTCTTCCTCAGCTAGTGCGCCGATGATCTCCTCATATTCTTCTCTGTCCTGCTGTCCATTCTTCTGCTTATTTCGACGAACTCTCTTCAGTTTTTCCTTATCTTCTCCTGCTGCACAGAGTGCAACGATCTGAACCTTACCTGTTCCACGACGATAAATCCCAAGTTCCCTGGCTGTGGTATAGCTCAAATCAATAATCCGGCCATCAACAAAAGGTCCTCTGTCATTAATGCGAACCGTGGCAGTCTTACCATTGGCCAGGTTTTTGACCAGCAGCATGGTATTCATCGGCAGGGTTTTATGGGCCGCTGTCACCCCGTGCATATCATAGGTCTCGCCATTAGCAGTCTTGCGACCGTGAAAAGGATCACCGTACCAGGAGGCCAAGCCTGTTTCCTCATACCCTTCAGCTGAAGGAATCGGGTAATATTTTCGCCCTTCAATCACATAGGGACGCTGGGTTGGAGGTGTTTTTCTCCCTTTCTTCTTTCCTCGTTTCTTTTTCCCAGATTCTTTTTTTTTCTGTTCTTCCTCTTTCTTGTCTTCCTTTTTTTTGTCTTTCTCTTGGTCATCTTCTGTTATAGAAGCTGGCATAGAAGCTGGATCGTTGGCAGGTGTAATATTTTTTTTCCGGGCACAACCGTTCAACAGCAGCAGGCAGAGCAACAAAAGGGGCACGAAAATAGTACTTTTCCTGCAAAATGTATTGATAAAGCTCATCATTCTTCTTTACTCTTTTTGATCTTTCTTTACTGATTTTCTGCGGATTCTCCATCCTGGCCAGACAGCAGGTGGAGAAAACGTTGTTCATAAAAAAGGCCAGCCGGACCTGTGGTATGGGGGGTATAGGGGCGTAACCCTGCATCCTTGCCCATCAGATTATCAAAATCCGCAATGATCTCTTCCTCCTCATCAATGGCAGAAAGCCTGAGATCCAGAAGAGGTCGGAAGACCTTGATGATCCCATCTGTATCTTTATCAATCAGGATATCTTCCCAGCGACGCTGAGTAAAGCCCTTATACCAGATCCCTGCTTTCCGTTTGCCAGTGATCTGATCAGGCAAGGAAGGAGCAAGCTCCTCCTCTTCAGTGTACAGATTATATTCAACAAAACGCTCCACCGCAGAGCTGGACTGGACAGCAAGGCGATCCCAGGGGTACACATCTTCAGAATAGCTGAGCAGTAAATGGGTTGTCCCGTCATTATAGGACCATTGGGCATGACAAACCTGACAGGAAACCTGAGCCTTATATCTAATATGGGCAGGATGTTGCAAACGTGGGACCAAACGTTCTTCTTCGCTCTTGTAGAGCTGGAGAATACGTTCATTCCCCTGAACCCGAAGCTTGCTAACAGCAGGAGATACATCAGATCCATGACAATCCAGACATTGCACAGAAGGCTTTTCACCAGCAAGCTCAGCACCACTATGACAATCCAGGCAGGTCATGCCGCGCTGTTGATGAATATCCGGGACAAGATTATGAAGTTCTATGCCATAAGGCCGGAGAAAAGGATCCCTGGTGATAAAGGGTGTGCGGTAGGACCAATTATGATCCTGCTCATAACCACCATCAAAGTCACTGCCCACATGATTACCATAATGGCAGCTCAGGCATTGCTGTTTTGCAGGCCTGATAAAGGCATGGTTTGCCTTGCCCTCCTCTTTTCCTGTCAGTTTGCCATCAATATACTGCATATGGCAAGCTGCGCAGCCTTTGCCGCGCCGGACATAAGGGTAGTCATCCCCCTTACTATATACATGGCAGCGCAGGCATTGCCGACGGAGCAAGTCATTGACCAGCTCTTTCTTATTCTGGGGAATGCCCTCATTTTCCGGGATTTCAGTAAGGTCCTTCAGCGGCGAAAGCTCAAAATGTTCCCGAACCTGATTAACAGCATTACTCATGGTAAAATGGCCGGACTGAGCGCAACGCTCCAGCTGCTCAGCATGGCATTTACCACAGTTCTTTTCCATAGCTATCGGGCTTGCGGCCTGGCTGATTAAGCCTTGGTGGGCTACTTTTTTCTCATTGACTGTATTATTGCCCTGATGGCAGCTTGCACAGGCAAGATTATGATTACTATCCAGCTGTATTTCAGTATGACAGGATTGGCAGCCCGGTGCTGGAGGCGGGGGGGGCAATGTTTTTTTCACCGCTACAGGGCTTGGTTGTCCTTCTGGCGTTGAAGCTGGGGCAGAATTGCGTTTTTGTTCTTCTTGCTGGCATCCAAGCAGCGAAATCAGAAAAAAAAGGGCTAATAATGTAAAATGGTGCTTCATAATCTTGACAGTATAGCCTAACCATGCTACATGGATAGAGCTTCATTGAATGAGCAGGGAAATAACTCACTGATTCGTCTCGTCCACAAAAAAAATATGCCGATATAGCTCAGCTTGGTAGAGCGGCTGATTCGTAATCAGTAGGTCACCGGTTCAAGTCCGGTTATCGGCTCCATAATTTCAAATGGTTACGCCTTGCTGAGACGTAACCATTTTTTATTGGTACACCTTTGTACCAGTCCTGTACCAGTTTTTTCAATACGTACATAGTAAAAAAAGTTTTTTTTATAAAAAGGTTTAGTGTTTTTTTGAAAACTATACCATTTGAAGCACAACTTTGTAATCATAAAACCACTCATGTTAGCCGGGTGGATTCTTCCGTCTGATAATCAGGCAAGCATCCAACAACACTACGTCCTAACTTACGAGTCATCTGAGCGACTTTTATATTTTGTTGTCCCTTCCTCAGAGAGGATATGATGGAAAGTACTGCTGAAAACCACTCCCTGTTCGGGGGCTTTCTTCTTTGAAGATAACCTGCTATGTCTACATCAATATCAGAACAGAAAATAACCCTTGGCACCCTTGGTCCTGAGCATTCCCATGCCTGGCAGGCTGCCACCCAATATGCTCCTCAGGCTGAGATTAAACTGTACCCCCATTCCGGTGGCCTTGTGGATGCCTTTATCACCCAGCACGTTGATCAGATCGTCATCCCGATATTTAATACCCGGCAAGGAGAGAATAAGCAGTATTTTCGTTTGTTCGAGCAGGTAAAAAAAGGGTATTGGCTGGATAATATTGTTTTGCCTGCTGACCTTTCGCTTGGTGTGTTTTTTCCGGATGTTCAGAAAGAAGAACTTGAGGTACTGCTGGGCAAGCGGGCCGTGTTTCGCCAATGCGATGAATATCTCTGTGAAGCTTTTCCTCATGCAACCCTGACCAGTATTCAGGATATGAAACAGGCTGTTCACCGTCTTCAGGAGCAAGGGGAAAGGAGCCACGGTGTTATTGCCACTGCTCAACTCCTGGATGCCTTGGGTCTGCACATCATTGAGCGGGAGGTTGCCCCACATAACCGGACCCGCTATGCTGTTCTGGGCCGTGAAATTGCCCAAACAACCGGGTATGATGCCACTGCCTTTATTACAGGTCCGCTGGATGATCGAGTTGGCTTACTTGTTGATATTCTAGGTGAATTTTCCAGGCATGGTATCAATATTCTGGACATGAGTTCCGAAAATGATGTGAAGTCTCAGAAATTACAGATCTATATCGAAGCAGAAGGCCATATTGAAGACCGGGCCATGCAGGAGGCGGTAGTCGCAATAGAGGAGCGAATTATCGGTCAAGGCAACCGTATGCGTCTGCTTGGCTGTTTCCCCCGGGTGGATATGCGCTCCAAAATAATAAAGTCATTTGGATTTATTGGGACTGGGGCCATGAGTGACTGGTTTGCTGATCGTTTAGAAAATGAGGGCTATCGTACTGTTATGACCGGGCGCAGTACAGAACTCCGACCGGAAGAGATGATTCCACAGGTCGATGTGGTGGTGATCTGTGTGCCAATTTCATTTACAGCAGACACCATACGCCAATATGCACCCCTTCTTGAGGATGGTAAGGCCTTAATCCTGTTGGCTGGTGAATCAGAAAACACTCTTGAAACCGCCCTGAAGGTCACAAGCGCCGGGGTTGAGATTATGTTGGTCCATAATCTCTGGGGGCCCCAGGCCGCAACCATGAAGGATAAAAATGCCATTGTGGTTCGCACTGGCCGCAGTGGTACCTTTTGTTCTGAGTTTGAGGCCTTTTTATACAAGCACGGAGCAAATATTTATCAGGATTCAGCAGCAAAACATGATTTGCTTATGGGAATTGGCCAGAAGCTGCCCACTGTGATATCTGTGGCTCTGGCTATGACGCTGGAGGAGAACGGGATTACTGCTGAGGATTTATCCTCCCATTGCACTCTGACCTCCCTTTACCCTATTTTGGCTATGGCACGAGTACATTCTCAAAACCCGAGAACTTATGCTGAGATTATGTCCACCTCTGGGGAGAGTCGCAAAATTGTCCATGACTTTGTAGCAAATCTGGAGCGGGTAAAAACAGTGGCTGATCAAGGGGACCAGGAGGGAATCCAGGAGCTGTGCAGACAGATGGAACAAAACAGTGAGCATCTTACTGAATCCTTTCTCCGTAACCGTATGGAGCAGGCCAAGGCTGTGGACGAGGTACTGGGTGCTATTATTTAAAGGAAACAGGGCGTTCTGGAGGAACCCTTGTCTGGAAGAAGTCGCTGTTGACGGAGATCATGTTCATGCTTAACGTATCGGCCTGTGAAAAGTGATTCGTTTTTCATGGGACATGGCGTATACTATTTATAATAGACTATCCCGTTGCTCAGGGAAAAGAGTTATGAAAAAAAATCTGGATACTTTTTTACGTATTGTTTTAGTAGGGATTGCCTCTTTTGTTCTTTTGCGTACATTTAACAGCACCGGGCTGCCCTGACATAAGCAGCAGAACCCGCAGTTCAGCGGGGCACAACAAAAGCGATCTGTTGCATCGACCGAAAGTGGGCGATGATATCGGTTGCAACACTATAGTATCTTACTACCTAATATCTTACTATCTGTTGGAGTTTACATATGCTGGAAAGAGCACTTGCCTATCTTGAAGAAAAACATACCTGCCCTCATTGCGATATAGAGCTGACCCTGTGCCATGCCCCACCCGTGCATGTGGGGGACGGTCTTGGCTGGGGGTCAGAGTTTTTGTTTATTTGCCTGAATAATGAATGTTCCCTTTTTAGCAAGGGCTGGGAATACATTGAAAATCAATACGGACATGTGGGTTCGTATCGCTACATGGAGATTCCCAATAGTAAAGAAAGTTATAATATGATGGTTGCTGGTGCATCAGCATTTACTGGAAATATTGTTGATATAGAGGCTTTAAAACGACAAAATGCCCGCTATAAATCAGAAAAAGAGGCTGTTGCCAAACTGGATACCTGTGTAGAGGCTAGTGATTTAGGACCAGTGCTTTTTCTGCTTACTGATAATGCCGCTAAAATTGATGATCGGAAGCGGGCAGCCTCTTTGCTTGCTGAAATTAATGATCTCTCCTGTGTTGAAGTGCTGCGGAACCATGATTTTTCCGATACCCAACTGGAGCAGGATATTAATTTGGCCATCAATAAACTTTTGGCAAACCATTTTTTACGGGAATGCCCATACTGTGCCGAATTAATTAAGGCACGGGCCAAAATTTGTAAACATTGCCAGAAAGAACTTGATTAAAAGTTGAATTTCTGCTTGCCAAAAGGATTGTAAGAGAGTATATAACCTCGCACAACAGATTTGATTGTGGTGAGCGTAGCTCAGTTGGTGGTAGCACCGGGTTGTGGCCTCGGAGGTCGTGGGTTCAAGTCCCATCGTTCACCCCATGAACGATCAGGCGTTTCAGAAATTTTTTCTGAAACGCCTTTTTTGTTTCCAAGTTCTGTTTCCCAAATTGTGTTTGGCTTTCTCTTTGTCGTTATTCATCTCTAACGGTTATATCGTTGCCCTGTATCACGCTATTATTCTGCTGTTACTGGAAGAAATGTGATTCCTGTTGAATTTTTTCTTACTTTTGATTTATATGCAGAGGTTCGCAGGAAAGTTTGAGAGACTCTTTTGCGTTATGCTTTCCATTGAGGACTAAAATGGCTTTGCCTGGGAAAAGATGAATTCCTTCCGCTTTCCCTGTTGATTTTCTCACCCTTCTTGCTGTACTATTATATGGATAACTATAAATATTTTCTTTTGAACCCTTAAACCTATCCCTTATATTATGAAAGCTGCTGTTGTTTACGGAGCCGAAGATATTCGTATCGAAGATTATCCTGATCCGGTTGCTGGTCCAGGCGAAGTTGTTGTTGCAACAAAAGTTGCAGGAATTTGCGGAAAAGATGTTAAAACAATGCTGGGCCAAGGCTTAACAGAAGATCTTCCCACTGTTCTTGGGCACGATATATCGGGTGAAATCAGTCAGGTCGGAGAAGGAGTGCAAGGGTTTTCAGTGGGCGATCCCGTTGCAGTCTATCCAATGGCGGTGTGTGAGCAATGTCATTATTGCCTTCAGAAACGGTATAACCTTTGTGAAAATGCCTTGGGGCTTGGGCATGGCCTGGATGGAGCCTTTGCCGAATACGTACGTGTGCCAAAAGAAATAATTAATGTTGGTGGTCTCGTTAAACTGGATGACGAGATTTCGTTTGAAGATGCTGTGATGGCTGAACCCCTTTCCTGTACCTTTGCCGCAGCCCGGTCGAATAACATGAAAGAGGGGCAGACCGTGCTGATTATTGGTGGCGGATCCATGGGATTGATGCATGTGAAGACAGCAAAATGGACCGGTTGCGAGGTGATTGTTGCTGATATTGTTGACATACGCTTGGCTATGGCTGGTCAGATGGGGGCAGATCATCAGGTTAACTCGGCAACAGATAATCTTCAGGACGAGGTGATGCGTATCACTGAAGGTCGAGGAGCGGATGTGGTTATTATTTCCATTGACATCCCTGACGTTATTGAGGATTGTTTGAGTTTGGTTGCCATGGGCGGCGTGTGCAATATATTTGGTGCAGCTCCTGATATTGAGGTAAAGGTCGACCCGGGCTGGCTCCATCAGCAGGAAATCACCTTGACCGGCACCTACGCATCTACACCGGCTGATTTTAAAAAATGTCTGCAATTGATTAATGAGGAGGCGATTATTGTTTCTGATATGATTTCCCATCGTTTTACGTTAGACAGTTTTGACGAGGCGGTTGAGAGTGCCAAAAGTTTGGAAATGGTTCGTGGGGTTATTACGTTTGGTGAAATGGTTTCGGTTTCTTTCTAGAGGTGTCTTGTTTGTTGCTGATAAGAATGGTGAATTCGTATTCGCTGACTAAGTATGTAGTTTAAAGTACTGTCATTTTAAAATTATTATCTCGTTATATCTCTTATTCAGTCTTTCTGTATTATCATTGGATACCCTTCCGGTGCAGTTAACCAGCAGGTAACTATTAAACATGTATAAACGAGTTGTTCTGGATGGTCACGGTTCTGTTTGTTTTTGTTGCTGGTAGTTTGGCTTCCTTGGTGTTGACCCCTGTTATTCGCCAGCTGGCCTTGTATTTTGATCTGACAGATAAAACATCTGCTCGCAAGATGCATACAGGAAAGATACCTCGAATCGGTGGAGTGGCCCTTTTTACCAGTTTTTTCCTTCCCTTTCTTTTGCTGCTTGTGTTAAGAGAGTACAGTCCTACAGTTCAGGAGCTTTTTGCAGATAACCGTATTTTCTGCTTTGTTACCGGAGCGGTTCTTATCTTTTTACTGGGACTTCTTGATGATCTCCGAGAACTCTCTTTTTTTGTCAAAATATTTGGTCAGCTACTGGTTGCTGTTTTTGTCTATTATTGCGGGTTTCGGATTACAGTCGTCACCACACCCTTTGGAGCAGATTTTTCTATCGGCTTTCTATCTCTGCCGTTCACTGTATTTTGGTTTTTACTTGTTATTAACGCTATTAATCTGATTGATGGCTTAGACGGACTTGCCGCAGGTATCTGTCTTTTTGTTTCACTTTCCATGCTCTTTGTCTGTGTTGTGAGCGCTCGCCTCACAACCGCCTTAGCCTTTGCCGCCTTAGCAGGTTCTCTGATCGGTTTTTTACGTTATAATTTTTATCCAGCCACTATCTTTATGGGAGACAGTGGCAGTTATTTTCTTGGGTATAGTCTGGCTGCTTTGAGTATTGGTGGGACAATTAAGGGGCAGGTTGCAACGGTCTTGTTGATCCCGGTTATTGCCCTTGGTGTGCCTTTGATGGATACTCTTTGGGCTCCTGTCAGACGTTTTATCAATGGTAAGAGTATGTTTCAACCAGATAACAAGCATATTCATCATCGCTTGGTTAAACTTGGCCTGACTCATCGGCGGGCAGTCTTGGCACTGTATTTTTTAACCGTCCTGCTTGGAATTTCATCTATGCTGCTTGTTCATGCTCAGAATGAGAGTTCAGCACTGATTATTTTTGTTCTCGGAATCGGCTTGATTGGGTTGATGCATTATTTGAGTGATTTAAAGATATTGAAATTTCATAATGTAGCTTCTTGGGCCCGTGATCTGACTGATGAAACTGGAATCAGTCTTCAACGGCGGCTTTTTCTTCAGCACCAGCGAAGAATTTCCTCAGCTGCTCATCCTGAAGCACTCTGGCAGGCGGTTTGCGTCTCTTTGAAGGAATTACACTTTGATTATGCAGAGTTTCATTATATTGAGCAAAGAACGAGCGCTGAACAATCACGGCGAAGCTTTCGCTGGGCAGCCGTTGAACAGGATAGGCTCTCTTCTGTCCCTCATGAATCCTGTCTACGGATTGAGCTTCCTCTACACAGGCTGGTCAGTAAGAAGGATAAAATGAGCAGAAAGGAAAATTTTGGTATGCTGTTGCTCATGAAGGATATGAGGAATACAACAACAGAACCCTATCTCCTGAAAAGGGTTGAGCAGCTCCGGAGGAGTATGATGGTAGCGTTGGAAGAATTTGATACAATCAGCTCGGAATCAACTGAAGGGTTTTGGCATAAAAAACAGCGATAAAAGGGAGTTGACGTCGTAACCAGCAGTTGCGACGTCAACAGGAAGAGCTTTACAAAAAATGGTTACTCCTCATAGAGATGGTCAATATTACTCAATCGTTGAACGACCCGTTCTTGACCTAAGGCCATAAGAATATCAAACATCCCCGGCCCAGCCAACTGCCCGGTGAGCACGGTGCGCATCCCGTTGATCAGGATACCCGGTTTAATATCCAGCTCAGTTGCCAAGGCCCGGACGGTTTCTTCACTGGTCTCCTTGTTAAAATCATCTAATCCGTCAAAGCGTTCAGACAGCATGGGCATCCAGGTTGTGAGATCTGGATATTTGAGCACATTCTTTTTGAGCGGCTTATCTTCCACGGCATAATCATCAGCAAAATATGCCCGGCCCAAGGTTGCAAAATCCCGTACTGTATGAAAACGATCCCGAATCAAATCTAAGGTGGAAAGGAACCATTCCTTTTGCTCACCTTCATAAGCGTCATCCCAGATGCCTTGCTCAATGAAATCCTGTTTGACCAGTTCTGCCAAAACGGAGATATCCATTGATCGCAGGTACTGCTCATTGATGGAGATGAGCTTGGGATCAGTAAAAAATTTTGGGTTTCCTTTTTGGTGATTAAAGACCGAGTTCACCTTACTGATCCGATCCAGAGTAAAGACCTCAATCAACTCTTCCCGACTGAAGATTTCCTGTTCTGTACCTGGATTCCAGCCCAGTAGGGCCAGGAAGTTGCAGAGAGCCCAAGGGATAAAACCTTTTTCACGGTAAAATTGGACTGAAACCAGCTCACCGTGGCTCCGCTTAGAGATCTTGCGCTTTTGCAGATCCAAAGTCAACGGCATATGGGCAAAGACCGGTAAAGGTGCATCCAGTGCCTGATAGAGGAGAACCTGACGGGTGGTATTGCTCATATGGTCCTGGCCCCGGATAATATGGGTGATCCGATCACGGATATCATCCACTACATTACAGAGCATGTAGAGCGGTTTGCCGTTGGAGCGGACAATGACAAAATCCTCAATATCGTCATAGGCCCGTTTAATGGTTCCCAAGACCTCATCATGATAGACTAAGGATCCTTCCAGTTCAGGAACTTTGAAGCGGATAACTGAGGCCAGTCCTGCAGCCTCTTTTTCAGCGGCTTCTTCCGAGCTCAGATTACGGCAGGTACCATCATAACCGAACTCTTTTTTTGCAGCCTTGGCTGCTTCCCGCTTTTTTTCCAGTTCTTCCTTGGTACAAAAGCATTTATAGGCGTGGCCGGATTCCAGGAGCTGATCTGCTGCCTTGCAATGATTTTCAGCAAATTCCGTCTGGAAATAGGGGCCTTCATCCCAATCCAGACCCAGCCATTGCAGGCCATCAATAATACCTTCAATGGATTTCTGGGTGGAACGCTCGGCATCGGTATCTTCAATACGTAAGATGAGTTTACCGTTATTTTTTTTTGCCCAGAGCCAATTGAGCAAGGCAGTACGGGCACTGCCAATATGGAGATAGCCTGTGGGGCTGGGTGGGAAACGGACGCGAACATCTGTCATTACTGTTCTTCCTTATTTATATTATTTATTGTGCGAACACGATATTTCGTTTTTTGCACTAGGTAATCGTTTTGTTATCAGCTGTCAAAGAGAAATTTTCCTGACTGTTATCAGGAGTAGAAGCGGTTTATCGCATACAGCTCCGTACGTTGGACACAGAAATGATGTCGTAATCCACAGGGGCGTATGAATGAAAATGTCGCATATTGTTAATCAGCTGCTTTCTCTTATTTTTTATGGCGAGGCTGCTCTGCGTTGTTCATACGGAAAAACCGCCTTTGCGATTTTAATATTGTCGGTCTGTATAAATCTCGTTATAGTGCAAGCTTTGTACTTAAAAATCAACATTTTTTGTTTTTAAATATATTAATTTAAACTAAGGAACGGAGTATTAAGGGGAAAAATATGAAAGTGCTTATCAGTGATAATCTCGCGCCCATCGGTGAAAAAATTCTCAAAGAGGCTGGGTTGGAGGTGGATGTAAACACCGGTCTGCCACCAGAGGAACTCAAAGCGATTATCCCGGATTATGATGGATTGATTATCCGGAGTGCTACTAAGGTACGGGAGGATATCATTGAGGCTGCAACAAAGTTGAAGGTTGTGGGGCGGGCTGGTATTGGTTTGGATAATGTGGATATTCCGGCAGCCAGTGAAAATGGTATTGTGGTAATGAATGCTCCGGACGGTAATGCTACCACTGCGGCTGAGCATGCCATTTCCATGATGATGTCTCTGTCCAGAAATATTCCCCAGGCGACTGCTTCCATGAAGGCGGGCAAATGGGACAAGAAAAGTTTTATGGGCCGCGAGGTTACTGGTAAGACCCTGGGTATTGTGGGAATTGGACGAATCGGCTCCATAGTGGCCAACCGGGCCCAGGGTCTGAAAATGAAGGTTATAGCCTATGATCCTTTTATGCCTGATGAGTTGGTGAAAAAGCTTGGCATAGAGCGGGTTGATTTACTGGAGCTGGCTGAGCGGGCTGATTATGTCTCTGTCCATACCCCCCTGACCAAGGACACCCATCATCTCCTTTCCACAGATTTTTTTGCAGCCATGAAAAAAAGGGCTATGTTCATTGACTGTGCCCGTGGCGGTGTTCTTGATGAAGAGGCACTGTACGCAGCCTTGAAGGAAGGACGTATTGCTGGGGCAGCCCTGGATGTTTTTGAAAAAGAGCCAACCACTTTAGAGGATACTCCTTTGCTGGGACTGGATAATTTTATCTGCACCCCGCATCTGGGTGCTTCCACTGCTGAGGCCCAGGAAAATGTGGCTGTGGCCATTGCTGAGCAAATGGCTGATTACCTGCTCAAGGGCACTGTCCGTAATGCCGTTAATGTACCTTCGGTGAGCGATGAGGTTTTGGCACAGGTTGGACCATATATTACCCTCGGCGAAATGCTGGGCTGTCTCCATATGCAGATCTCTCAGGGCGGGGTTCAGGAGGTGAATCTGGAATACAGTGGTGATCTTGCAGACCAGGATACTAACCCGGTGACCGTAGCTTTCCTGAAAGGTTTGTTTACCCCGATTCTTCAGGATGCTGTCAACTATGTTAATGCACCTATTATTGCAGAAGAACGAGGGATTAAGGTGATTGAATCCAAGACCAGCCAACGCGCTGATTTTACCAATATGCTCCGGATAACGGTCAAAACCAGTAAAGGAGAAAATATGCTGGCTGGCACGGTGTTTGATATCAAAGAGCCGCGTCTGGTTCGCTTTAATTCCTTCCGCCTTGAGGCCATGCCAGCTGGACCTATGTTGCTGGTTCATAATAGGGACGTACCTGGTGTGATTGGTGCATTGGCAAGTATCATTGGTGCAGCTGGTGTGAACATTTCCAACATGGTTGTTGGTCAGGAAGCGACTGCCAGACGAAATGTTATTCTTCTCAACACAAATCAGCTGGTAAATAAGGAACTCCTTGCTAAAGTTAAGGAGTTGGAGCATATTGATGATGCTATGGCTCTGGAGCTGCCAGCGTATACCTCTTGATTTTTTGATCAAGCGAGATGGGGCAGGGAAGAGGAACATACCTGCTCCTTTGATTAATCTTAATTCTGCATAAGGCAATGAGTGAACAGGAAAAAGATAGTGGCTCAAACCAGGAGAGCCAACTTCAAGCTTCCACTGACGGCACGAGAGACTCTGAAGCAACGGATATGAGCTACCGCCAGAAAAAAGATTGTGAATGTCCTGAAGGAAGGGTGAAAGATAGAAACGGAAACTGTGTTATGCCGGTTGTTTCCTTTATCTCCTTTATCCTGTCGCTGAACACGACGGCTCTCTTCCATCTCGGTGAGCTGGCCCATCCTGAGACAGGACAAAAGAGCAGGGATCTTGAGCTTGCCCGGCACAGTATTGATACCTTGATTATGCTCGAAGAGAAAACCAAAGGGAATCTGGAAAAGGATGAACAGGAATTGCTGGATAAGGTGGTTTATGAGCTGAAGATGCGGTTTATTCGGGCCAAGGATGGGCAATAGAAGAGAGCAATTTTTCTAAACCTATAAGCAAACTGAGGTGATCTTATGCCTGATAATAAAGGGAATCTGTTTTTATTTGAGGCGATAGAATTAAGGGATGAATATGATCGTCAGATCAAGATTATAGAAAATTTGCTCGGTATCCGCGATTCGGAACGTTCAGGGATGAGATTTTACTCTGATAACGACATTGAAGGAAAAGAGCCTGTGGAAGGGTTTTGTCCAAAGGACTTTACGGAAAAACTGAAAAAAATGCAGTCCAAACGGATAAAACTGAATCATGCGATACAAATGGCCAATTTTGAAACCGAAATTGATTATAACGGTGAAAAGATAAGCATTGCTGAGGCATTGGAGGTCAGAAAGAATCTTCTTGCGAATAATAAGACTGTAGCTGGCAGGGTTGTCGATTCAGCGTATAAACGTATTACTCATAAAGAAGAAAGAGACATTGTTCACGAACCAAAGCATTCGTTTTCAAAGAGTTACGAGAACTTTCAAGACAATTTAAAAGAGTTGCGAGGGTTGATAAATCAAATACATATGGCAAATCATCAGAGTGTCGTCAAGTTCAAAGATGAATAAAAGGTGATTGCTGAATTAGTGAGACAGGGGGGCAAGTGCAAAACTGCTGCGAGGCAGGTTAGCCCGAAGCCCGATTGCGTAAATCGGGGGTGATGACAGCTGTTTATTCACCTAAAAAAAGAACAGCACTAGTCTGGTAAACTAGCATATTTTTACACGTTACCAATAAGTTATTTACGGCTTACAAACTTATGCTTTACCGCTTACACGACGGCCCCGCGTCTCTTTTTTTCAATCGACTCTGATCTGATGGCGTTCTTGTCCCACGCACCATGAAGTTTTCATACTCATTTCAATTCTGCTGGACAAATCACATCTGTGAGTATGCTTTCAGCTGCAATCTCCGCATGATCCCAGACGACACAACGAGCCAGTCTTGCACCTTCACCGATCACTGCCCCAGATCCAATAACTCCCCAGTCTTCCAACTCTACATTTTTCCCGATTATTGCACTTTCATGAACCTGCCAAGACGGTGTCCGGGCTGAGAGCAGATGTTGATGAAGATCCAGGTAATCTTGTGGTGTTCCCATATCCTTCCAAAAGCTGCCATCAGTTCTTGTGAAGCCTACCTTTTCATCTCTTGCCAGCTCTTTATACAGATCAATGATATGAAAAAAGCCCTGTGCTGGAATCTGCTCAATGACCTCCCGGTTCACAACATGAATACCGGTGAAGGCCAGCAGCATTTCTTCTTTGTCTTTCTTTTGAGCAGCCTCTTTACGTGTTAGGAAATTCCGAACCCATCCCCGACGTACAGCAACGGAATTAAATCGGGGATAATCATGCAAGGCCATAGTGACTGAGGAGCTTGCAGAAACATGAGCCTCCAACAGTTGTTTGAGGTTAATATCATGAAAGATATCTCCGTTCATGACCAGAACAGGCCCATCATGGAAATACTCCAGAGCCTTGCGTAGGCCGCCGCCGGTTCCGAGTACTTCCTCTTCATACTGGAGAATCACCTCTGGTCTCCCCGCTACAGCTTCCTTAATTTGATCAGCAAGATAATGGCAGTTAACCACGATGCGGTCACAGCCTGCATCAACCAATTTATCCAGCAGGATATGGAGCAGAGGCGTATTGCAGATCGGGAAAAGTGGTTTGGGACGAATAAGGGTGTAGGGTCGTAAGCGGGTGCCGAATCCGGCAGCCAGAAGCATTGCCTGCATGATTATTTCTTTTTTGCGTAATAAAAACGTGCCAGCTGTTGCGGAGAGAGACCAAAAGCATTACCGAGCAGCATGAGCTGGTTGATTAGTGTTGTTTTAAATAAACCATGTTGTTGCCAGCGTCGGGCTGAGGTGGTGACATGGGCCGGGGCAAGGGCGATTCTGCCCAGTTTTTTCAGCTGACGAACCAAGGCCAGATCTTCCATGATCGGTTTTTTTGGAAAACCACCAGCAGCAAAATAGGTCTTTCTGCGCATGAACAGGGCCTGATCGCCATAGGGCAAGCTGAAGATGGTTGAACGGAAGAGCACTCCAGTCTCAATAAGGCGAAAGCCCAACCCTCGCCCGTTGATTTTTAACCGAAAGGCACCAGCAGCAACATCCTTGTTGTGCAGGATCGAATAAATATGCCCGGAAAAATTATTTGGCAAGCCTGTGTCGCAATGAAGAAAGAGCAGGATATCGCCAGAAGCCGACTGTGCCCCGGTGTGTTGCTGAGTACCCCGGCTTGGTGGCGAGGAAACCTGGGTGATTCCTCGGGCAACAACTTCATTGATAGTCTGGTCTGTACTGCCTCCGTCAACGACGATAATTTCTCTCTGAATGTCGTGCTGTCGCATTTGTCGGAGCAGGCGATCAAGACAGGAGCCGATATTGTCCTGCTCATTCAGCGTCGGTATAATAATTGAGATGGACAAGGTCTTCAGGTCGGTCGATGTCGTAGAGTTCCGGCAGAAGGGCGAATGAAAAACCTGCCTTTTGTGCCTGGTTCAGGGTTTGTTGTAACACCTGTCCAGTGCCCCAGTCAATATCTTGAAAGAGTATTCTGTATTGCCCTTGTACGCTGTTCCGAAGGCCGATCAGATAATAGCCGCCGTCTGCTGCCGGGCCCAGCACCAGATCGTGGGTTTCCAGGTATTTAAAACCGCTTTCAATAATGGACGGATTGATTCCGGGGCAGTCAGAGCCAATAAGTACCACTCGTTCAGCACCCTGTTGCCAGGCTCGAACAAAGGCATCAGCCATACGCTCACCTAAGTCGTTTCCCTCCTGTACCTGGAGCAAAATATCGCTACCGAGCCAGCTTCGCATTTCTTCTGCCGAGCCTCCGCAATAGGCGACTCGTAGCTGGACCTGCCTTGCTTGCAATACTGGCTGTATAGTATTGATGACCTGACGAGTCAGCTGATCATGGAGGGTTGCTGCTCCCTGCGGACCGAGCCGGTCAATCAATCTGGTTTTTACTTTTCCCGCTCGGGGATATCGGGTAAAAAGGATGATTGTCTGTTGAGAGGTTCTGTTTTGTTGAAACTGCATTGTATTCCAGATAACTCCTGAAAAAGCAAGAGGCCGTATGGCTCGTTCTGAAAAAAAATCCCCGCTCTCCTATCAAGAGAGAGAATATCGCCTGACTGAAAATTCCGGGCTTGTTTCTTCCATAGTCAAAATCGCTGAAACAGATCTGCATATCCTGGCCTCACAACCTGTGGAGGATCATGCCTTACTGGCAGTCTCTCAGGTGCGTAGTGTTATTGAAGGGTATATCAGAATATACCCGGATTTTCTTCAAAGCCTTGTTCCTCTGCCTCAAAATAATCAGGCCCCGGATATCATACAGGAAATGCTGGCCGCAGGAGAGGTTGCCGGGGTCGGGCCAATGGCTGCGGTTGCCGGTATTGTGGCGGAGCAAGTGGGCAAGAACCTGCTTTCCTCTCTGAACCTTGAGGAAGTGATTGTCGAAAACGGCGGTGATCTCTTTGTCGCCAGAACCCAGGAAAGTACCATTGCCATTTATGCAGGCGAGTCACCACTGAGCGGCAAACTGGGTATCCGCCTCCTGCCAGAACAGATGCCCTGCGGGGTCTGTTGTTCCTCCGGGATGATTGGTCATTCCCTCAGCCTTGGTCAGGCTGATGCGGTTGTGGTTACTGCAGCTTCCACGGCCCTGGCTGATACTGCTGCCACCCGCTTGGGTAATGAAGTGGGCCGGAAAAAGAAAAGTATTCAGCATGCCCTGGAAGTTGCCAAGGGGATTGCGGGTCTTGCCGGAGTTGTTATTATTTCTGGTGAACATCTTGGGGCCTGGGGAGATGTTGAGTTGGTTCGGATTTAAACTGTGTACTCAGAGGTTTTCTCTTGCCGTCGTTCATCTTTTATTCCAAATCACTGTATAGTCTGATATCAATCGCCTTTGCGATTATAACAACTTCCTCTGCTGTTGGCTCGAAAAAATCACAATATGCTCGAATACTCCCGTTGACTTTTAGTATGCCGGGTCGTATTATAGGGGCATAAGATGCGACCCTGTTTGAGTGCATTAAGGAGGTGTTCTATGTTGCAGGCAAAATTTACCGTTGAAGAGGCGCAAGCGCAATTTCTGAGTAATTTTAAAGAGTACGGGTTCAAAGATAAAAGTTCCATGCTGCGTGCGGCAGTAGAGTATTTTAAAAAAGCAGTGGAACTGAAGGAGCTAAAAAAATCCGCAGACCTGTACGCTGAAGTCTATTCCGAAGATGAAGACTTGCAGGAGCTGACCGAGGTGGCCCTGCCCGGATGGCCGAAATGACCGCCCTGAAAAGAGGGATGGTTATCGATGTACGGCTTGATCCGACAAAGGGGGCTGAAAAAGGCAAAACCAGACCCTGCGTCATTGTGACCAATAATGTCTATAATGAGCGGGTTCCGGTGATTCAAGTGGTCCCGGTTACTGCATGGAGTGCGAAAAAAGCCCGTATACGAACCAATATCGTTATTCATCCTTCAGCGGAGAGCGGGCTGTCAAAAAAATCCGTGGCGGATTGTTTGCAGACACGCCCGATAGATCATCGGTACAGGCTGGTTAAAATCCGGGGGCGGCTCTCTTCATCGGATCTTCAGGAAATAGATCAAGCGTTGAAGGTCATCTTTGCGCTTGAGTGATCCGGTGTAAGAGGTTCGGCTGGGTAGGGCTGGTTAAATATAGCCCCTTTGAGGCATTGTTATTTGTAATACCCCCTGTACCACTCCACGAATTTCCCGATCCCTTCCTCAATGGTGGTTTGCGGCTTAAAATCAATCTCCCGCACCAGATCGTCCACATTGGCATAGGTAGCTGGCACATCTCCAGCCTGCATGGGCATGAAATTCTTTTGTGCTGTTTTACCCAGGCATTCTTCCAGCACCTCAATATAGCGCATTAGCTTTTGTTTGGAATTATTGCCAATATTGTACAGTCGCCACGGACAATAGCTGGTTGCTGAGTCCGGTGCATCACCACTCCAATTTGGGTCAGGCTGCGGCAGATGATCAACCAGCCGGAAGACACCCTCGACAATATCATCAATATAGGTAAAATCACGTTCCATTTCACCATTATTAAAAATATCAATGGGCCGACCTTCCATAATAGCCTTGGTAAAAAGGAACAGGGCCATATCTGGACGTCCCCAGGGGCCGTAGACCGTGAAAAAACGCAGGCCAGTACAAGGAAGATGGTAAAGGTGGCTATAACTATGGGCCATGAGTTCGTTGGCCTTTTTGGAGGCAGCGTACAACGAAACCGGATGATCCACATTATCATGCACAGAAAAAGGCATGGAGGTATTAGCGCCATACACTGAGCTGGACGAGGCATAGAGCAAGTGTTTAACCTGATTATGACGACATCCTTCCAGAATATTGAGGAACCCGACCAGGTTGGTGTCCACATAGGAATGGGGATTAATCAGGGAGTAACGAACCCCTGCCTGGGCAGCCAGATTGACCACTGCGTCAAACTGTTCATCAGCAAAGAGTTTTGCTGTCAGCTCCCGATCCGCCATGTCAAAATTCGCATGGCTGAATCGCTCAAATCCAAGGAGCTGGGCAAGCCGGGCCTTTTTCAGCTCAGGATCATAATAGTCATTGAGATTATCCAGACCAACCACGGTGCGGCCGTTTTCTAACAGGCGTTTGGAGAGATTATGACCAATAAAACCGGCAGCACCGGTAACAAGTATTTTTTGCATGAGTGTTTTCTGAAGTTGTTTTGATTCTTACGATACAGCAAGTGGAGAGAATCTGGCCTGCAAAGACATGATCAGGACATGGGACGGGCAGATGCGGGAGCGGGGCACTGCAGAATGACTTTTTCTTACTACAGAACCATTTTTTCCTGCTACAGAATGGTTTTCTCCCGCTACAGTGTCACTTTCTCCCCTTACAAGGTCGTTTTTTCCTGCTCCAGTGCCATTTCTTCCTGTCCCAAAGGGATTTTCACCTGCAACATCGGCTGTTTTTCCTGTCCCAGCTCCTGATCTGCCCACAGCAGGGATAGATTGCCTCCTCTGCGCAAGAGTTTTTAATCATCAAAATCGCCTTCCGGGCCTTTATCCGTATCCAGTTCAGCAGCACGAGCATGAATTTTTTCTTCTGTCCACTCATCTGGTGATTCAATACGACCGGTTTTGGGGCCGAGATCATAGGAGCCTGCATCCAGAATTGTATCCACAGCATAACGTGCTGTGCCACCTGCATTAAAGACCTCAGTGAGCATGGTATAAACAAAGTTATCCACCCGGCGGGCCATACGCTCCCGGATTTCCTTAGGTTGCCCCATAATCCGATTTTCAAAGGCAGCATTGAGCTTTTTATAATTGCCTTTTTCCCAACCTTGGTCCTTGGCATAGTCCTTCATTTCCTGCCATAGTTCTTCGGTCATGCCTTGGCCGGGCACTTTGACAAATTCTCCATCTCCATCCAGAATAGCGTTGCCATAGTCATTCACCTCAACACCCCAGGAAATCATCTGAAGGGCTGTAGCCACATTGGCCTTGGTGGTTGTGGTCTGGTTGGCAATAGCCCGCAACCGGTCTGAGCTGTTGCCAGAGGTGCCGTGTTGTGCCCCTGAAACCCCGTAATCTTTTAATGCCTCATGAATTCCTGCGGTCAATTCAACCTGAATACCTTGACCGGAAGCCTCAAGTCCGTGGCTGGTGCCGTTGTTCAGGGCAATCCAGTCCGGGAAAATATCATGAGCATTAAGTCCTTTAATAAGGAACAGAGCCTCATCCGCAGAAGACAGACCTTGACTGCCCTTGATCTCGCCAACCTCGGTTTCATAGCCAGCCCAGGAGGGAATATAGCTATTCAGATCAATACTGACGAGCAGGTTAGCATCATCCAGCATATGAGAGGCATCAACAGCAATGGAGGTGATGCCTGCATCAAAGAGCGAGGGGATCTCGGTACGGGCAAAAGGCAGATCATCAGTAGATTTGATTCCATAATGATCCGCATGAATGGCAACAGGCACAGTAATAGCCAGTTCATTGCACAGTGCATCTACCTGACGTGCCATGTTCCAGTAATTGGTTGGGCAATAGGATGAGGCCCCGCCTTCAGAACGGGCAATCTCTATAATCAGGGCAGCCTGAGCCCGTTGGGCAGCCATCAAGGCACCGCGTATAACCAAGTGGTTTCGACCATTGGCCGCCATGGTCATGGCCTTGCCTTTTGCCAGCATGGCACGGTCAATCACCTTGCCACTGACCAACAGGGCCTTGGAGTTGGGAAACAGGGCCTTGATGTTGGGTGGACGGCCAATTTCAAGGGCCTTTTCAAAATCTGCTATGTAGGACATTGGTTCCTCCTTTTATCATATGGTCGGACATCGTTATATGTGCCAGCTATATTGAATGATTTGGAAACGTTTGTAGAGCGTGCATCACATAGTGAATCTTTCCGCACCAGCATACCCTATTCCTGAAATACTGTAAACATATCCCTTCAGCGATTCCCGGTTTGAATGAACTTAACAAGCTGAAATAATGAAAACAAGACTGGAAAAAGTTTACGAAAGACATT
>JAABTP010000165.1 GCA_011389815.1 Desulfobulbaceae bacterium | reverse complement strand
TGGAACATGCTGAGAGAGCATATTTTTTCCCTCAAGGCAGCAAGTGTGGTTTGACCTACTTTTTGGGAATGCTCCCTTCTCGAACAGCCTGTTGAGCACCGTACTGATTTCCTGCGTTTTTCCTCTGTACTGCCGGGCGGCAAACTCAATTTCTCCAGGAATGCCACTGAACAGATGCCAGATCGCATTGTGTTTTGCGTGTGGAATCTCCTTCAGAACAATCAGCCGAATATTGTCGCTTCCTCTGTATATATCATAAACACCATCCTGAACCTTTGTCAACTCCAGTTGCGCAGAGAGCTTTTGCGGGTATCTGGCGCTAACGCCGTAGAGTTGAAACTGGTCTTCAGGATACAGGTCGTTGAAAGATGAGCTAATCTGCTTGCGATAGTTGACATAATGCCCTGTCAGCTCTTTCAGAACCCAGTCGTCCAACGGTTCCCTGACTGATTTGAAGGTCAGCAGGTTGTGTTTCTTCATTCCCTCCAGTCCGTCTGGCAGAGGATCAATGAGTCCGCCTGAATCCTGACGCAGAATGATAATGTCCAGCAGCTGCTTTTTAACGGAAAGGTCTTTTTCCAGCTCCACGTTCCAGGCTGAACCGCTGAAAAAGTCAATAAATATCAAGCCAAGCAGCCGATGCCAGTCTATTATTTGTTGTTTCATCATAGAGGGTGTTTCATTTATCCATCTCACTCTTGCCGTTGAACAATCGCCTCAGCAAAGCGATAGGCCAATTTTTCCAGATATCTCCGATGTTCAAGCTGGTTTAAAAGCTCTTCAGGCAAATATTGATACCCGCAAGCCGCACCCCAGATAGCCCCGGCCATTGCCCCAATGGTATCTGTATCACCGCCAACTTCCCTGGTATATGTTAACATATCAACAAAGGGAGCCTTGCGCAAGGCAAGTCCGATATAGCAGGCTGTCACACAGGAATCCTGCGCTCTGATCCCATTCCCCAGTTCCTGAGCAATCTGTTTCGGCGCAACAGGATGCTCTGCGTGGAAAAATCGCTCCGCAATGGCAAGTCTGTTGTGCATATCCATCGTTTGAATATGAAGGCGAAGTCGTTTCATAATCTCCTGCACAGGATAATCCCGGCAGACCAAAGCTACTGTCAGGCCGATGACCACGGCTCCGTCCAGACCAACAGGATGGGCATGGGTGACTAAGGTTGCAGAACGAACAGCCTGCACAAGTTTCTTGTCATCTCCTGCCCCGTAAAAAAGCCCCACCGGAGCAGCCCGCATAGCACCGCCATTGCCCAGTGATCCATTGACATACACCGCCTGATTTGCAATAGACCAGTGCTCTCCTTTCCGAATACGCCTGAGCAGTTTTGCCGCTCCTGGCCCATATCCCCTTGACCATCTGTAGGAGCTGGCAAAACGTTGGGCAAGATCATCCTGGTCCATCTTATTGCAAGTAAGAAGAGACTCTATCACATCAACAGACATCTGGGTATCATCGGTCCAGCAACGTTTCCCTCGGCGTCTGCCGAGAATTCTCCACAGCAGCTGTTCAATAATCCCTCCCTCATAGGGCGCACCAAAGGCATCACCCAGAGCTGCAGCAAGAATTGCGCCGCATATACGAGCATGATGTGTTTGCATACTTTGTCCCCGCATTGGAGAATTGATAGGGTAAGGGCACGGCATGCCGTGCCCCTACAGCATAAATCATGAGAAATGGTCAAACCCCTGAAATGTAATGGACTGCTCCCTGTCTGCATCAGGACCACACTCTTGCAAGACAACACCTTGACTAGGCTCCGTAATAATCCCAACAGGGTTTACCCGAATGCTTTGCCTGGCTGCTATCTCTATAATTTTTTCATTATCTTGTGGGCTTGCTGTGAACAATAACTCGTAATCTTCACCGCCTGTCAGCATCCAATCCCTTCTTTTTTCCCCCAGCAAGGATGCTGCTGCTGCCAACCCCGTGCTTCCTGGCAGCTTGTCAGCTGCAATCCGTGCCCCGACCTCGCTCTGTTGACAGAGATGGGCAAGGTCTGTGGCAAGTCCGTCAGAAAGATCCATCATGGCATGGATACAGCCTGCCTGGGCCAGAGCCTTTCCCAAGCCTGTTCGGGCTTCAGGATCAAGGTGGGCTGTTATGCAGGGGGCAATTTCAGAGGGATATTGTGAGGATGTTTCGTAGAGGCACGGCGCGCCGTGCCCCTTTCCTGTGCGGAAATAATCAAGCCCAGCAGCGGCATATCCCAATGCACCAGAAACCCAAATGTTATCCCCAGGACAGGCCCCGTGTCGATATACCACCTGATCCTGTGGGCTCTCACCAATCAAGGTCAGGGTCAGGCTGACCTTTTCCGGGCTGCACACCGTATCACCGCCAATCAGCAAACAACCGTATTGACTGCAAGCCTCATTAATGCCTTTATTGAACGTAGACACCCATTCCGGGTCGAAATTCTTTGGCAATCCCAGGGAAAGCAAGACAAACACTGGCTTTCCTCCCATTGCAGCAATATCACTGACATTCACTGAAACAGCCTTACGCCCTACTAAATAAGGAGGATGCCAGGAGCAATCAAAATGCACCGATTCAACCAAGGTGTCCATAGTCAACAACCAGACATTCTCCTGATCCTTGGTAACAACAGCGCAGTCATCGCCAATCCCTTGAACCAGGCCATCAGCTTTTTGGGTGGTAAGCTCTTTGATGTGCTGGATAAGGTCTCGTTCTTTCATAAACGTTTTCGCCAGGTACCGTAATTATCAGCTATATACTTTTCAAGGAATTCACGGGTTTCCTGGCCATCTTTGCATGACAGAGCCTGCTTTGCCAGCCTATTCAAACGGCGAGAAGTCGAGTGGCGAAGCAAACGCTTTACATGGGGGATTGCTGAAGGACGCATGGAAAGTTCGTCCAACCCCAGTCCCAACAGAACCGGGGCCATAGAAACATCACCAGCCATTTCACCGCACAGCGCCACCTCAATTCCCTGGGCATGTCCGGCCTCAACTGTCCGGCTGATCATGCGTAACACTGCTGGGTGGAGAGGGTCATACATCTTAGCCACATACTCGTTACCCCGATCAATAGCCAGGGAATACTGGATAAGATCGTTGGTGCCAATACTGAAAAAATCAACCTCAGCAGCTAAAACATCAGCCATAGTAACCGCGCTGGGCACCTCCACCATGATACCAATTTCAATGTCCGGATCAAAAGGAATGCCTTCGCTGACCAGATCAACCATGACCTGCCCAATAATTTCCTGAACCTGTTTTAGTTCGCTGAGCAAGCTAACGAGCGGCAGAAGAATGCGAAGCCGACCAAAGGCTGAGGCCCGCAATAAGGCCCGTAGCTGGGTAATAAAGAGAGATTGCTCACATAAGGAAAGACGGATGGAACGCAAGCCAAGGGCAGGATTGCGCTCATGCAGGTTCTTAAATCTATTCCCTGGCAGTTGATTGGCAAGTTTATCCCCACCTGCATCCAGAGTTCGGATGGTCACTGGTTGTGGATCAAGGGCAATGACCAAATCCCGATATATGTTGAGCAAATCCTCTTCATTCGGCAAAAAATGCTGCTGAAAATAGCCAAACTCTGAACGAAACAGGCCAATCCCGTCAGCCCCGTAATAGATAACCCCTTCCATTTCATCCGGGATCTCAATATTGGCAGACAGGCGAACCTGTAAGCCATCCAGAGTTTCTGAAGCCAGATGGATGTACCAACGCAGTTCATCGGAAAAGGCCCGGTGCTGCCGGTTATACTCCTGATACAGCTTTTGTTGGTCCATGGTGGGAGCCAGACAAACCCGCCCATCATAGCCGTCCAGAATAATGGTATCACCGGTCCGGCATAGTTGGGTGATATTTTCCACCCCTACCACAGCAGCCAGGCCCAGGGACCGGGCAACAATAGCTGTATGTGAGGTCACCCCGCCTTTTTCTGTAAGAAAGCCAAGTACTTTTTCAGACTGCATCCGCACAGTATCCGCAGGCGTGAAATCCTCACTCACCACAATAACAGGCTCTGCAAAACCAGTGGGAAACTGCTGACCATGGTCAGAGAGCTGTTCGAGAAGCAACTTGACTACATATTCAACATCTGTAAAACGATCCCGAATATAATCATCACCAATATGATCAAACTTTCTTTTCACAAGAAAAAGGGCCTGAGATAGAGCCCATTCTGCATTGATCTGTTTCTGTTCAATCAGATGGGAGGTCTGCTTCAGGATCATAGGGTCTCTAAGCATCCGGATATGGGAATCCATAATGGTCAGGGTATCAGAAAGATCACCCTTGAATTTATTGCGCAGCTTTTGGAGTTCCTGCTCTGCCCGGTCAACAGCCCGTTGGAAACGTCCCTGCTCTTCCTGAATCGCATTTTCCTTCAGCTGATAACGAACAAGATCATCAGAACGGGGTCTGAGCACCACAGCCCTTCCCACCACAATACCAGGGGATCCACTGATACCGTACAGAGTTTCCGGCTCACGATCTTCAGCCAAGCGCTTATCCTGCTCTGTCTCCTGTCCACCCTGTACCATCAGTCTTGCAGAACTCCCTGATCAGGGGTTGACAACACCTGATCCACAGCAGCAATAATCTGTTCAGCATCAGTACCTTGGGCCGTGAATTGAATCCGGCTCCCCTGCACCAGCCCCAGACTGAGCAACTCAAGAATAGAATCGCAGTCAATACGTTGCCCTTGATCTATAATCTGCACAGAAGCCTCGTGCTCATCAATAATCTTTATCAAACGTTCAGCAACCCGACAATGAAGGCCGTTGGGGTTGGTTACTGTGCTCTCCCAGGAAACCGTTTTCATTTCACCAAACGCAGTCCACCCTTTTTTCCTGTATTTTTCTTGGTCAGAGAAGAAGAAACAGTCTCCTGATCGCCTCCTGCCTGTGCCGCTTCTTGCACAACATCAACAGCCTGAACAAAACGACCTTTTCCACCCATGGTAAAGGTTTCCTGGCCAGTGAACTGCTCTGTTCGTAATGTCCAGACAATGGGTTGCAAGGGAACAGTAAGGAACTGCATATGCACTTCCCACCATTCATCTTTACGGCTATGATCCCGTTCAATCCCGGTCACCAGGGCATACCCTGCCATTTCGGTTTCCTCAATCACCACGAGAACAATATCTCCGACCTCTGTTGTCTCTTTAAAAGGGACAAGTTTTCTTAATTCTTTAACAAATTTTTCCATGAGTATGCAATTGCTTTTTAAATGAAAATACCGCCCAACTCCATGGAGTCAAACGGCCAATATTTACAACCATTCAAACCACAGCTCGCACGAAAAAAACAAGCTGGGATTCTATAATTTTCCAGAGACAACAAGGAAGGCAGGATCGTTCATCTAAATTTTTTCTGAATAGCGTGCAGGATATCTGTTATCTCGAAAAAAGCCTCTACCAATTCCGGGTCAAAGTATTCTCCCGAATCTTTCCGTATCTCATTATAAATCTTTTCATCATCCCAAGGGGGCTTATAACTGCGTTGAGAAGAAAGGGCATCAAAAACATCAGCCAAGGCCACGATCCGGGCTGCAAAAGGAATATCCTTTCCAGCCAGAGGCTTTCGCACCCATTGCTCTCCCTCCTGGACCAAGCGACCAGGGTACCCCCTGCCATTCCATCTCTCATGATGATGAAGAACAATATCATGAGTCATTTGGTCAAGCTCTGATGAAATATTGACGAATAGGGCCGCACCAGAAACGGTATGAAGTTTCATTTCCTCAAACTCTTCCGCAGTCAATGGACCTGGTTTTTTCAGAATAGCATCAGGTATCCCGACCTTACCAGCATCATGGAGTAAGGCTGCCCGGCTGAGAAGATCACAGTACTTGATGATCTCATCCTGAGGAATCTTTCTTTTTTTAGCCCAGCACCTGTAAATCTCTACACTATAAGCACTGACCCGTTGAACATGGGCACCGGTTTCTCCTGGATCATGAAGCTCGGCCATTTTGACCATCCTCAGAATCAATTCATGATTTAACATGCTCCGCTCAATAATCGCTGCAGCATTATTGCTAAAAACACGAACCCATATTTTGCTCTGTTCCGAAAACCGGGTTACCCGACCTTGTTCATCCTGAGCATTGATAAGCTGCACCACCCCGACAAGGCATCGATTATCCAACGAAACAAGCGGAACAGTCAGAATAGAGGTGGTATGGTAATTATTTCTCCTGTCCAAGGATTCATTAAATTTATACGGGACATCCGAAGAGATATTATACACGTCATCAATCGCCACAATTTCTTTAGTCAGGGCAGAAAAACCAACTATAGAATCCTCGCTGATGGGGATACTGACATTGCGATATAGAGCCGCACCAGCATCTTTTTTACCAAACAAAGTGTCATTCTGCACATGCCGGAACTCTAACTGCCCATCCTGAACCAAAAATATGGAGCCTGCATCAGCACGGGTCAGGCTCCGCGCTTCGGATAGGGTGGCATTCAAAATCGTATTTACATCCTGTAGTTGATTCAGCGCACTTATCTTATTCAGAATGAGAGATAACACCTCTCCTTCTTGATGCCGATTTTTCATAGTATACTCAATATACTTCAGTCAGGTTTATGTCTCATGATTCTTGCAACGCATCGTACTCTACAGTAATATACCACAGGATAGGATATAGTTTTATCAAGGTTTTTTCAACAATAAAAACCCTCTGCTTAATAAACTCACCAGCTCACCAACAACTCCTTTCTTTTATCACTATCCCAATAAAAAAAGCAAGAAGGAGAAAAATTATCCAACCATTACCCCAACAGTAAAATTAATGACCGGCATAATCACCTTACCAATAATCCCCATATAAAACAGGCCCCTGACAGCCTTTCTGTAAAATGGACATAAGGCGCAATAACCCGACAGCCCTCAGGTTGGAGGCTC
>JAABTP010000164.1 GCA_011389815.1 Desulfobulbaceae bacterium | reverse complement strand
CCATAGGAATAGTCAAAAAATAAGCAACTTGTTGTTTTTGCATAACTTTGACTTTTTATGTCACGAACTTGGGCTAACCGTCCGCCTGTAGCGGATGCGGGCAAAGACTACTACGGCATGGGCGAATATTATGAAGTGCTCGAAGGCCGTACGGTTGAACTCGACGGCTCAAACTCCTATGACCCTGATGGCGATGAACTGATCTCGTATGACTGGGATTTGAATGAAGACGGCACATTTGAAACACCGTCATCCGATGGCTTCACGACCTTCTCAGCAGCCGGTTATGATGCCGGTGCGAAACGGATCAGAATGTATGTATTTCTGAAAGTGGTTGACGAACACGGTGCCGAGGATATCGCTCAGGCGAGAGTTCAGATTTACGACCAGGCACCGACAGCAGCCTTTGCTTTGCCGTCCGAACCTCAGCTTGACTGCACTGCGGTACAATTTACCGATCAGTCTACAAGCGAAGTTGATGATATCGTGAGTTGGGCCTGGGATTTTGGCGGGCTCGGCAGCAGTACAGAACAGAATCCGAGTTTTACCTTTACAGATGCCGGAGACCACAATGTCTGCCTTACAGTAACCGATGACGACGGAAGTACAGACACGGCCTGTAAAACGGTGACGATCCTTGATGTGCCGCCGACAGCCTTGGCAAAGGATATCACGGTCCAGCTTGACGCCTCCGGTAAGGCGTTGATCTCCGCTACCGACATTGACAACGGTTCAAGCGACACCTGCGGTATCGCATCAATGACCGTTTCTCCGTCAAGCTTCACCTGCGCGGATGTTGGAGCGAATACGGTCACTCTCACTGTCACCGACAACCATGGTGTGGATGATAAATCTGCTGCAACAATAACTGTAGTAGATGGTGATTCTGACGAAGACGGAGTAACTAACTGTAATGACAATTGCTCAGGAACCGAACTCGGTGCAGTGGTTGATGGTGACGGTTGCTCCATTGACCAGCTCTGTCCTTGCGAAGGACCGCAAGGCATTGCCAGCCTGTGGAAGAACCACGGCAAGCATGTCTCCTGCACGGCGAAAAGCGCGGAGAGCTTTGTCGAAACAGGTTTGATCACTGAAGCAGAGAAAGACGTAATTGTTTCCGATGCCGCACAGTCAGACTGCGGTGATAAGAAGTAATTCAGTTCAATAACCAAAAACCAACAACAGAGGCGGGGCTGCTTTGCGGCTCTGCCTTTTTTTATAAAATAACCAGATATAAACAACGTGCCTGTACAAAAAGCTATCCGCCACCTACCAACCGACCAATATGAAAAACGTCCCCAAGGCACAGAGATTGACACCATTATCATCCATTCAATGCATAATCCAGAAGCGAAAGACCGTTTTTCTGCCCATTCCTGCAAAGAATGTCTGGACAAACACGGCGTTTCGTCTCATTATCTGATTGATCTGAATGGCAAGGTGTGGCAACTTGTTGCAGAGGACAAAAAGGCGTGGCATGCTGGATTCAGCAGGATGCCTAACGATGGACGGGAAAGTGTCAACGACTTTAGTATCGGCATTGAACTCATCGGCACGGAAGATACCGAATTCACCGAGGCCCAATACAAAGCCTTGGCCCTGCTGACAAAGGACATCCTTTCCCGGCACCCTGTCCGCTATATATATGGGCATTGCGATATTGCCCCAGGTCGTAAAACTGACCCCTGGAGGTTTGACTGGTCCCGTTACCAGCGAGATATCCTGCACACCAGCCCTGCTGTGAGCCTCATTTTTTCACCGACCGTAGCTACTGAGGATCGTCATGACAAGAAACAGGCAAGGAAGCAGCAAAGCTCGATAGAGGAGAGATAAATCACCTTGCAACTCTCCTTAAAATATATTGAAAAAACTATCTTTTTTTGATTAAATAGAGTAGGTAACTCAATACCTTCGCCATTCTGAATGGCGATCTTTCAGCAGAGGTTACAGTGTTTCAAAGAGTTAATAATTGACCTGTAAATTAAAAAACGGTCCGGGATTTGGCGGACAGAGTTTTAATTATTTTTATCTATACTCAACGAGTTACAGTGACAACCCACGAACACGTATTATAGCCCAATTAGCAAGCAAGTTGGGATGTAAGTCTGTTAGCTGAATGGCGAAGGTATTGTAACTATAGAAAAATAAAAAAGGTAAGAAACAGGTTGTACATACTGTCCATCCTGTCTGGACAAAAGGACACAAACTAAACCGACACATTTCATAATAACAGGAGCGTAGCCATGTTGAGAAAGAAAATAACCCTCTTACTTCTCGTTGTTTTACTGCTTGCCCCATTACCAGCCTTTGCTCAGGATTTTGTCGGAGGACTCAGAAAAGTGACCGGCTCTGGAACCATTATCCGGGATGGTCAGCAAATTATTGCCAAAGATGGTATCCGGGTCAAAAGAGGCGACAAGATAATCACTGGAGCAAACGGGGCGCTGGGTGTCATTTTTACTGACAATACCAGAATATCTCTTGGTGCAAACAGTGAAATAAATATTGACGAATATTCTTTTCAGCCTGCCCAGGGAACTTTTGGTTTTTTAACAGAGTTGATTCAAGGAACAGCCTCCTATATCTCAGGAGCCATAGGTAAATTATCGCCAAAATCAGTGAAGTTCAAAACCCCGACCGCTGTTGTTGGTGTCAGGGGAACAAGTTTCTTAGTCAAGGCAGCAGCAAAAGAATAGCTCCATTACGCACCATCGAAGGATCTGAGAGGATTATTACCAATGCATATTTTTTCCCGCTTACTGCCTGCTGTTTTCAGCACAGTTCTGTTATTCGGCTGTGCTGCTCAAAACATTGAGCCTCCCGTAGAAAATAAGGATCTTTTTGTATTGCTTCCTGATCAGGACGGCAATGTTGGAAAAATAACCATTTCCAACAGAGCTGGGAGCACCACTCTATCAAAGGCCAACGAATCTGCGCAGGTCTCAAGCACCCATGTTCCCACACGAACAAAAATCCTTCCCAAGGAAGAGGTTCAAAACAAATTTCAGGATACTCTTCAGGCAATCCCAGGCACAGCAGATCAGTACATTCTTTACTTTACTCCGGGCACCAGCGATCTAACTGAAAAATGCCGGAACAAACTCCCGCTTATATTGGAGAGGATCAAAGAACGTCTTCCCTGTGAGATCTCCATCATTGGCCACACAGATACCCAGGGAAGCAATGAATACAACCTCGCCCTTGCCTTAGCACGAGCCATTCATGTCAAAAATAAACTGCTCACCATTGGAGCCCCTCGTGAACTCCTTGAGGTCTCCTCCCATGGCGAAACTGATCCTATGATCCCCACAAAAGATAATGTTGCTGAACCGAAAAACAGAAGGGTGGAACTCTTTATTCGATAATTGCACCCTACTCGAAATACATCCACCTTCCACTTCACCTGTCGCCTCAACTTTATAACGAGATGAGCATATCTTCAGAAACCGGCGGTTCAACATCGCTTGCCCCGGTTTCAGACAAGATGAAGAGCAAGATGAATACCTGGGGCAAATCACTCTTGCTGATCATAACGGCTATTTTGCCGACCTCCATCATCGCAGCCCTGAGCCTCTCCTCCCTGCCCATCCTCAATGAAATCAACCTGAAAATTTACGACTATTTCCTGCTTGCAACTTCCTCCCCTGCCAGCATCAATGCTCCGTTAATTGTCGATATTGACGAAAGATCGCTCAGAGAATACGGTCAATGGCCGTGGCCCAGATTTCTTCTTGCTGAACTCCTGGAAAAAATCCAACAATATGAGCCACTGGTGTGGGGTTGGACATCATGCTTACTGAGTCTGACAGGACATCCTTAGTCAATGTGTACAAAAATCTTGAGAACCATTTCGGGGTCAATCTCAACGAACTCCAGCACATTCCTGAGCATCTTCGGGATAATGATTCTCACCTTGCCCATATCCTTAGCAAGGGTAATTTTGTCACCAGCCTCTACTTCACCTTTGGACAAAAAACACCTAACCAGCGCTGTGACACTCAACCGCTCAACATCGGCATACAATATATTGGGGCAGCAAAAGAAGACCAACTCCTTGTACAAGCAGACAATGTTGTTTGTAACCTACCTATTTTTAACAACACTGCAACAAAGGAAGGATTCCTTAATGTGGAAGCTGATGCAGATGGTATTTTACGTCGGGTTCCTCTTCTCATGATGTATCAAGGAAAGCTCTATCCTCATCTCTCTCTTGCTACCCTGCTCGCAGCCCATCCCCCTCAAACACTGCTCCTGAAAATCTCTCAATATGGTCCATCAGGCCTTATCATGGATGATCGTTTCATCCCTCTTGATCACCAAGGCAACTTTGCTGTTCACCCCAAGCTTCCTACGGCAACCTCCCACAGAGCCTTTGAATACATTTCAGCAGCTAACCTGCTCAGTGGAGATATCCCTGAAAAAAAAATCACAAATAAAATTGTTTTTCTCGGGACATCAGCCGCAGGATTGAATGATTTCCACCACATGCCAGGCGATCATATTTTACCAGGTGTTGAATTTCATGCAAATATCGTTGAGAACATCCTCAGCAACATATTTATTCACAATCCAACATGGCGTCCTGCCGCAGAACTAGGAGTTATAATCATAATTGGTTTAACGAGCGTATTTCTTTTTTTTCAATTTGGTGCCCGGACCGCTCTTCTGACACTACTTCTGGGTCAAATCGCTCTTTTTTACAGTAGTAAACTCCTCTTTTTCTCAAACGGAATTTTTTTCTCTCCACTCTACCCAAACCTCTTGCTCTTGTTTAATTTTTCGTTAATCTATCCGATTAAACTCTACCAATCTGAACGCAAGCGACAAAAGAAAAAAAAAGAATTCGTCCTGATGCAGGAGGCAATCCTTGAAATAATCACAACCCTGACAGAAACGCGTGATCAGGCAACAGGAGGACATATCAGAAGAACACAGATCTATCTTAAAATTATTGCAGAAGAACTCCAACAGACAGAACGATACAAAAAAATCCTCACACCTGAAGAGATTGAGGTCATCTGTAAGGTCGCTCCTCTCCATGATGTTGGTAAGATAGGGGTTCCAGACAACATACTCCTCAAACCTGACAAACTCAGTGCCAAAGAGTTTGAGGAGATCAAAAAGCACACCTATTACGGCAAAGAAATCATTGAAGCTGCATTACATAGGGTCGGCACGAACTACTTTTTGGAAAAAGCGCTGGAAATCGTTTATACTCATCAGGAGAAATGGGATGGCAGTGGATACCCTCAAGGGCTTTCTGGAGAAAATATTCCTATTTCTGGTAGGGTTATGGCCATTGCAGATGTCTATGATGCTCTTACCTCAAAACGATCATATAAGATCCCGGTGACCCACGATAAGGCTGTCACCATCATGGAAGCTGGCAAAGGAACACATTTTGACCCCGAACTCATGGAAGTTTTCCTCAAGGTACATGAACGCTTCCGTGAGATATCCATGCAATATGCTGATCCCAGCCTCCAGGTCCCGCACAGAGCAACCCGATAGCAATCAAAAACAACAAACTCAAAACTCAAAATCTTGGAGAACACAATGGCAGCAGAGGTCGATGAAATAAGCATTAATTACGAAGAAGATGGTATTCAGATTGTCAAAGAACTGGACAAGGAGATCCTGACAAAAGGAGCCTGGACCACCATTCTTTTTCGTTACCAGGACTACAGTCGCAGCAAAGAGGAATACGGACCTGAAAAATACACCATCCGTCGCTATCAAAAACGTAACGGGCAATATCTTCCCAAGTCAAAATTCAACATTTCCAGTGCAAAGCAGGCCCAAAGCATTATTGACACACTCACGAAATGGATTCAGGAATAGAATCTCCCTTTACCGGTGTATTTCCCAACAGCAGACATAGATGTTCAACCTTGGCTGCCCCCTTTGGTGGCCTTTTGCATATCTTTTTTCACCTCAATGGCCGGGGTTTCCGGGGCCTTTCTCTTGCTCCCTTTTCAAGTCAGCTATCTGGGATTCACCACTCCATCGGTCAGCGCAACAAATCATCTTTTTAACATAACAGCAATTCCGGGCGGAGTGTTCCGTTATATCCGGGAAGGCCGTATGATTTGGCCCCTCACCTGGACAGTGATTATCGGTACTCTGCCTGGGGTACTCGCAGGTACCGTTATTCGCACCCATTACCTGCTTGATCCGACCTTCTTTAAACGATTCATTGCTCTCGTACTCATCTATATCGGAGGTAAACTTCTTTGTACTCTTCTGCCCCAAAAGAAAAAAAGCAGAGCACCAGCTTCCCCGCCTACAGGCACCTGGAACGATAATCGCATCAGCAATACCTGGCTCAATTATCAAACCCTTGGTTTCACCTTCAATGGAATACCCTACCAAGCTCCGACACAAAAAATAATACTCCTTAGCCTGATCGTTGGTTTGATTGGTGGTATCTACGGGATTGGTGGTGGAGCCCTCATGGCACCTTTTTTTATCTCTGTTTTTGGTCTCCCTGTTTATACCGTTGCCGGAGCAGCATTGATGGGCACCTTTATTACTTCACTGGCAGGGGTCGTATTTTTTCAAATTCTCGCTGTGTTTTTTCCAGAAACAGCTGTTGCACCGGACTGGGGATTGGGAATACTTTTCGGAATCGGTGGCTTTATAGGTATGTACTGTGGAGCAAAGATGCAGGTCTATATTCCTGCTCGTTTCATCCAGACTGCGCTTGCCGGTTCTATCCTCTTTATTGCGCTCCGCTATCTCTCTTTTATTTAAAGAAAAAAAAATAATCAGCCACTGGGTTTTCAAAAAAGCAACAGAAGCACATTTTTTCAGTTGACTATCAAGTTCGTTTTCAGTATATTCGCGGCTCGTTGCTTGTGACTGACGGAGTTCATCACGGAGCAACAAAGAGCAGTTAGAAACAGCAGTTAAAAATTGTC
>JAABTP010000163.1 GCA_011389815.1 Desulfobulbaceae bacterium | reverse complement strand
TGACCCTTAAACTATCGTGATCTTCTTTTTTTGTCCAATCTTTTTTTGTGTGGAATGAGGGGGGTGAACGGTTACCAAGCTTTAACTGTCCTGCTTCAAACTTTCGTAGTCCGGTCAAAACTTCTTTCGGATCAACAATAATTTTCTCTCCTTCAGGTCTTTTACTCTTGTCACCTAAAAAAGGGAGAAAGGGGTCCGGTCGATCTTCAAACTTATAATCAAATTCATGGTACCCATGGAGAGTAGTTGCAGGGGAAACCTGTTCTGTTGCGTTTCCTGGCTGTTCGTTCGCCTGCACCTGAACCCAGAGGAGTCCTGCCAAGGTCAGAATGGCTGTGAATATACATCTGTGGTGTAGAATAGCTCTCATGGTATGATCTCCTTTTGAAATGAATAGATAGTGAGCCTATGCTTATTTTCTTCTGTCCACCAGATAGCATATACCAAATCTGCCTCTAGAGGCAACTGGAAATACATAACCGTTTGAAATTATATCGGTAAAAACAGACACTGCTTTCTGTAGAGATAAGAATGATAACTCTTTCTATGTATCGTACTAATATAAAGAATATTTTTTCTGATACAACGTTTTTTTCTTGTTGACAGAGAAAATAGTACAATGTAGTATGTCTTTCACACTAAAGCAGTGAGTAACTATCTGAGCCCCAAGGGTTTTTCTCTGTCGGGCAGAGGTGATGTTCATCGTATCTCATCAATATTGAGGAAAACACTGCTTCAGTTCTCTGTCGCCTTTTTCTCAGGCGGCAAAACAGAACAAGCTTGACCTGTTCTGTATGCATCATAACAACGGCAAACCTTAGTTCAACTAAGCGGGTGCCCTGCTTTCCGGGTGAAACGGAAAGTTGATAAAGCCACAACCGTTGCGAGGCGGTGTCGGAAAGCCACGGATCTCCAGGGAGGAGACAGCCGGGTTGCCTGCTTTACCTATAAACCTATATCCGGAGGTATGTTATGAAAACTTTATTCCATTCAGCTACATTTTCCAATCGTAACGGCAAATCATTTGCACCGTCTTCAATTACGGTCACCCGTAAAAAGAACCGCTTCAGAAAAGAGATGAACAACTCGGCAGTCCGTCGCAAGACCCGTTTCTCGCCCGGCCTGCTTGTTGATTATACCCTTTTCTCCTACATATTGGCCGTTGATGCGGGGCTGACAGCAGAAGGGTTTCTCCGCAATCGCTTATCAGGAGGCAAGAGAACTCTTCCGTCAGCATAACCAGCTGACAGAGTTTGAAGAACTGATCGGGTCTCGCTTGCAAGGCTGATACCCGGTCAGTTCACGCTTCCCTCTTTCCCACCTCCCTGCATTTTCCGTCTTCACCATGTCAGTTATTCTCGTGCCAGTAGAACTCAATATTTTGAAAAGGCAGGTTGATCGCCTGAATATGATAAAAGGCGTTTTTGCGATGCTTGCTGTAATGATATTCCCGCAATGTCTTGGTGGTGATAAACAAGTTGTTGCGCACTCCCTCCAGGTAAAACTGGGCATGACTGATCAGTAACTGGGAAATATCTAACAGGGCATAGTTCCCTTCCTGCCGAGCAGCAGTAAAGAAAGCGTTTCTGTAGAATGAATAGTCAAAGATATGTTCCTGTTTGCTGCGCTGCTCGTCCCCATAGACCACGGCAGTGTCTCGCAAGAGCATCAGATGAACATAGTTATTGATTTCATCGTTGCAGGCAAGGCTGAACACATCCTCACGTACTCCGAGCAGGATCGTACTGCTCTTGTCCAGCACCTCAATATCCATTTCATTTTTCAGGATTGCCGAGCGCAGGCGGTATTCCACCCCGTTTATCCTAAGAAAAAAAAGCTCGTCGCTGTACAGGGCCTGGAGTTTTGTATCACGGCGGATAATCTCGTTTAAGGTATTGGTGTCATCAAAGAGTTCTGGACTGATGACACGTTCCTTCTTCGTATAAGGGCTTTGCAGGGGGCGTTGCAGTTTCTTCAGATTATTATTCAGGAAAAGGCGTTGCGCATAAGCGGCGATTTTTTCAGGAGGCAGAGGAGGCCAGCGGTCTGGTGCATCCTGATAGAGTTGCTTCTGGAGCAGGCAGGTGTAGCTTTTTCTGAGCCCGGTCTCCTGGCGGACAAAGGTGCAGCCAAGGTTGCAGTGCGCTAGCCACGGGCAGCAGGCGCAGTCATCGTCAATGTCGAGGAGGTTTTCATTGCGCTCCATCATGTTCCAGCCGTTATTAATCACCGCCTCCACGCCGTCCGTGAAGATATTGCCGTAACGATAGGCCGGGGAAGACTGGCCACGAGGGCAGGAAAAGACCTCGCCATCAAACTGGAGTAGAAAGAACTTGCCCCCGCAGTTGATTGAGGAACAGCAAAACTCCGGGGTAAACTCCTTGAACCACTCGGTGCGCAAGGGGTTTTCCAGGGAGGTACCAACAAAAGCCTTTTTCACTGCCTGATAGAAGCGAACCTGTTCCGCATCTGTGAGCATGGCTGCACCTTGGTCTTGTTGCTGAAGTTGCTGGAACTTGTTTTTGTTTTCAGCTGAGTCAAAACCGAACATGACGTTGAAGCGGCTCATGTCCAGGCCGATCTCGTCATGGAGATACTTGATCTCGGCAATGAAGTCCTCAACCGCCTCTAAGTGAGCTCGGGTGACCACACAGGAGATTTTCTTATTATGGGGATAGGCAGCCAGGAGCTTGAGGTTCTTTCGGATCTGGTTCAAGGTACTACGGCCTTGCCTGTCCCGGCGGAACTGCTCATGCAGGCGAAGGGGGAGATCCACGCTGCCGCTGATTGAAACCCGGTGTTTAACAAAGACATCCCAATGTCGCTGAAAATCAAAGAGGTTGGTTTTGATATGGGGCGGACTGACCCGGAAACTCTGGGCCTTAATCTTCTCGCCATAATGTGCATAATGGCGGGCAGCAATGCTGAATAAGCCATCAAGCAGCTCTGAGGAAAGGGTAGTGACCTCGCCGCCATGAAAGGAGAGGTTAAAGGGCAGGTAACCATGCGCCAGCAGCTGCTCCAGGGCGGTGTTCAAGGTGCCGAGCACCTTGTCCGGGTCCGGCTTGGCAGCAGCGGTCAGATCGCCCAAATAACAGTACCGGCAACGCATGTTGCAGAACGTGGTCGGCACATAGAGCAGGTGGATAGCCTTGCTGAACGGGCTTGGAGGCTGATTGGCTTGCTGATCTGTTTTTATTATATTGTCTGTCATCTCAAGCTGCGAACCACCAGAAATAGAGCAGGAGTCCCACATTGAGGAGCAGAACGGCTACTCGTATTCTCCTATTCCAAGCGTCATTACGGGCCTTGTTCGCGGTGTATGTTATGAATTGGCTGGTTTTTGTCTGGACAGAGAGGAGGGTGGGGAATTCCAGACGACGGGTCGGCCTGATGAAAAGGCGGCCATCCCGATTGCGGGCAAGCCTGCCTTGGACGGTAACATACTCGTTATGGAGTATGAAATGCTCTGTGAGCTGATATTTTTTGTACTTGAAATTATCCCGAACCTTCACCCGTGGCGGGCATTGCGTCTGCGTCTTTTCTTTGGTATGCAGACCGTTGCAAAGCTCGGTGAACTCTGCAACGTCTATATATACCCGGTGGTTCTTGTCAACAAGTTCCACTTCCTCGGAAGACTGCTCACGCACTAACGGCTTGCGCAGGGTTTCCCACCCCTTGTCCGGTTTCTTTTTCTTGACCTGCCATTCAACGATCATTAGCGCACTATAGTAAGCGCATTCACCGTCGCTCAATGGCAGGCGGTGTGTTTGTTCCTCTGCTATCCTGCCGTTAAAAAGGACATAGCAGTCAATCAGGTCAGGACTGAACGGTGCCGGATTTTCTGCCATCCAGGCCCTTCTCTTGAATGCCTCAATTTTGCGCCATTGACAGAAAGCTATGAACAGGAACAGCACAGGCAGGATATACGAGAAGAATAAATACGGAACCCCGCGTTCAGCAACAGGAACGGCATGAAACAGCAAGCTGATATGTTGAATACCTGCTGTGAAAAGCAGAAGAAGTATGCTTATGAATATATTCTCGGCCATAGCAATAGTCTCCGATTTAGTTATCCGTTGTTGTTATTGTTATTATTCCCGTTATTATTATTGTTGTTGTTATTGTTGTTGTTATTGTTACTGCTGAAGCCGAACTCCCATTCTGTAGTTGCGCCGCTGCCCTTTTCTCCCTCTGGGCCAAGGTAATAGAGCGGGTCAAGCCGGGTTATCCGTTTGCCGTCAAAGCGGAGATAGTCTGTGCCATTTTCCCCAGGTAGCGTTTCAGCCCCGCTCATGCCATCAAGGGTAAAGAGATAAAGGGTATTATTGCGGAAGAGCACATAAGGATATCGCAGGTCGTTAGAGATGAGGTGGGCGGTAATGATCTCTTGGGCTTCTGTTATATCCTTGATGCCGGTCTGTTGTAAATAGCTGTTCAACTTCTTTTTCATCGCCTCTTTGTCTTTGATCGCTGAGGACGATTCCATTTCCAAATCTATCATGATGCGCTCCTCCTGCGCTGGGAATGTTATGAGGGGTGAAAGACTTCATTCTCCTTTTTGTCCGATAGAACTTCATGTGAAAGTAATCAGAGCAGGAGTTGAAAAAAGTATAGCAATCTTCAACTCCCATATTTTCAACGCCCTGTTTTACATCTCCATATCCAGAATATCCACTATCCTGCCGTTATAGTTGCTGCGGATCAGGGAAATAAGCTCATCATAGTTATCCACTCGGACGGTGAGGCTGGTCACAGCAGAACCGCTGAAGCCGGGCAGGGTGTAGGTGCCGTTGCCGGACACACTGACCTCATCGCCTGCGGTGCCGCGTTTTTCCATTGCCTGTAGGCTCAGGGTGAGGCGATTATCGGTCAGGTCAAAGATGGCCTGGATGCGGATCTGTTCATCCGCTGTCATCTCGGCGGAGGTGGCGACCACATACGGGGCCGGGGCATTGCCGGTCAGGATGCCGACTTCCTGCGGGTTGTTGGCGCTGAAGCCGCTCAGGTCCAGGGGCGAGCGCAGCCTGCGCCCGTAGGTGCCGGTACGTATGGAGCCGTTTTCGGTGTAGCGGGTGCTCAGGGAGAGGATGTACTCATTATTCCACGGATCATCCTGGGCCGGGATGTGCGGAACCACCAGCACCTCGGTGTTGGAGACGGAAGCGAATTGGGTCTGAGCGGTTTCGCCGCTGCGGGTTCCTTCGATGAGACAGCCGCAGTCCGGGTCTTTGCGGTCAAAGAGGAGGTTGGTCCCGTTGAGGTGGAGCACACCGTCGGGGTTGAGCACATCGTTCAGCTCCAGGGTGGTGTCTTCGGCAGACAGCATGACCGGGGCTTTTTTTTTCGGAGGCAACCGCTCCAGATGGGCGTTCTGCTGAACAGCCCGGACAAAAGGACGGGAGGGCGAAACCTTGACCCGCAGAAGTTCGTCCATAGGCGGGAGCGGATCATCCGGGGCATCCAGGCGGGCATGAAAGGATAGGCGATAGGAAAAGGCGTCCTCCAGAGTAACCTGAGTGCCGTTGATGAGCATATCTTTGATTTCCTCATTGGCATCCTGAAGCAGGGTTTTGATCTCATCCGCAGGCCAGCCCGGATGCTTTGCTGCTAAACGGGCCGCCAGCTCGTCATAGCCTGCCACATCATGAGGAACAAAGCGGAGTTGATAAGAACCGGGGGTGGTCAGGTAGTTGGGTTCGGGTCGATATTGCGCAGTAGCCATACTCTTCTCCTCTTGGGTTTAAGGTATTGATACAACCGGACAATCAATGTGGATGTTCCAGAATAGGAGGCATATCCCTGTTTGTCAAGAAAATATATTGAATTATGTAATTTTATGACGATCGGGCAGGGGGTTGAGGGAAAAAGGCGGGGCGGTCCCGGTACGGTGTTGCGGTGGGGCCTGCGTTCGGGATGATTTTCTGCGCACGATGGAGCGAGAGAAGTACCTACGTATGAGGGAGGAAGATGCCTAGTTAGGAAGGAGGCTCATAAGTAGTTATCTCTCTCCTTCCTAACTAGGCAGTTTAGAATCTCACAAACGTTATTGACTTTATCTCATAAGCACTATCGAGATTATCTCATACGTGCTTGTGAGATGAAGTCACACGGGCGTGTGAGATTGGGTTGAATGTGTTATTGAGGAGAAGTTGGGCAGGTGGTGGAGGTATTTTCGGAACAGGGGGTGAGCAGCTTGTACTATACTCGTTTGGGGGCGGGTATCATCCAGGTATGTCTCCGGGACTTACCTATATGGTACTGAGAGACTTACCTATGTATGTGTCCGGGACTTACCTGTATGGTCGCGGGGGAGATAAGGGGATGGGGGGAGGGGTTGAGTGAGTGTTCTCGTAAAACTTTAATTTTGGAGAACGGAAATTACATTGCCTTTCTTGTTCAATATGAATATTTGGTGCTCAATATTATACCCACCATAAGAGTTTTTGGCTCGGTATTTACATCGCACCATATAGCCATTGTCTGTCTTCGCAACCGAACTCCATTCAATTGCCTCGAATGAATCCGGGTCTTTGAGGTTTCTTTTAAGGTATGCCTTTACTTGATAGACGGAACCGTCCCAAGCACTATTGGAGACTCTCTCTGTAGTTGTATTGCTTATGGATCGAGAGGGTTTGCTATTTTTGCTTGTCGGTGAATTAGCTGTAAACATTGAAAAGATAACCATCACAACAAAGCCGCCAAAGACCAGCACTAAACACCCTGAGCATCCCTTTAGCGAGTTGCGATCAACCTTATTCTTGTTTTCTTGCTTTGGTTGCTCCTCCTTTAAAGGCTCTCCGCAATAAGGACAGCTCTCAGCATTTCTTGAAATTTCTTTTTTGCATATAGCAATACCTTCGCCAATCAATTGTCAATCTCTTCTGGATGATTATTATTGTGTAAACGATAAATCATTCAGGAGAACA
>JAABTP010000162.1 GCA_011389815.1 Desulfobulbaceae bacterium | reverse complement strand
GAGCCTCCAACCTGAGGGCTGTCGGGTTATTGCGCCTTATGTCCATTTTACAGAAAGGCTGTCAGGGGCCTGTTTGAGCAAGGAGAGTGTAGATTTTCCATATCTCTGCTGCCGCAGGGTCAACTTTTTCGTCAATAGCTAAAGCTTCTTCTGCAAGCTTGCGGGCTTCTGCAAGACGGTCAGGGTGCTCATGCAGTATAGCAGCAAGGTTACTTTTAGCTCGCGAGGTAGCCAAAAGGTCTCCAGTCTGTTTACCTCCTTTTATGGCTTTTCGGCACCATCCTTCGGCTGCTTGTAATTTTCCTGTTTGAGCATTCACGACAGCAAGCTGATTCCAGGTTTGAGCTGCAAGGGCCAGACTTCCCTGTTGTTCGTACAAGTATGCAGCTTGCCTGTAATGATCGTCAGCTTGATACCATTGTTCATCGTCTTGCAATGCTATGCCGAGCTGATGCTGAATGGTGGCATTCAGGGCCGGTTCCTGGAGGTCTTGAGCCAGTTCAAATGCCTGTTCATAGCACTGTATCGCTTCAGCAATATATTTTTCCTGTAACGACAAGGTGCCAACTTGTATTTTTACAATGACCTGCCCTCGCAGATTACCGACCTCTTTGTACCATCTACGGCTTTGTTTATATTCCTCACGGGCTTCGGTAAATCGCCCCTGAGTTGTCAAGACATCTGCCAGTTCACAATGTACCCAAGCTCGTTGCCCTTTAACCAGCTCGTTCTGTTTCAATTGGTCTGTCACATTAAACGCAACACGAAGTTGAGCCTCTGCAAGATAAATATGGCCTGCTGCTCTTGAACAACGTCCAAGTTTCGTTAGAATCATAGCCCGATTATATGTCGGATCATCTCCTAATGTGAGCAAAATCTCATTGAAGACTTCAGCAGCTTTTTCTGGCTGACCAGAAGCAAACAATTTTTCTCCTTGATTGGATTGTGCCATGAACCAAGCATCTGAGCCACGTTCTCCAATCTGTTGTTCAGCTTTTCGATCAAGCAAAATTGCCTTATTGATCATGCCGAAATAATTTAAGAACGTGTTGACCACAATAGCAAATGTGACTGCATCGACATGTTTGGTATCTAAAGCATTTTGTGCGGCAAAAAGCAAGTTGAGCATTTCTCGGCGGGCAAGGAGACGGGCAGCGTATGGGTTCGTGTTGTCCAGGCGGTACAACTCCCCGGAAAGCTGGTGGTACGCTTGGCAATAGCATTCCATTAGCGCGACCTGCTCCTCTTTACTCAGTTTCTGCCATAAGGCCGGGGACAAGGTCGGGTGGAAACGGAGGAAGGTATTACCTGTATTCGGCACCTGCTCCGCCTCCATAAGCCCGACTTGAAGCAGATGGTTGCGCAGCTCCTGCCAGTGGGCCTCATCAAAGCCGGTTATGTCCCGTACCGCTGCTTCCAAGCATCCCCCCGCAAACACCCCCAACCTCGGCAGCCACTCCCGGCACCGCTCCGGCAGTCGTTCAATGGACAGTTCCAGCGAGGCCAGCAGAGTCCGGTCTTCCCGATCAGCAGGCTGTTCTTCCAGCAAGGCTTCCAGCCGCTCACCCAATTCTGCCGGGCGGCGTTCCTTGAGCTGCTGCGCCAACAGACCGATGGACAGGGGATGAAAATCCACCTGCTGAAACAGGGTGACCAAGGCACTGCGCTGCGGCATCCCGAATTTCGGTTCCGGCGGCAGGCGCATCAGCTCGCCGAACCAGTCCAGGGCATCCTGTTCCCCTAACCCCTTCAGATGCAGGCATTGATGCTCGAAGGTGCCCGCAGTCCGATAATCAGGATGATTGAAATCCGGCTGGCGGGAGGTAAGCAGGACGCGGCTGTCCCCGGCCTCAGACCAGCGGGTCGCCGCAGTCAGCAGCTCAGGCAGACCGGCCCCGTCGGCCAGGGTTTCCAAGTTGTCGAGAATCAACAGCGTCGGAATCCGTTTCAGAGCTGCCTCAGCAGCCTCCGCATCAGGCAGGCTTTCATCCAGCACGGTCGCCAGGGTGCTGATTGTCACGCCCACCGGATCAATTCCTTGAAAACCGGCAAAGCTGACAAAACAGACCCGCTGGAACAACCCGGTCCGCAGCAGCCAATATCCCGCCTCCAGAGCAAGGTAGGTCTTGCCCTGACCGCCGAAGCCGGTGACGGAAAAACGACGAGTTCCCTGAACGGTCAGGGCACGCTCGATTCGCCAGAGTTCGCGGGTTCTGCCGAAGAAACCGGACTCCTGCATCTTGGGCAGGTTATGCTTCCGATCCGGTGCCGGAACTTCGCTCCCGTCCTCCCGGCTCAACAGCGGACGGTTCGGGCCGGTCTGATACAGGGCGGGCAGGAACCAGTCGTGCAGCTCCAAGGTCACGCTCTGATTGCCGCCAGCACTGCGCCGCCGCTCACCCCGCTTGGGATCGAAATACAGGGCGGCACGGGCATCATCCAGAGCCTTGCCCACCGGCTCGCCTCGGAACAGGCTGCTGTAGAAGCGGGCAAAGAGCAGCCCGGCAGTGGCGACTAAGACCTTGTGCGTCATGGCCAGCACTCCGGGAATCCCGGCATGGGTGAGCCAGGCCGCCACGCTGCTCATGGCATCCTCCGCATCCATTGCCGCAGACTGACAGGCGGACAGCACGACCAGGCCGATACGCTGGCGGTGGAACAGCTCACCCAGAATACGGGCTTCCACCAACGCCTTCTTGCCCTGATCATCCTCAAAAAGCAGATAGCCGGTGTGCTTGGGTGCCGCTGTTGTTTCTCCTTTGCTTTCAGCCTCAAGGAGCAGCTCTTTCATATACTGCGGGATATACGTTTTTGCAGCCTCTTTGCCCAGACCGCCGCTACGGTCAAAAACCCCGTGCCCATCAAAATGAATGATATCCACAGCGGGCTGATCCTCATCACGCAGACGTTCCTGAAGTGCCGTGAGAGTGGCCGGACGAAGAAATTCCACCTCCACCCGCCGCTGTTCCTGTTGCTCCAGAGCATCCAGCACCGCCTGCGGATCAGTGCGGGGATTGATAAACCCGGCATCCTCCGGGCGACTGACAATGAAGAGCAAACGCAGCACCGGCTTGGACTTGCGCTTATGGGGCCTGCGTCCCTGCCCGGCCATGGGCAGACGTTGACGGATGGAGATGCGTGGGGTCTCGCCGAACAAAAAAACACCGCCGGATGAACGAAGCAGCTCCCAAGGCAGCGACAGCACTGCCGGATGATCCGCAGCAATGGTGAGCAAACGGCCTTTTTCTTCCTCGTCGCGGAAATTACGGAAGAGTTCATACGCCTTGTCATCCGCCTTAAACACGGCATCGAACAGAGCGGTTCCCCAGCGGGGCAACTGCTCCCGTACCCTGTCGGCCCGTTCATCATCCGGTTCGGCCCTATAGCCGGTGCCGTATTCCTCCAGATACCAGCGGATCTCCTCCATGTCTTTGTTCGTGAGCGGATTGACAAAGGCAAAGGCCGAAGTCATGTCTGCATATTCATCCAGAAGATGGACAGTGACCTGGGTCGGATCAGGGAAGTTGAGCATTAGTTCAGCGGGCATGGAGTTCTCCGGAAGTACAGCATGTTGCACACATGGGATGCAGAAAATAATTGACGGCAAGCATTACTCAGTGTATCATATGTGGTAAAGTTAATTATTGAATAATACCTGTTTCCCCCCATCTTGGATGGGTAATTTCGCAAGAGGGGAAGCAGGTTTTTTTATTTCTATGACCGCATTTACCAAGCAGGCAAAGACACCGGAACAGCTTATTGAGGTACTGAAGCTGCGCAGACTGACTGTTGCAGATTCCAAGCGAGCAAAACGGTATATTCAAAGTATCGGTTACTACCGCCTTTCTGCCTACTTTATTCCTTTTCAAAATTCTAAGGATACGTTCAAACAGGGCGTCACCTTTGACGATATTCTTACCCTCTACATATTTGACCGAAAACTGCGCAACCATGTCATGGACGCAATGGAACGCATAGAAGTCGCTGTCCGCTCTGTTCTTTCAAATACTCTCTGCACTGCACACGGGCCTCATTGGTATCTGGATCAACAGGTTTTCTCAGAGTCATTTCGTTACGAAGGGTTCAAAAAGAACATAGCATTTCATACCGGCAAAAATGATTATCGAAACAGGAATCTTTCCTGCCGACATTATTATGATGTCTACACAGAACCTGAACTGCCGCCCTCATGGATGATCATTGAGGTTCTCCCTATGGGAACATGGTCACTAGTCTATGAATATCTTCGTCGAGGCAAGCTCCGGCAAAAAATAAGTAAATTTTTCTCCTTCAGCACCAACGACTTCACCGGATGGCTCCATGCGCTGACGTTAATTCGTAATAGCTGTGCTCATCATAACCGATTTTGGAACCATACCTTTCCGCCCAAAGCCAGAAATGTTGCCAAGTATACCTATGCGGGAATACCGCTGAATACTCCGTATACCAATCTGGCAATGATTCATGCCTTTCTCTGTTCCTTCACAAGAAATCCAAGTTGGTCAACAGGGTTATATACACTGCTGAAGACCTGTCCCGTTGATATCCATTACCACATGAAGTTTCCTGAAGACTGGGACCGCATTCCGTTCTGGCGACTTTCCTGAGCATCACGCCGCCTGATTGGTCAACTCCAGTGTCTCCCGATCAATCTGCCGTAAAGCCCGTTGGATATGATTGACTTCATTTTCCTCAAAAAGGGGTTCGCCGCATTGCGTACAGACCCATGCAGGGATTGCTTTCCCAGGCAATATGATAGCCATGCCTGTTTGCGCTGAACGGAGCAGTTCCTTTGGTCATTCTGCCTTTGCAGTAATAACATTCCATTATCCCTTCATCACGTTATGCTGCTCGGTAAAATCCCCTCTGCCGCTGTCGATGGTGCTGTTAAGCAGGTCAAGCAGCCTTTTCTGTTCCGCATCCGGATAGAGCGTGTCATCAATATCATCGGCAAACGGTTCAGTATCAATTGTGCCGATAACATCCAGAATCGGGTCTGCTCCCGAAAACATGGCGTTGATCTCCTCGTCTTCCGCCATGATGTCATCAGGCACCTCAACCCTGCCTGCAAGGATGCCTAATCTGCGCTTCCTTTTGGGCTTATGCGGCGCGGTTTTGCCAAAGGGCAGATTACTTCCGGCAATGATGACCTCCTGCTCCGCATCCAAGGCTGCTGCCCGTTCTTTCGTTTTCTCAAAGAACTGTTTAATGTAGTCAGCCACCTTTGTCAGCTGGCTTTCGGACAACTGATTGACCATGCTGATAACTTCCTGACGGGACATGTCTGTTCTCCTGTTTCTTTTTTCCGTATTTTCAGATGACTTTTGAAAACAACCTTAAAATTCGATGCCTGCCTGTTGCAGTAACTTTTCAAGCCTGGCTTTTTCCGCTTCCGCTTTCTCTTTTTCTGCCCTTTCGTAAGCTATGAGCCGCTCCTGAGTCGCTAATTCTTCTAAAATCTCATCTTCCATATTCATATCTTCACAAAGTTCTCTGCTGGCGGAAGCCTTGTGCAGCCGTCTGATGACGACCTTGAATTCATCCGGAAACGAGGATTCCAGGACATCAAGAAAATGTTTACTCTCTTTGCTGGCATTGCTCTGATCAAAGATACTCAGCAGGGTTTCCAGCTTATTGCGATGTTTTTTCCGCAACCGCCCCACCTGGATAATATAACTGTCATGGGTGAGACTTTCTATGAATTCCTCTTTTCGGATCAGTTTCTCCTTGGTGGCATGGTCATAATACTCTCTTTTCACATGGATAACCGGGCTGTCATTGTATTGCAGGTTATGTCCGAGAATATAAATACTTATAATGGGCAGTGCCTTCTTCTTTCCGGTTTTTTCATCCAGGTGGATATTGGACTCCTCCAGAGACTGTTTCCCCAGATACTTCCGAAAACGGGTTATATCCGTGGGGAATTTGGCCTTCTGCAACTCAATGAGAACCAACTTACTGCTGCCGTCCGGCTCCCGTATCTTTGCGGCAAAGTCAATCCGTAAGACTGTCAGGCCGCCGCCAGGGAGTTTTCTATTCAACTCGGTAAAGGCGAAGTCAAGGGATTCTATTTCCTGTTCAATGATGTTGGATATGACCAATTTGGCAACCCGCATATCCTGCATCAGGTATTTGAACACGACATCGTACAGGGGGTTTGCGACTTTCATTGGTTTGTTCCTTGGAGTTGACTGAAAAGGTTATATTTTTATGGTTTGGCTCCGTAGGGTGCGCTCCTCGCATCAAAACGGCAACCAAGGGCGGTTCAACGGCCCCTGACTGCGGTTTTACGGCCCTCGGGTGCCGTTGAACCATACCCAGAGATACCTTTTTCCTATCAGCGGATAGGCTGAACCATACCCAAGGATACCTTTTTCCTATCAGCGGATAGGCTGAACCATACCCAAGGATACCTTTTTCCTCTCGCCGGAGAGATTGAAGGTATCTGAAGAGTGATCAATGCCCAGCTCAACCTTTCTCCGGCGAATCCTCGCCACCCTGCCCCTTCTCCTCAAATGGACTCGCATTCACCACCGTATCAGGCCGCAACATCAACAGCCCTTCAACAATCACCTTATCGCCCGGCCCTAACCCTTTAGTCACCAACCATTGATCATCAATCGCCCGATCAATAACCAAGGGACGAAACTCGGTCTTGCTCTCCCCATTGACCACCAGGGCAAAAGGATCACCCTTAGGTGTGCGGGAAACCCCTTGCTGAGGCACCAGAATAGCCTCTTCCCTGACTGCTTCCTGAATAATCGTCCGAACAAACATACCAGGTAAGAGCACCCCGTCCGGGTTGGGAAACACAGCCCGCAGGGTCACAGAACCAGTAGTCGGGTCCACAGTCACATCACTAAACTGAAGCGTACCATCCTGAGAATAGGGTGTATCATCCTCCAGGATCAACGCCACCTTATTATGAGCTTCGCCACTAATGGCACGACTTTAAGGCTTGGCCTTTATGAACGAGTTGTATTTATTGAGAATTCAGAAAATTAATTTAGCCA
>JAABTP010000161.1 GCA_011389815.1 Desulfobulbaceae bacterium | reverse complement strand
ATATAGAAATTTTGAAAATTTCAGGCTCAGAGTATTTGCGGAACATGGCGTTCCCCACTAATCTGCGATGAGCCAAAAATGAGTGCTACAGCGACAACGTTGAACGATATAAATATCAAAGCAATTGCTTTATTAAGCAGCAAGCTCGGAACGGCGGACACAATACGCTTTCTGAATCAGTTCACAACCGGATTCGGCGACTACACGGAAGAGAGAAAGAAGGTATTTGACAAAATGAGCATGGATGAAATTGTAACTGAAATAAAGGCGAGGAGAAAGCGAGGCTGAATCCTCCTTGTAGTTTACAACCCTACACCTTATCTCTCCACCGCCTTTTTGAATGGCAGGGCATCGTATTCAGGCGAAGACCACTCCTGCCTGCTCCGTATCATACTGCACCACCTCATCATTTTTCAATTCAATATCATACAGCCCATCCTTCAGCTTTGTTATGATCTCTCGGTCCAACGGATGGTCAGCAATAATCAGCCATGTAGGTCCGCTTGAGTGCAACGAAAGCGGACAGCTCTTTGCTTAAACTGTCTGATTTCGCTCAACTCTATGAGACCTACGTGACTACGTGACTATCAAGCTGTTTATATTGCTATTGCTCAATTTAGCGCCCTTTTTTCTTGCCTTTCGCGACAAATAACGACACAATAACTGTCGCAATATGTCGCAATATGTCGCAATATGTCGCGATTTAGTATAGCAATTCGTCTCCCAAGGTTGAACCAAGGAAATAAAGATGGCAAAAACTGACCTGACCCGGCAACAGAAAGAAGTTCTGGGAATTTTAGCCGACAATCCACAGGGTGCCGATGTCAGGCAAATTATACAGAGCTTGCAAGCCCCTCCTCACAAACGAACAGTTCAACGCTGGCTAACGGCACTGGTTGCTGAAGGACACATATCCGTTGTCGGTAAGGGCCGAGCGACGCTCTATAGACTGCCTGCAGACCAGCATGACAAGCTGATAACTCCCACAGATGATACGGCCAGAGAAGATTATGAGCGTTATATTCCTATCTCCAGAGAAGGCCGCGAAATTATGGCCTATGTTCGACAAAGCCGCACAGGCCGAACTCCGGTAGGCTATGAACGGGGCTTTTTGAGTGATTACATTCCTGGCACAACAAATTATCTGGACGATTCGCTCCGTGCCCATCTCTATCACATTGGTGAAACAGAAGAACAGCAACACCCTGCGGGCACCTATGGCCGCGCGATTTTAAGCCGATTGCTGATTGACCTATCCTGGGCCTCCAGCCGCCTGGAGGGGAACACCTACTCCCGGCTCGACACAGAACGCCTCATTGAACTGGGCCAATGCGCTGAAGGCAAGGGTGCTCAGGAAGCACAAATGATCCTCAACCACAAAGCGGCAATCGAACTTCTTATTGATGGCGCTGAGGACATTGGCTTTGACACGTATACCTTTCTCAGTCTCCACGGACTGTTGTCAGAAAACCTGATGCCTGACCCTGAAAGCAGTGGACGATTGCGCTGGCGCCCCGTACATATCGGCGGTTCAGTGTATGTGCCGCTTGCAATGCCGCAACTCATAGAAGAATATTTCCGTGAAATCATCAATAAGGCAGCGACAATCCAAGATCCTTTTGAGCAGGCATTTTTTATTATGGTGCAACTCCCCTATCTACAGCCTTTTGAGGATGTTAACAAAAGAGTATCCCGACTCGGTGCAAATATCTCCCTCATCAAAAACAACCTTTGTCCACTGACGTTCCTGGATGTGCCTGAACGCGCCTATATTGACGCCCAATTGGGAGTCTATGAAATGAATCGGTATGAACTGCTACGTGACCTCTTTATATGGGCCTACGAACGTTCAGCAAATGAATACAATGCGGTCAGGAAAAGTTTGGCAGATCCAGACCCGCTCAGGCTACGTTATAGAAAAGAGATGCACGAACTTATAGGTGATATAGTCCAGAATTGTCGCCTGGATGCTGAAGCGGTCATCAGCAGTTATGCTGAGAGGCGACTTGCTCAGGCAGACCGGCTGGCTTTTGTGGAAATGGTCAAAAAAGAAATCAGTCGTCTGCATATGGGAATCATTGCCCGTTACCGCATTCGGCCTGCGGAGTTTGCTGCCTGGCAGAAGAGTAAAGAAAATATGAAATTCAGGAATACAGAAGATGGTCAGACGGATATTTCTCGATGATTAAATAGGGGGCAAGTTTCACTACCCCCTCTCTCTCCACCGCCTTTTTGAACAGCAACGCATCGTATTCAGGCGAAGACCACTATCTGACCAAGCCTTGTCAGTTGCTGAGAAATTAATTGCTCAAGGGGCTATTCCGGTCAATAGCGAAGAAGATGCCCTGCATATAGGTCTTGCGGCATCGGCAGGTATTGACTATTTGAAATGGGCAGTTAATGCAGATCGTGCCGTCACCGCTGATACGGAACAGAAGCCGCCGGAGAAATAGGCTCTCCCCATCTCTACGAACAATGGCCTCAGTCGAGCATGATTCAGAGCGTTTCCTTTATATCCGCCATCCCCTTGCCCTGCCTGTTCGCATCAGGTATAATCCCATCATCATACAAAAAGGAGATCCAATGGCGGGTGTGAGCACGGCGTTCGTGGTACTGGCGGCCTTATGCTGGGGAATATCAGGAGGGATCGGTGGGATCCTCATGAGCGATGGCTGGGATCCGTTCGTGGTATCGTTCTACCGGGGCGCGATCGGGCTGCTGTTTGTCCTCGTGTGGCTGGCATTGCGTCCGCACTACAGCGGATTGGCAAGTGGGCGATTATGGTTCTGGTCGGCGATTGCCGGTCTCGGCGTAGCTGGCAACTTTGCGTTCTATTTCGTGAGCATCGCAGAGGGCAGCGTTGCGGTAGCGGCTACGTTGATGTATTGCGCACCGGTGTTTGTCTATCTTGTATCCTTCGCACTCAAGCTCGAAAGCCCCAGCCCGATGAAGTGGGCTGCGATAGCGGTGGTCATGCTTGGCATCGTCTTGCTTACGCAAATTTACGATATCGGTTCAGTGGGCGTCACAGCGATGGGCGTGGGGGCCGGGCTGCTTGCCGGGCTGTCCTACACGATATTCATTTTTGGCTTCAAATATGCTGCGCCACACGGTAGCCCACAGGCAATTCTCGTGATAGCGTTCGCAACACTGGCCACCATCCTTATCTGGCCGGGCAACGTCGACCAGATCGTTGCAGCCCTGAACACACCGGATTGGCCCCTGTTTGCAGTACTGGGTGTGCTTGGCGCTGGATTGTCGTTCTTTCTTTATATTGTCGGCCTGAACCATACCGCGCCGTCCGTGGCCTCAATAGTGGCAATGGTTGAACCGGTCACCGCGTCGCTATTCAGCGTCGTGGTTTTAGATGAAAGCCTGGTTGGCCCACAGATCATCGGTATGGGACTCATTTTGGTCACAGTGACTGCACTGGGCGTATATTCAAACGCCCGACAGCCACCCCAACACCCACCTTCAGATGTAACCACGAACTGAGTAACGTTCAGATCCAGTCCAACTTCTCCATGACTACTTCTGGAAGCAGCCGTTACCTGGGTAATGCCACAAAAAAAGAGCACCCCTTCCCTGGAATACTCCGCAGCCAGACAGAACCCGCATGGGCCTCAACAATGGCCTTAACCGCTGCTAAGCCCAGCCCGGTTCCTGTTACCTGCTCGCAACCCTGCTCACAGCAATGGCGGGCAGGACGGTAATAATGATCAAAAATATGGGTCTGATTTTGTAAGGAGATACCCGGTCCCTGGTCCCTGACCTCAAAAAGAAAATGCTTCTCTGTCATACGGCCCAGAACCTGAACTAAGGTCTCACTTTGCGAGTATTTAATCGCATTATCTAACAAGTTGGAAATTACCCGGCTGAAATGCACTTTATCAAGCAGGGTTTCCCCCAAATCATGCGGGATTTCCAGCGCAATATCAATTCCTTTCAAAGCTGCCTGCACCTTAAAACCCGTAATAATATCCTGGAGCAGGGTGTCAAGTTCACAGGGCTGCAACTCTAATTCAATCTGGCCTGATTCAATCCTGGAGGCATGGAGAAAAGATTGAATATACTCTTCCTGGCGTTTAAGTTCCTTTTGGACAATTCGGAGATAGCTAATCTGTTTTTTATTGAGTGCCCCAGCCTTCCCCTCCAGCAAACGGTTTACAAAACCACCTGTGATCATCACCGGGGCCTTCAAATCATGGGTAAAAAGCGAGAGCAGGTTACGCTTATACGCAGCATGCTCCTTAGTCTCTGTGGCATCCCAAAAGATCCCTATGAAATAGAGCATCTTGCGGTCAGTTTTGCCGTCACTTTTACTGTCACTCGCTGCAACTGTCTGTCCAAACAGGATAATAGGAATCTTCTTGCCTGTACGCGTCTGGATAATTGCCTCTCTGCCCAGGCAGGGCTGGCCTGTTGTCACACTTTCCCGGAGCGGACAATGATGTTCACAGAGATTAGAAGAAAGAATTTCAGAACAGGACTTCCCCAGGACCTCCTGGCGCTTCATACCGGTGATTTTCTCGGCAGCAGGGTTAAATTCGATGATCCTGTACGTATCATCCACGACAAAAAGAGCAACCGGCAAGCCAGCAATAACCTGGCTGTTGAGCTTGTCCTGATCCATAATATCTCCCTCATCTTGTCTCTCACTCTGTTCCCTGGCTTATCAGCTCCTTCTAAACCACTTTGCCATATCAGTTTGAGAAAACGTTTTCAAAACCGGCCTGCCATGGGGACAATGTGAAAAAAAACTACTCTGTTCCATCTGTTGCAGCAGGGCAAGCATCTCTTCCGGGTGCAATTGATTTCCTGATTTGATGGCAGCCTTACAGGCCATGGAAGCCAACAGGTTATCAACACATTCCGGCATGGCTTCAGCACGGGAGGCTCCTGAAGCGGTAGCCAGCCCATCAAGAATATCAAACAGCACTTCCTGAGGGGCCATTGTACCAACCATCGCAGGAACCCCTTTAATAACCCAGGTGGTATCACCAAAAAATTCAACGTGCAGGCCCAGAGCAGCAACAGCCTCTCCTTCCTGCTCTAAGGTATCAGCATGATCAGGTCCCAATTCCACTGTTACTGGAAAGAGCAGATTCTGGACAGCAACAGCCCGTTCTTCATATGCGCTACGAAGCTGCTGATAGAGAATACGCTCATGGGCTGCATGCTGATCAATCACCACTAACTGCTCATCATGCTCACAAAGGAGGTAAAGATTACGAAGTTGCCCAATCAAACGTAACCCATTATAACCGGGTTGTGAGCTGGGTTGGTTCTCTCGCTCTTCCCTTCCTTGTTTGTCTGGCTGTTTTTCTCCCACCTCCTTCTGCCCCTCAGTTTTCTGTGAGGAATCCTGCTGATCCAACAACGAAGAAAAGGGAACAGGTTCTGCACTATATGTTTGCTGTTTGGCCTGCTGGGGTTTCAAATCTTGCCCGGAATAATGAACAGGCGGATAACAGGATACGCTCCCTGAGACATCTTTCTCCTGCTCTTCTTGATCTAACAGGCTGGCTTCAGGCAATGGCGCTTCACCCTCTGTCTGTCTTGATTTGTCTTGTGAGGGATGAAAGAGTTCAGAACGCTTCTCTTCCTGATGACGAAGAACAGCCTCAGCAACGGCACGGACAAGAAAACGCCGCACCTCATTAGGACGTCGAAACCGAATCTCCCGCTTTGCCGGATGAACATTGATGTCAATCAACTGAGCATCAAGGGACAACATCAAGGCCCCGCCAGGCTGCTGTCCCTTCATGAGCACGCCCTTCAGGCCGTCAGCAACAGCGTAACGGATCATGCGGTCCTGCACCGGACGATTATTGACTAAAATACGGAGGCGGGTTGTGGAGGCTGTGGAAGAGGCATCAGGAAGGAGGAGAACCCCATTCACCATCAGGGAGTCCTGTTCATTCTCTGAAAAGACATCAAGGACAGTACCAGAATAACGAAAAACATCCCGAACCCGCTGCTCCTGGCCTGCTGCCAGCAAGATAAGGGTTTTCCGTCCATCCACCTGAAGGGAAAAGGTAATATCAGGATGGGCAAGGGCCTGGTTACGAATCACCTCTTCAATATGAAACAGCTCTGTCCGTTTACTTTTGAGAAATTTTTTCCGGGCAGGAAGATTGCCAAACAGGTTGCGCACCTCAATGAGAGTCCCACAGGCACAACCGTCATCATGGAGGTCATGAAGTGTACCGTAGCGAACTTCAGCCCTGGTACCGATTTCAGCTGTCTGAAGACGGGAAAGAAGCGACATCCGGGACACAGACGCTATACTGGGCAAGGCTTCTCCCCGGAACCCCAAGGTTGTGATAGCTGTCAGCTGGCTTTCCTCAAGTAATTTTGAAGTAGCATGCCGCTCCAGGGAGAGCAAGACATCGTCCTGATCCATACCAAAACCATTATCCATCACCCGGATAAGACGTGTGCCATCACCTTGTACCTGGATATTGATGCGGTCAGCTCCGGCATCAAGGGCATTTTCCAGGAGTTCCTTCACCACAGAGGCTGGTCGTTCAACAACTTCACCAGCAGCAATCTGGTTCGCAAGATGATCGGCGAGAACGCGTATTTTAGACATATACCTGCTCTTGTAGAGGGAACAAAAGAGGGACAACTAAACAGAAGAATTAATGTTCAAATGCTTCTCATGAAGCTTCAGAATAACCGCAAAGAGAATGTTTTGACAGAGAAGTATTCATAGAGTAACATGTCAACTGGTTGAGCCTGGGGTATCATAGCTTTTGTATAGCACCCTTTAAAAAAAAACAAGAGGAACTCTGCAACCCATTGCAACTTAACTTGCAACATAGCATAGGAAAAAATATGAGAAACCTTTTTCTGAAAACAACATTCATTTTTATCACCACCTCTGCACGACAATATCACCTTCTCCCTATTGCCCGCTAACCGTACTCTGTCATCTCAGCAGGCACCTTCCGTAATACTTAGAGAAAGTACAAATCCTTATGAACACATCAAAAAATATAGAAAAAAAATGGACAAAAGAGCTTGTCCAACAACTCGCCCAGGCTGCTGTTGCTGTTGAATTTTACACCCTCCCCTTCTATATTACGGCAATATGCTCCATTAAAGAAGAACATTGCGAAGCTGTTGAAATTATCCGCAGCGTTATCATAGAAGAAATGCTGCACCTGCAACTGGCAGCAAACCTCTGCCTCGCACTGGACACGAGCCCAAATTTTACATCACCTCAGTACGGATCAGATATTCCGTATCTCTGCCCATATAATCAAGAAACCGGAGAATGCGGTTTTCTCAATGCCACCTTGGGGCCTTTTAATAATAACACCCTGAATACCAATACCTTCGCCAATCAATTGTCAATCTCTTCTGGATGATTATTATTGTGTAAACGATAAATCATTCAGGAGAACA
>JAABTP010000160.1 GCA_011389815.1 Desulfobulbaceae bacterium | reverse complement strand
GAAAAATATTTTTACGCCCAACGAATAATCAGGTAGTTAGGATTGTTTCGATAATGATTCTCACAAAGTTGGGTTAAGGGAGTCTGTTTCGTTTTTTCTGTGGGCCACTGGCAAAGCGACCAATCAGCCATCCTGCTAATAAGACTCCGGCTCCAGAGAAAAACCACATGATTTTATTCACTTCCTGGGAAGCCGTATATTCATCCTTAATTTTATTGCATTCATTCAAGCTTAGAGCAATTTTTTCTTCCGTAGCTATTTGTAACTGCTCCAGTTCTGCACTGCTTGCTTCTTGCAGTTCTTTGCTTTTTTTCAGGTCTCGGGTCAATTTTGCATTACCTGTTTTCAGCTCTTCGTTTTCTTTCAGTAGTTCACGTACCTGTTCTAATGGCGGCTTATCGTCACTCAGGTATCTTTTCAGCATCCAACCTTCTGTACCGCCTGTAAGTCGTACTTTAGCCCAGTTGCCACTTTCCTGGAGCAACTCCAGTTGGTTACCGTCTTTAACAAACTTTATGATTTTGTACTTCTCCCCTTGGCCACGTCGTACCGGGATATCAATATCAGGTCGAACAAATTTGATTTCAGCGGACATTGCTGGTCCTGTTACGAGAACGGTGAGAAGAGGCAGAGAAAAAAGAAATTTTCTTCTGCATATATATTTTTTTGTCAACATCATAATTTTCCTCAAGTAGTATCCTGTTATGTTAAATCGGGACAGCAAGATAGTATGTGAAAGTAGCAACAGGTATTTGGACCCGTTTGATGAACTGTCATTTGTATTGCCCTTTCTGGAGATGCTCATATGCATTGAAATACTTGTATATGTTACGAACAGACCGGGTGATATCTTTTTCCTCTTCCAATCCCTTTGCGAGAAAAATTTCTGCTGTATGGTTGAACCAGAGGTCAGGATTAAAACCAGCCAGGGCAGTTTTTTTTCGTGCAGTCATAACCTGCTCAGGGCTTGCTTGATAAGCAGCCAGGGTCATCATGTTCCGGTCCAATTCTCGTAACTTTGGAGAGGAAAAATAATGGTCAGCCAGAAAACGAAGATAACGGGCAGCTGTATGGATATTATATTCAGTTTTTCGTATTTTTTTCAGGTCGATTTCAAGACCTTCCTGAAGAATTGCAGAGGGATCAAGCCCCATTAGCCCTACGTACCCATTATTGCCTATAAAAGAAGGATCAAGTTCTGATTTCTGATAGGCAAGAGCTGCCAGCAGTAAAGGGGGAAAATGATATTTTTTACCATATTTTTCAAAAAGTGGGAGGATCCTTTGATAGCGCTCAAGGGCTGTAAGCTCCAGGTTATTTTTGAGTCTTTTGCCTTTTTTGCGGTAATACTCAGTAAGCCTTTGATGGCTGTCTTTGGGCTTGTACGCATTTTCTTTAAAATAGCGTATACTCTCCTGGAGCAGAAGGTTGTCTGCCCGAATCATCCAGATACGTTCCTTGGCTGTTCGTAAGGCGATTTTTTTATGGAGCTTAATACCATGCAGAACTGTTGCCCAGAATTCTCCAATATGATCATCAATGACTGTCATGGGCAGGATGCCAGCCCCTGTCATTTCTAGCAGATCCTCATCCTGGAAAAAGGGAGGAGCAAATTGAATGGTTACTGGCTTTCTGCCAATAGAGGTAAGGGTGTTGTTTAGTTTTTGCAAGCTGTCTGCATAGCTGCTGTTTTTCCGAACTGTAATTTCTTGTCCAGAAAGATTGAATATACTTTTAAACTGTGAGGAATTGGGTCCTGTGACCAGGATTTCCTGGATTTCCAGGGCAGCCGGTGAGATGGTTTTGACACGTTTTTCCTGGTCAGGCTGTACCGGTATATGGGCAGCTACAATATCTCCTTTGCCTGTAAGCAGATCTTCCAGCAGGCGATCCTCGGGAGTGGGCAGGAAAACAAGCTCCATTTTGTTATCACCAAGCACTACCTGATCATTAAGGAACTGTTCATACCGTGTCAGTATTTCTGTACTCAGACCGAGGTTTTGTTCGTTGTCCTGTATAAAAAAGGTTCGGGAAAAGGGGAGTAACACGCGAAGTTGTCCCCGCTCCAGAATACCGTCAAGGTCGCCAAGCCATGTTTCCCGTTGTCGTGCTGGTACATGGACATCAGTAAACAGGGGTGTTCGGATTGGTTTTGTCTCTTGTGCCAGCTTTTTTTCATGCTGTATCTGGCTGCTTTGCCCGGTTGTTTCCTGGGTGCTCTGACTCCCGCGATCCAGGCCAGAGAGGAGCAGCACAACCAGAACAAAGCCGAGTACGGCAAGTTCCAAGTGGATAATCAGTTTATTGATACTCATCTGTCCGGGTTTTAGGATGTTTTTTTGCGAAATTACTGGTCTGATACCCCGCTGTTTGCGGCGTAACAGGAGAGTATTTTTTAATTAATACCAGCCTTTTGGTGCGAAATATTAAAGGCAGGGTGGCTCTTTGTTGTTTCTCCCCCAAAGGGAGAGAATATATAATGCCCTTATAATACCCCTGTTGAAGATGATCAAGTACTCTATTTGAGCATACTTTATTCTGAAGTTCAAGTCATCCATCTCGTTCCTGTCTTCCTCTGGAGAGGTATATATTTTTTTTATTATATGGGGAGTACAGAAAATTATTTTGCTGAACAGGTGCTTCTCCCCTGTTTAGCCTGGTATTTTTCCTGTTGACGTGGTATTCAGCTATTGACTGACTGACAAACAGTTCATATAGTATATGTTTCAATATGTAAATATCAGTGAATCTGTATTTCTATCAGCCTACTATCAAACCGTTTTTTATATCCTTATTTTGCTTTCAAATTTTAAGCAGTAACTTACTAACTCCTCACTTAATATAGGAATGAATACTAAGAATATGAGCATGTGGGTCGTAATTGGCCTGACAGCAATCCTGCTGGTGAATCTTTTTAATCAGAAGCCAGAATCACGTCTTCCAATGACGTATAGTCAATTCTGGACCAGTGTGGAAAATGGCAATATCCGTAAAGTAACCATTCAAGGTGATAAGGTATTGGGATTTTCCTCTGATGGACAGCCTTTTACCACAGTGACCCCTGATGATACAGACCTGATTCCCATGTTGCGGAAATCAGGTGTTGATATATCAGTGAAAGAACCTGACCAGGAATCCTTATGGGTTTCCATCTTTATTTCTTGGTTTCCTATGCTGCTGTTGATCGGTGTCTGGGTCTTTTTTATGCGCCAGATGCAGATGGGAGGCAAAGGTGGTGGTGGTGCCCTTGGTTTTGGTCGAACCCGAGCAAAATTGCAGGATGAAGGTGAGGTAAAGATCACCTTTAAAGATGTTGCTGGCATTGATGAAGCCAAAAATGAATTGGAAGAAATTGTTGATTTCTTAAAAGATCCTGAAAAATTCACCAAACTGGGTGGACGTATTCCAAAGGGTGTACTCCTGGCAGGTTCTCCTGGTACTGGTAAAACCTTGTTGGCAAGAGCTATTGCCGGAGAGGCTGAAGTACCGTTTTTTACCATTTCAGGTTCGGATTTTGTGGAGATGTTTGTTGGTGTAGGGGCCTCCAGGGTGCGGGATTTATTTATTCAGGGAATGAAAAATGCGCCTTGTATTATCTTTATTGATGAGATTGATGCAGTGGGACGGCATCGCGGTGCTGGCCTGGGTGGTGGACATGATGAGCGTGAGCAAACCCTGAACCAGTTACTTGTGGAAATGGATGGTTTTAATGCCAATGACGGGGTGATTATTATCGCAGCCACCAACCGGCCTGATGTTCTGGACCCGGCCTTGCTTCGTCCAGGCCGTTTTGATCGTCAGATTGTGGTCCCAGTGCCGGATATTAAAGGGCGTCAATTGATTCTGGAAATCTACGGCAAAAAAACCAAATTGGCTGATAATGTGGATATGGAGGTTATTGCCCGAGGAACCCCAGGATTTTCCGGAGCTGATCTTGAAAACCTGGTCAATGAGGCAGCCTTGGTTGCAGCCCGGCAGGGAGCCAAAGAAGTCACGCTTGAGTTTCTGGAAATAGCCAAGGATAAGATCATGATGGGTGCTGAACGTAGATCCATGATTATTTCAGAAAACGAAAAGAAAATTACAGCCTATCACGAGGCTGGTCATGCCATTGTGGCCCGGATGCTGCCAGATACGGATCCCATTCATAAGGTAACCATTATTCCCCGTGGCAGGGCCCTGGGGCTGACCATGCAGTTGCCTATTGATGAAAAATACACCCATTCCAAACAGTATCTGCTCAATAATATTTCCATCCTGTACGGTGGTTGGGTGGCTGAAAAGATTATTTTTGGCGAGATCACCACAGGAGCAGGCAATGATATTGAACGGGCCAGTGAACTTGCCCGCAAGATGGTCTGCGAATGGGGTATGAGCGATGAGTTAGGCCCCTTAGCCTATGGCAAAAAGGAAGAGCAGATTTTCCTGGGTCGGGAAATAAACCAGCATCGTGATTATAGCGAGGACACCGCCCAGAAGATTGATGAGGTGGTGAAAGATATTATTATAAAAGCCACAGTTTCCACCACAGCTCTACTGGAAGAACATATTGCAGTATTGAAAGCGGTTGCTGATGAGTTGCTGGAAAAGGAAACCATTACCCTGGATGATATAGATCGTATCATCAGAGAACAGAATGGAGAAGCTGCCGGTGGTACAGAGGCAAACGAGACTGTTGCGGATGCTGAGGAAAGAAAAGATCATTCAGCTGATGCCTGAGAGACAACCTGATAAACAACCATACACAGGCTAACGCGTCTGTAAGATGTAGACATTGATTACCCAAGGCACAGGAGCTATCCCCAGAATAGCTTTTGTGCCTTCTTTTTTTATGAGGAAAGGCAGCATGAGTAGGATACAGGTAATGGGAATCCTCAATGTAACCCCGGATTCTTTTTCCGATGGCGGGCAATGTGTTGGGGGTCAGGCTGTTATTGAGCAGGCAAAAAAGATGCTTGCCTATGGCGTAGATATTATAGATATCGGTGGGGAGTCCACCCGGCCTTTTGCTGAGCCTGTGGCAGAGCAGGAAGAATTGACACGGGTTCTCCCAGCCATTGAGGCGATCCGGGGCCTTTCTTCTGATATCCCCATCTCTATTGATACCACCAAGGCTGGTGTTGCAGCAGCCGCCCTTGAGCAGGGTGCAACGATCATTAATGATATTTCAGCCCTGCGCCAGGATCCTGAGATGATCCAGGTCGCCAGTTCCTGTGAAGTACCGATTATAATCATGCACATGCAGGGAACACCGGAGAATATGCAGGTTGCGCCTGAATATGCGGATGTTGTTACTGAGATCTGTGTTTTTTTTCAGGAGCGGACCAGCTGGCTGGAGAGCCAGGGCATTGCCCCAGAGCGCATTATTCTTGACCCTGGCATCGGTTTTGGAAAGACCCTTGAACATAATGTAGAGATCCTGCGCAATGTTGCCACCTTTAAGCAATTGGGTTTTCCGGTACTGATCGGCCATTCCCGAAAATCATTTATGGAAAAATTGCTGGGTACCCCGGTTGAAAAACGAGATTGTCCCACAGCGGTTGTTTCTGCCCTTTGTGCTCAGCAGGGGGCAGATATCCTGCGTGTCCATGATGTGGGGCAGACGGTTGCGGCGGTTCGTTTGGCTGAGGTATTCAAGGAGTCATCAGCAGACATTTACCGTTAAAATGATGGTTATTTTCGATTGCCCTTCTGGGGCGGGATGTCAGATTAAATTGAGCCTTGATTTTACTATGAAGAAATTATGTTGTCGTTCCAACTTTTTTTCTCTTTGTTTGGTTTTTTTCGTTGTTTTGGCTCCCTCAATTGGTGCTACAAAAAAGAAATCATATGGAGACTTCAAAAAGGTTCGTTTTGTGAAAAATTATGATGGCGACACTATTACCGTTGATATCAAGGGCCAACACCCCTTATTTGGCGATGATATTTCTGTCCGGGTGGCTGGAATCGATACTCCGGAAATACGAGGGAAATGTGCCCAAGAAAAGGAATTGGCCCGTGAAGCCAAGAAAATAGTCGGTGATTTGTTAAAAAATGCCCGTACCATCAGGTTGAAAAACGTGCGCAGGGGAAAATATTTTCGTATTGTTGCTGATGTCTATGCCGGAAGGAAGAATGTTGCTGATGTGTTGGTGAAAAAGGGATTGGCTGTCCGTTATGACGGTGGCACCAAGACCTATAATTGGTGCAGCAGTAAGGCAAGAAAAAGTGGTCAAGGATGGGTGAATTTGCTGAATAAGATGTTCAATGAATTTTAATTTCAAAAATGTTGCCGAAAAGAGCCCGGCTTTTAAGGTCGGGATTGATATCATGAAGACAGAAAGAAAAAGACGTTTAAGTGTGGTGTTAGGTACAGCTCTGCTTACAGGAAGCTTCCTGTTGCTGATTGCGGCAACGGCCTCAGCTGAGCGCAAAAAGGTTGCCTTTCTGCACATACAGGAAAAGACGCTGAAAGAAGATTGTGTGGAGATCAAGGGCAAGCACGATGCCGTGCCCAGCTACAGTTGTTTCGATGATGAAGGCATTGCCCAGCCCATGATACCTGGTGAGGAATGGCATCTGGTGCAAGCGGAAAAGGTCTGCTTTCTCCATAAGGTTCGGGATACTATACGGGTTTGCCTGGAAATTACTCTGTTGACTGAAAATACAGCCTCTTGCTATAGCTGCGCCATTGGTGATGGGCCAGCCACGTCCTTTGAACCTGGCACGAGGTGGGAAAAGCTCACAGCTGAGGATAAGCGTTGCGCTCCCCGTTTGCAATCCTTTGCTGTGCCCAAGACCATGGTGATTCCTATGCTGCCTGATTGGGGAGGACAGGATGCAGAGCAAGAATAATGCCTTTCCCCTGGCAGGCCTGCTGGATGCCGGTGCCATCACCGGTATTGTGGTGGCCTTGCTTTATACAGCGGGCTGGTCCTATGCCTATCATTATTTTTCCCGTTTTCATCTTGGCCTGACTGACCTGGGCCTGACCAGGGATACCCTGTTTATCTACAGTCTTTGGGTGCTGTATGATAGTTTGGCAGCTGTTATTGCCTGTTTTTTTACCATTGGCCTGTATTTCCTTCTTCGTGTGCTTTGGCGGAAAATGGCCATTATTGAAGAAGTGGAATCTCCTGAAGGGGAGGGGGAAGAGCCGGTGCAGGTGGTCCGACATCCGGTCTGGCTTTGGGTATTGACCCTGGTGGGATCGCCAATGTATCTTTTGCTGCTTTTTGTGTTCTTTTACCATCTTGGCAACTGGGTTGGCTGGGATCATTTTGAGCGGGAGCAGCAGAATGATTTTCTCTCGTATCCACGGGTTAAGGTCTGGTTAAAAGGGGAGCAGAACATGATGACCGAGGAATGGGCTTTTGGGTGCTATCGTTTGTTGCTGCGCAATAAGAATCAGCTCTATATTTTTTGGGCAGATGGGATAAGTGCGAAGGTGCCCACTGAGGTGTAACCGTTCAGATCCCTCTCATTTTTTTACGCAGCAAGAGGCAGAGGAGGCACATCCAGCCCCTGGCGCCGAG
>JAABTP010000159.1 GCA_011389815.1 Desulfobulbaceae bacterium | reverse complement strand
GATATTTGAAAGAGGAGCAAGGCCCCAAAAAGGACTTTTTTTCGTGTTTTGAGCACAAATCCTACGAACTTGGGATAAGGAAAAAATAACGAAATAAACTTTACGCATTCTCCTGGTTCCCAAGCTCCGGCTTGGGAATCCTTATTGCTGAAGCTCTGCTTCACGGTGCCAGAAGACACTTTATTCTCAGGGTGTGTTACCAATGGTTCGGTAACTTTTTCAGGGAAAAAATCTCCTGTTTTCAGCAGTACTTCTGAATCAATATGAATTAATTGCAAGTCAGGGAAAATGCTGACTTGCAATTAATTCGATTCAGCTCCCGCTATATTGAGAATCCCCTAATTATAGGGTGTAAAAATTACCGAACCATTGGTTACCCTGATCTAAATAAATATAGCCCCTTTGGGACAGAGGAAGCCGCGCGATAAATCACGGGGCCTGAAGGAACGAGGCAATATCTCCCGCCTTGTTTCGTTCGTCCACTAACAGTTTTTACACGTCTGAACACTCCATACAAACGAGTAAACACAGTATTCAAACGTACGAAAGCTCTCAACACACGTCTTGATACTCTTGTTCAACATGTAAACGCTGCAAACATACGTCTGTTAACTCTTGAGTAACGTGCAAATGCTACTTTTAGACATGTGAAAGCTCTTAACGTACGTACAAATGCTTCTGCAAAACGTGTAAACACTCCTGGCAAACGAGTGAATGCTCTATTCAAACGTACAAAGGTTGCAAACACACGTCTGTTAGCTCTGTTCAAACATATGAACGTTGTGTTCAGACGTACAAATACTCTTAACAAACGTATGAATACTTTCACGTAACGTGCAAACACTCTGTTCAGACGTGTGAAGACTCCTGACAGATTTCAGACATGGCGGAATCTCAGAAAAAAAGTTTCATCGGACTGCGCCGGAGGTACGGCAAAAAGATATCAGGAAGCGCAGTTATCATAAATATATTAAGGATGTTCTTGCCTCAATCGTATAATCAACTCCTCAGATGGGTAGCCATCAGCAGGTATTCCCTTTTCTTTTTGATATTCACGGATCGCTTCTCTGGATTTCAACCCCACCATGCCGTCAATTTTATCTGTATAATACCCCAATGATGACAGTACCTGCTGTATCATAAAAGCATCCTGATGCGACAAATTCTTATCTTTTTGTTTACTAAGACCGGTTAAGGGAGCACCTCCGGCAATTCTGTACGCAAGGTGACCTACAGCCAAAGCATAATTCATAGACTTGTTCCACTCTCTGATAACGCGAAAATTATGGAATACGAGAAAAGCCGGACCAGAAAGCCCAGCAGGCAGAATAATTGAACCTTTGAGGGAATTACCTCTTAATTCTTTTCCGTCAGGTTTTTTCACTCCCAGCGACCTCCAGTGTTTCAGGCTCTTTTCTACAGACAACTTAGCATGATATGGATCAAAATTTTCAGGCAATGCGACCTCCACCACCCATGGGTCTTTCCGTTTCCAGTCTAAACTATATAAATAATTTGCGGCTGATGCCAGGACGTCACTTGTGTTTTGCCAAATATCTTTTTTCCCGTCCCCGTTTCCATCAACGGCATAATACTGAAAAGTTGACGGCATAAATTGAGGTTGGCCCATTGCCCCGGCCCAGGAACCTGTCATTTCATCAACAGTTATGCTGCCTGAGTCAAGCATGGCTAATGCACAAAGCAACTCATTAGTAAAAAAATCACGTCGTCTTCCATCATAGGCCAGTGTCGCTAATGTGTTAATGGTGGAAAAGTTGCCAGTAAAACCCCCAAAATCACTTTCCATTCCCCATAAGGCAACTAAGATTTCAGGAGGAATACCATATTTACCGTGAATCCTTCGTAATATGGTTGCATTCTCCTGAAGTTTTCTTTTCCCTCGTGTTATCCTGGAGAGAGAAATAGAATTGTTGATATAATTTGTAAAAGAACGAGAGTATTCCGCTTGTTTTCTGTCAAGTTGAACGACCTTGTCTAACAAACGTACATTTTTAAAAGCAGACTCAACAGTATAAGAAGAAATTCCTTTCTGCCTTGCCTTTTCTTTAAAAAAAACAAGCCAGCTTCTAAAGGATGAAAACTTTTCAGAATATCTTTGTTCGGGAATATCAGCAGGTAATAAACATGTTGCTGATTGCTCAAATCGATTTTCACGATGGGCAGGAGACGATAGCACCGCAGGGTTCTCGGATTCCAGTTTCCTTTTTGCCCCTTTAGGTTGTACAATGACCAACTCTTCCGTTCCCTGAGCATAAATCTGAGCTGTGAATGAAAACCACTTGACTTCATGATGATATGGTGCGAATACCAGAAAAAACAAGGTTGCAAAAAGAACACTTTTTCTTCTTGCCGCAGCTTGGACAAATATTGATAACATATAATTCTCTTTGCATTATCAGCTTAAATTTATTCTTAATTTCAATAAAAAAACAAGATATTTCCTTGAAAAGGACTCAACCTTTTCCCCTGCTAAACCACTTCTTCCGCTGCACCTCAGCCTGACGCATCTGCACGGACAGGCAGCCCGGCCCAAAGGACTTCTTCACCTCCTGGAAAAAATCCGGGCAAGGCCGAACCGTGATATCTTTCATAGGCAGGATATCCACCTCACCGCGACCGTCAAAATGAAGGGTCAGTTTTACCGGGACAGAACCATAGAAACGGCGGATCAAATCCTTCAGCTCAACAAGCTGATTCCTGCCGATCCGATCCGCAGGCAGACGAATTGCGGTCTGCTCGGCAAACTGCTCCACAGCCTTATCCAGGGGAGAGATGTCCTCAGCAATAACCTTGGCTCCCCGCTCCCCCTGTTGAATGGTACCAAGAACGATCAAGGGCTCGTCTTTGCCAAGAAATTGGGAACAACGAGCAAAGGTATCAGAAAAAACAATAACTTCAACTCTGGAACTCATATCCTCCAGCACAGTGAAAGCCATGCGGTCGCCTTTTTTGGTAATATGCTCCTTGTACTGCTGAATCAGACCACCAACCCGAACCGCCTGCCCTTCATGCCAAGTATCCAGTTCCTCAATTTCTGCATCAGCAACCATGCGAATGGTCTCAATCACGCCATCCAACGGATGGCCGGTAAGGAAAAAACCAATGGTCTCTTTTTCATAAGAAAGCTTTTGCAACTCCGGCCATTCATCTATGTCAGGAAATGTAATTTCCGCTGCGGGTTGATTATCCCCCCCCACTCCTCCGGCAACGGCAAATAAACTCATCTGGCCGCTCAGACGATCCCGCTGTACAGCCTTGGCCTGTTCCAGGGCCTGGCCCAACACTTCCATAAGCTGGGAACGTTTTACCTGCATGGAATCAAAGGCCCCGGCCTTGATCAAATTTTCCAAAACCTTCCGATTAACTTTACCAGAATCAATCCGGGCGCAGAAATCCGTCAATGAGGTATAAAGGCCATTTTCCTCACGCTCTTTAATCATAGAATCCAGGGCTGAACCACCCACATTTTTGACCGCACCCAGACCGAAACGAACCCGATCATCAATAACCGTGAAGTCTTTCTGGGATTCGTTAATATCCGGAGGCAGAACAGGAATGGACATCTGTTTGCATTCATTAATGTACTTGACTACCTTGTCGGTGTTATCAATATCACAGGAAAGCAGGGCAGCAAGGAACTGGGCCGGATAATGGGCCTTGAGATAGGCTGTGTGATAGGCTACCAGGGCGTAAGCGGCTGAATGGGAATTGTGGACGATAAGGCCGTCTGCAACAAAGTTGTGATCCTCCTCTACAGTGAGGTCAAAGGTCTGCTGCTGCCCGCGAGGTTCTATTGACACCACGCAGTCCCAGAAGATGTCGGACTCGGCGAGTGCGGCAAGACGGTTTGATGTGAAGAAGCTCGCAAGACGGGCCAGGGTTGACCGGCGGAAGCCGCGTTTTCCAGCGGAACCATTACCCATAAATTCCTTCATGCACAGACCTGAGCGATTCTCTAGTTCGCACCAAGTGAGGTCGGCGCGCACGCGCTCCTCGTTTACCCATACGCGAACCTCCGCCGGGATGGTATCCTTTGATGTCAGACTACACCTAGTCTTCTCAACGTGGCGACGGAGCAGATCAACTTGTTGCTCCCGCCCGAGCGCATGAGGGGCGACACGCGAGAGAAAGGTATCTGCCGAGTTTTCTCCGACCACATGCACTGTATAGCCTATACGCATTTCGCTGCGATAGCGGAATTGTTTCTCGTGAACACCGCTTGGAATGCCGAGCCGCAAAAGAAGCGTTTGCACATCACGGGCAAGATCAAAGGATGAGGTTGCATAATAGGGTGTGAACTGATCTTTGTTAGCAATAAAGCCGTCTCCGGCCCACAACCTACCAAGGAAAAGCTCAATATCCGCATCGCAAAGCAAGAAAATCTCCAGTGGAATTTCTTTCTCTGTTGCCTTCTTCCCTAAGATACCAAGCTGCTCAGCCCAATGCCATGCTCCTGACCGGACGGGCGGGGCATCCTTCTCGACAACCGAATTTTTCCCCTTCTTATTCCACGGTTCTCCTCCCTTACGGAAACGCAAGTTGCGTCCCGTGTTCACGCAGACCTCCAGGCGACCGTTACTGCGTTGATAAACACGCGCCTTGCTTTCCGGGAACTGCTCGGCAGCCTCTGCGAAATCGCGCACAAGAATTTCATCATTTCCGAAGAAGTAAAGCGACGAAGGATGACAGACGTTCCCTTCTGCAAGAAGACCGGCAAGACAAATCAGTTCATGCCGCATCCAGTGCCCGCCTCCCTGCACGGTCAGGCGGCGGGGCGCAGCAATCCGGTCACCGGGTTTGAGGTCGCCAAGTAACGTCCAGCCGTCAAGGGTACGTAATGGATGGTTCGATGTCGCGGTTATCCGATGCCCCTGCGCTGTTCGCAGCTCAAAGACCGGCTTTCGACCGTTTTCAATAACGTCGAGCACGCTTCGCGGACGGAGTTTGCCATCTTCGCCGAGCGCATGAACTGTGAAACTATGCCGATTCTGATACAACTCCGCAACGGTGAGCTGTTCTCCCGTTTCTGCGTTAAGAATCAGCGTGGAACCCACTACGCACTTATTGAAGCCATAACCCGCGAACTTAGCCATCAAATCAAAGACATATTTCGCCTTTTCTTCCGGGATATTATTGTCCTTGGCCCCGGCCATGAACTTGGCCCGTTCTTCCTCCATCACCTCTGGAATCTTCTTACCCATCGCCCGGCGGAGAATATCCGCATCACCCAGGCTGTAGGAAGCCAGGATATTGGAAATCTTCATCACCTGTTCCTGATACACAATGACCCCGTAGGTCTCTTCCAGGACAGGCTTGATCTGCGGCAGGGGATACTCTGGAGGGCGGCGACCATGCTTGGTTTCAACAAACTGATCCACCATCCCGGAATCCAAGGGGCCAGGACGGTACAGGGCCACCAGAGCAATCAGGTCGGTGAACTGCTCCGGTGCCATTTTGACCAGGAGCTCCCGCATCCCATCACTCTCCAGCTGAAAAACCCCCAGACTGTTACCCGCACAGAGGAGATCATAGGTGCGCTGATCATCCATGGCTATCTTACTCAGATCAACCTCAGTGCCGATATCCTGCTTAATCAGGCGCAGTGCCCGGTCAATAACAGTCAGGGTCTTGAGCCCGAGAAAGTCGAACTTAATCAGCCCGGTCATCTCAGTGTACTTCATGTCAAACTGGGTCAGGATCTCCTTGTTGGAACCTACACAGACCGGCAGATACTCCACCATGGCCTTGGGCGAGACCACCACCCCGGCAGCATGGGTGGATTTATGGCGGGACAGGCCCTCCAAGACCTGGGCCACAGTGAGCAGTTTCTGGACGCTCGGATCCTGCTTCATGGCATCCTGGAGACGGGGTTCCTTGTCAATGGCCTTTTTCAGGGTAATCTTCAGCTCATCCGGGACCAGCTTGGCAATCTTATCAACCACGGGCAGGGGAACCTCCAAAACCCGGCCCACATCCCGGAGTACGGCCCTGGCCTTCATGGAACCATAGGCCACGATCTGGGCCACATGATCATCCCCGCCATACTTGCTGCGGACATAGTCGATCACCTCGTCCCGACGATCCTTACAGAAATCCACGTCAAAGTCAGGCATGGAAACCCGCTCCACATTGAGAAAACGCTCAAAAAGCAGGCCGTAAGGGATGGGATCAATATCAGTAATAGACATACAGAAGGCAGCCAGACTGCCAGCTCCTGAACCACGACCTGGCCCGACTGGAATCTTCTGACTCTTAGCCCAATTGATAAAATCGGCAACAATAAGGAAGTAACCGGAAAAACCCATTTCCTGAATAACCTTGATTTCCATTTCCAGGCGTTCCCGATACTGCTGCTCCAATTCCGAGGGAACCTCCTGGAGACTGCGAATATGATCAAGACGTTGATCTAATCCATCGCGACAGGCCTTTTCAAACAGGCTTTCCAGGGATTCCCCTGCTGGCACAGGAAAAATGGGAAAATGATTTTCATTGAATTCAAGCTCCAGGTTACAGCGATCTGCCACCTCCAGAGTATTTGCCAGGGCCTCGGGGCAGTAGCTGAACTGCTTGGCCATGACATCTGGCGGCTTGAAATACAGCTCATCCGTGGCAAACTGAAAGCGGTTGGCATCGTTAATGGTCTTGCTGGTCTGAATACAGAGCAGAACCTCATGGGCGTAGGATTCCTCCCGATTCAGGTAATGGCAATCATTGGTGGCAACCAGTTTGATACCCAGATCATTGCCCAGCTCCATCAGGCCGTCGTTGACGCCCCTCTGTTCCGGGATGCCGTTTTCCTGGATCTCAAAATAGAGGCGATCACCAAAGACCTGTTGCAGGCCCAATGCCTTTTCCCTGGCCTTATCCACCCCCTGATGGGTAATAGTCCAGGGGATTTCACCGTGCAGGCAGGCGGTCAGGGCAATCAGCCCTTCCTGATGGGCAAAAAGCAGCTTGCGGTCAATCCTGGGCTTATAATAAAAACCGGCTGTCTGGGCGATAGAAGCCAGCTTCATCAGGTTGCGATAGCCGGTTTCATTCATAGCCAGCAGCACAATATGAAAATTATGGCCTGCGCTCTTATCATGGATGAGATGGTCGGTCTCCGAGATATAGAACTCGCAGCCCACCAAGGGCTTGATCCCGGCCTTGTTGGCCTTGGTGTAGAAATCCAAAGCCCCGTACATGGCACCGTGGTCAGTGACTGCAACAGCGTTCATGCCGTAGGACTGGGTCTTATCAATCAGATCAGCAAGACGAATAGCCCCGTCGAGCATGGAGTACTGGGTGTGGACATGGAGATGGACGAATGGGGTGGACATGGTGGTATGGATCAATCGTTATGCATCATGGATGATGCGGTATCTTTTTAGTACACAAGGTTGCAATATGCAACCGAGAAGAGTAAACTGAAAATAACTCACCCGTACCTGTTACTCTTTTTACAGATTTAAGGAGATATTATGTCTACTGCGGTAAAAATATCAAATGATTTGAGTGCAACCTTTTTGTGTGAAAAATATCCAATCAGACCTTTAACTGATTAATCTTAATTATTTAAAGATGATTTT
>JAABTP010000158.1 GCA_011389815.1 Desulfobulbaceae bacterium | reverse complement strand
GCCTACCCTCGTTTGACAGTACCAAGAAGACAAACGGCGTAATCCTGTGGTCAACCACTTAAGGTCGTGCCATTAGCGACAGCTCTCTTTTTTAGAAACCTGATATCCGCCCTTGGGCAAACCTCTGAATGCAACCTGAACAGACGATAATGCAGTTCTCTCATCTTTTTTATATTCTACTCTCCTATTTCCTTGGCGCTATTCCCTTTGGCCTCCTGCTTTCCCGTAGCCAGGGGATAAATATCCGTGAGCAGGGCAGTAAGAATATTGGTGCGACCAATGTCTCTCGTTTATTGGGCAAAAAACTTGGTGTTGTAACCTTTCTCCTTGATTGTGCAAAAGGCTATGTTCCTATGTTGCTTGCCGGGCTCATTTTTGCTGATAGCCCAAATCATCAGCTGCTGATTGCTCTCTGCGGTGCTGCTGCGGTGATTGGGCATATGTTTCCAGTCTATCTTGGTTTTAAAGGAGGGAAGGGGGTGGCTACTGGGTTGGGTGTTTTTTTGTACCTGGCTCCCCAGGCAGTTTTGCTGAGTATAATTGTTTTTATAGCCATTGTTGCAGCGACTGGCTTTGTTTCGCTGGGTTCCCTGCTTGGATCAGCTGTGGTTTTGCCTTGTGTGTACTTTCTTGATGAACCGACCTGGAAGCTTATTTTAGCCGGTTTTATCGTGATCATGATCTGGATGAAGCATCATGAGAATATTGGGCGGTTGCTTCAGGGAACTGAGAAGAGTTTTAAAAAAAGAAGTTAGCCCCGTGATGTATCGCGGGGCATGGGTGCAGAATTCACGCAGGGTATGGCCCATGCATCAAAAGTGGTGCATGGTATACATCATAAATTGTATAGGGATCAGTCAAGCAACCCTTCCACCACCTTATGCAGCTCTTTGATTGCCAGAGATGATGGCGCATCAGGATACATCTTCACAGCCAGATCACCCCGAGCCAGGGCCTGGGCCAGATAGGGGTCATAGGGGATCTCCCCTAACATGGGCAGATCGTTTTGCTCCAGCCAATTCCTTGTGGTGTTGGCAGATTTCGTATCCATGTCGCTTCGATTGAGCACTGCTCCGGCAGGAATATTGAACCCTCGCACGACTTCGGCAATACGTTGCAGATCACTCAGGGCGGATGGGGTCGGTTCACTGACCAACAGAGCGTAATCCGCACCTTTTAAGGCCGCAATCACCGGACAGCCGATTCCTGGAGGTCCGTCTGTGAGGAGCAAATCGCTGCCACTCAACGATGCCTCCTGTCGGGCCTCCCGCTTGACAATATCCACTAACCGTCCTGAGCTGGATTCACCAATACCCAGGGCTCCAGCCACCACCCGGACTGCTCCCGAGGTAACAAAGTTAATCTGGCCATTTTCCACCGGCGTGACTGAAACAGCCTCATCCGGACAAACCAGGGAGCACACGCCACAGCCCTCACAGGAGTAGTTGATAATGATCGGTTCTGTGTCGCCGATAATGGAGTCAAAGGCGCAGGCATCTACGCAGCGCATACAACGGCTGCATTTATCATAGTCAATAATTGCCTTGTCCGAGGCTGTGACCGGTGTACTGCGGTCAAACTCAGCTCCCAGCACAATATGGAGATTAGGGGCATCAACATCTGTGTCAGCCAGGGTTAAGCGTGTGCCTTGCTCTGTCAACAGATGGGCCAGAGCAGCAGTCAGTGAAGACTTGCCCACGCCTCCTTTACCACTCAATATAACGATTTCTTTCATGATTGCTGCTCCTGTTGTGCCTGATTATCTTGGACAAGATAGGCATTGGTGAGACGGTCAGCCATATCCAGAAAGATCTCTGCTGCTGCTGAGTTGGGCAGAAGATCAACCACTGGCATTCCCTGAAGATAACCGGTCAGCAGTTCTTTATCCAGCTTGATTTCCGCAGCAATGGGAGCAGCCCCGAGTTCAGCCGCCAGTTCCACCTTTTCTCTTTGGCCGGGTAGATTTGACCTGTTTATCACAACGCTTCGCTGGACATCAAACATATCCAGTAACAAGAGTATCAACTCAAGATCATGAGAACCCAATGGCGTGGGTTCGGTAACTGCCAGCACATGATCAGCCCCTTTTAAGGCCCCAATCACATTACAATGGGTGCCAGGAGCAGTATCCACCAGGATGACATCAAAGAGTTCCGCATCCACAAAGGCGGCTTTTTTTACCGCATTGACCACCAGGGCACTTTCTGCCAGCCCTGGTTGCAATGCCCCGGTGTACAGGGAGAGCTTGCCGCGCCTGGTTGTGTACAGAGTGCCGACAGAATGACTGCCACGGGTAATGGCATCTGCCGGACAGACCATATAACAGGCCTCGCAGCCATTGCATTCACCCATAAGGGTAATGGTTTTTACCTTTGGCCGGAACAGGCTGTTCATCCGACAGGTTTTAACGCATAGCTGGCAATCTGTGCATTTTGCCGAGTCAAAAATAGGCTGCATAATGGTTACTGGCTCAGGGTTTTCCAGGGGAATACCAAGGAGCAGGCTATCGTTGGGTGCATCGACATCAGCATCAATCAAGGCGACCTTCTTGCCCTGGGCAACAAAGGCCGCTGCCAGATTCGCTGCTATGGTTGATTTACCTACGCCCCCTTTACCACCAGTGATGCCAATAATCGGGGTTGTAAAGTTTGTGTTATGGAAATGTTTGATGATTTCCGGGTGCAGTTCTTTGCTCACTGTCCCCTCCTGCGTCCCTGGCCCTGACCACCACCTCTGCCTGCTCCACTGCCAGAACCACTGCCACAGCGACAGCCTCCTTTGCCTTTACCTCGTCCCTGGCCCATGCCGGAACCATTCCCCTGCATACGAACAGCCCCAGGCCCTGTGGGTGCTTGCCGGGAGGATGTTCCTGTGCTTGCTGTCTGCCCTGACGTAGCATCTTGCCCATAATGACCAGCCTGGAATTGTTCCAGGGCCTCAGCAACTGTGGATCGTCCAAGACCCTCGTGCATCCCAATGCCAGAGGACTCAAGGGCGGTTCTTGCCTTTGGGCCTAATCGGCCGGTAAGCACAGCATCAACTCCGTGCTCGGTCATGGTCTGGGCCGCAGCGATTCCTGCTCCCTGCGCAGCCTGAGAATTGGTGTTTTCAATGCCTTGGGTTGCACCTGATTCAGTGTCAATCAGAACAAACCAGGGTGCCCTGCCAAAGGCAGCATCAGTTGCTGCGTTCAGATCGTTTCCTGTTGCGGTAATACAAAGTTTCATTTTTTGCCTCCAATTTTTGTGAGATATGCCTGTTACTCTTTAAAATTACGTCTGATTATTTTTTTAAGTATTTGGCTTGCCGATGCCTTTTATTGTGCATATGCACAAAATATAGAGAGAGAAACCTTTTGTCAACAGTTGATTAAGGAAAAGATGTTTTTTTATGTACTCCAAAAAGAGATATGGCAGAAAGGTGCTCTCCTGTAACAATGATTGAGCTGGCTGCGGATAATTTGAAAAAATCGTTCGGCTTTCTTTTTACGGCAAAAGGTGGTATTGATTATTTGTTAGTAAGTGTTTTTTGATCTTGTCATAAGAAGTTGGAGGGGGGATTTATGGATATTACTGTGATTGGAGCTGGAGGAGCTGTCGGACGTGTTCTCACGCAGTTAATCATTTCAGAGCAACTGCTTGATAGAGAACAGCACTTACTCTTGTTAGGTAATCCTACAGGATTAAGCAGAAGGCATTTGCCAGGTTTTTCAGTGGATTTGTTGGATGCCTATGCAGGGCTGTGTCCTCATATTCATGTGGAGTTTGATTCTACGGCAATACGAGGGGATTTAATTGTTATGGCAGCGGGGAAAACCTTTCCCGCTGATATTAGTCATGCGAGCAGTAACAGAGACATGCTTGCACAAGAAAATGCGCCTGTATTCGAGCATTATGCATCTCAGTTAGCGCGATATGGGCATGGTCACGAAATAGTCATTTGTGTTTCAAACCCTAATGAACTTGCTGTAGCAATTTTTGCCAAACATTTAGGCCCCAAAAGGGTCATCGGCATGGGGGCCTTTCTGGATTCACAGCGGTTTAAAAAAGAAATTGCAATTAGTCTCGGTATCTCACGGCAACGTATTCATGCGTTCATGCTTGGTGAACATGGATTAAATATGGTGCCTCTTTGGAGCGGAGTTCATATTTATGGTTTTACTGAAGAGCAATTGAGCGAGGTCTTTTTGAAAATTCGTCAGCAATGCCCACTGGATCAGCTTTTTTCAGAAGTTGCCCGGGTCAGAGAGAAGGCTACCGGCCTGATATCGGCAGGAAAAATTAGTGAATGCTACGAGATGGTTTCTCAATATCCGCCAGACATCCGAGCAATTATAAAACCATTTATTACCCATTTCTCTGGCGCAAAAACAGCGGTTGGTACGGCAAAAGCAACTTTAAAGCTGCTCCAGGCCATTACTATGGGACATGACACCTTAATCGCTGGTCAAGTCAGGACGGAAGGCGCTTTTTACGGTATTGACAGCACGATTGGTCTTCCTTTTATTATCGGCAATAAAGGAGTTGAAAATATTGTTGAATTACCAATAGTGGAAGAGGAAGAAGAAATGTTGCAACAATGTGCCCAACATGTCAATCAGAAGTTGCAACCGTTTTTGTGAGTCTCGGCCACGGCAGAATCGTATCAAGTATCCTTTCCCGGCCTGCTCACCATCTCTCTGCTACAAAAAAAATCGGTATGCTGTTCCTCAAGCGTTCCAGCGACCTGTTTAATGAGCGATGCGAGATACTGCGAGAGTAGTTTGCTGAGTAGGGAATTTTGTTTATTAACAAGTACTTGTTGAAAGAAAATAGAAGGTTTGCAGCAACTGACAAGGAGTTGCTTGTAACAAACAAAAGGTTATTTGCTCCTGACAAAAGGTTTGCGGCTATCAACAGAAGGTTGTTGGTAGAAAACAAAAGGCTTGCAGCTACCAATAGAAGGTTGTTGGTAGCAAACAGAAGGTTCGCGGTAACAAATAAGGAGTTGTTTGTAACAAACAGAAGGTTGTTTGTTCCTGACAAAAGGTTTGCGGTAACAAACAGAAGGTTGTTTGCTCTTAACAAAAGGTTTGCGGCTACCAACAAAAGGTTATTTGCTCTTGCAGGAAGGTTGTCAGCGACCAACAGGAAGCCTGCTGGAACAACAAGGGTGATGTGTTTTTTTTCGTACCTGTGCTTGATCGTAAAATTTCCTTGTCCCGGAAGAAAAAATCTCTGTATTCCTCCTGTTCCTCTCCATAAATTTTTTTATATTCCTTGACAGGCAGTGAAAAAGGCGTTAAGCAGATTTATTGCCTTTTATAACTCTTCTTTTCTTCAAGATAAAATTCTTTACAAAGGAGGAAATCTTATGGCCTATCAACGTAAATCATCCTGCGTTATCGCCGAAGCCCTTGAACGTCTCGCCAATCTCAAGGCAATCGATCCTGATCTTGATCTGGGCAACGGCCTCACTGTTGCTGCTTTTGAAGCCCTGATAAACAAAACACAGGCATCCGAGGATACCTATAACGGGCAGCTTGCCCAGGCTGATGCGGGAGGCAATAATTTCAGGGCGGATGAAAAGGATCTTCGTGATATGTCTTCGCAGATGCTTTCCGGGGTGAAAGTGAAGTACGGGAGGGACAGCAATGAGTATGAGATGGCTGGGGGAACCCGATTGAGTGAGCGCAAAAAGCCTAAAAAAAAGGATGGTGAGGAGTCGGGAGGTGGAGGTGAGGGAGGTACTCCGTAACCATGCCTGCAAAAGACAATTTTCACGATATAGTCAGAAAAGCGTTGATCAGAGAGGGGTGGCAAATCACCCATGATCCTTATTTCATGCGATATGGCGACACAGATTTCTATATTGATCTGGGGGCGGAAAAGATTCTTGCTGCGGAAAAAGATGGAAGAAAGATAGCTGTTGAGGTAAAAACGTTTCTTGCTGACTCGGTGACCTATGAATTTCATACTGCGCTGGGTCAGTTCATCAATTATCGTGATGTGCTTGAGGAGACCGAACCTGACCGCACTCTTTATCTCTGTGTGCCTGGGGAGGTCTACAGATCATTCTTTGAAAGCCGTTTCGGGCGGCTGGCGATAAGCAAGAACCGGCTCAGGCTGATTGTCTGCAATATCGGGAAAGAGGAGATAGAGGAATGGAGAAATTAGAGAAGTACAGGAACAGCATTGTTGAGATTATGCAAAAATATACAAATGCTGTTCCGGCCTGCGGAGATATTGAAGTGCAGACGATTTTCGACAGAGAAAACGATCATTATCAGATCATCAATGTGGGATGGCAGAATGACAGGAGGATTTATGGCTGTTCTCTGCATATTGACATCAAAAACAATAAGGTTTGGATACAGCATAATGGAACGGAGAGAAGGATTGCTGAGGAGCTGAACGAGTTGGGTGTGCCTAATGAAGATATTGTTCTGGCGTTCCATGCGCCTGAGAGAAGGCGGTTTACGGGGTATGGGACGAATTAAATGTTGCAATCCAAGGAGCTTCTTGATCTGTCCTCGCTGATGCTTTCCGGGGTGAAAGTAAAATATGGCAGGGATAGTAATGAGTATGAGATGGTGGGTGGATGCCCCCATCCTGAATGGTCATTAATGTGTCAACTATATTCAGGACGGGTCAAATTTCTATTGTTTATTGAAGTCACGGGAGTGCTTAATGGTTAATTCAAAAATGGCTATTATATCAATAATATCTCTTTTGTTATTAAATAGTATCTGCTGAATTTCTCGACAGTCGGAAGAATTCAGGGTGGTCAATACCCTGACACGTTATTTCAAAACGTTCAATCTAAGGTGCTTCTGCTGCTTTTTTTAGGTTTCCGTCAATAATTCGATTTTTCAGACGGAAATTGGACGCACTTTTCCCCTACCCGACTTCGGGTAAAAAATGATCTCCTGCCAAAGATGGTTATGCTAACCCTAATTTGATCAGACTTTTTTCCGGGATTTTTTCCTCACGCCAAAGCTGTAAAAACTTCTTAAGATTATAAGAAGTCTGACACAGTAACGACCAGATTCGGTCTCCTTCCAATCCACGGTAGAGACTGCATCCAAATCCCCGGAGATTCTTGGCAACAGCGATAAACCCTTCAGTCGCCGAACGAGCTTTCTTGCTGAATTCTCTTTTACTTTCATGAACATCATCAGAGCGTCCAAGAAAAACGTTGTCGATTTTTTCAGCGACTTTAAAATTCGCCCGGCTCCGAAAACCTAAATCTCCGACAACCGTGGTAGGGGTCTCTCTCATACGTTTTATAAAAAGCTCAAGAGTCTTGGGGAAAAGTTTCTTATCATTCGGTTTTCCAATAAAATTTTCAGTCGTGATGAGGAATCCCTCTCGGTTGAAAGCCATCTGAAGCGTTGTTCCGAACTCACACTTCGGATGAGATTTTCCTTTTTTAATCGGGCGGGCATCCAACTCGTGCAGAGAGACAATTCGATTTTGTATATGGACTTTTCCTTCAAGCTTTTCAATAGTCTGTTCTTCCAAAAGACTTAACAGATCAAGAAGTGCCCAAGCATTTTTCATCAGTTTCTTTGAACATTCAAGAGATTCAACTTTTTCTCTGAATATTGTTAAAGCCGGAAGAAACAACTCGTTAAAACCAAAAAGATATTCAGCCCGATTTTGCTTGCTCAAATTGAATGAACGCCATTTCTTTTTTATTTCATCATCGTTCCACCAT